>NZ_JAUEUE010000013.1:0-256562 GCF_032485055.1 Bradyrhizobium sp. SZCCHNRI20481
CGCTGCAATGCTTGAAGGCTATCTACTTGCAACCCAAAGCATAAAACCGGGAATCCCGTAGCCCGCAAGGGGGAGGGTGGCAGTCGGGCCGGCACTTCGCGCGGTGCTCGAAAGCCGAGGGTTCTGAGCGGGAATGATAAGCATGCCACCTCCGCCAACCCCGACTGTGGCCCTCCCGCCCTTGACCGCGGCCGTCCCGCGTGGTCAGTTCCGCGCCATGAGCACCGTTGTCCGCCCAGCCCGTCTCTGGTGGCGCACCTTGTAAAAGGTGGCCGGTGCGATTTGTCTGACATCCAATCGCTTAGGGGCCGCCACGCAGCGGCGGCTTCCGGTTGGTCCTGTGTGGCGTTTCCTCGGTAAATTCCGTAAGAGGACCCCATGAACAGGACCGTTTTCGCCCTTCCGGCCCGCAGCGACTACCGCACCTCCAGCGGGCTCGCGATCACGCGCGCCGTCGAGCAGTTTTCCGGTGGCGCCAGCCGGCTCGATGACCTGATCGACCTGCTCGACCGCCGCCGCGGCGTGGTGCTGTCCTCGGGCACGACCGTGCCCGGCCGCTACGAGAGCTTCGATCTCGGCTTTGCCGATCCGCCGCTGGTGCTCGAGACCAAGGGCACCACCTTCACCCTGCAGGCGCTGAATCGTCGCGGCGAGGTGCTGATCGCGTTCCTCAAGGACACGCTGCGCGAGCCCTGCGTGGTCATCACCGAGGCCTCGCCTGCGCGGCTCGCCGGGCACATCGTCCGCGGGCCTGCCCCGGTCGAGGAGGACCAGCGCACCCGCCGCGCCAGCGTGATGTCGCTGGTGCGGGCGATGATTGCTGTGCTGTCGGCCAATGACGATCCGCTGCTCGGCCTGTTCGGCGCCTTCGCCTATGACCTCGTGTTCCAGATCGAGGACCTCTTGCAGAAGCGGCCGCGCGAGAAGGACCAGCGCGACATCGTGCTCTACGTGCCGGATCGCCTCCTGGCCTACGACCGCGCCACCGGCCGCGGCGTCGTTCTTTCCTATGATTTTTCCTGGAACGGCCAGTCGACGGCAGGACTGCCGCGCGACACCGACGCCAGCGTCTATCTCAAGG
Source organism: Bradyrhizobium sp. SZCCHNRI20481 (assembly GCF_032485055.1). Lineage (NCBI taxonomy): Bacteria > Pseudomonadati > Pseudomonadota > Alphaproteobacteria > Hyphomicrobiales > Nitrobacteraceae > Bradyrhizobium > Bradyrhizobium sp. SZCCHNRI20481. The sequence goes on from NZ_JAUEUE010000013.1 coordinate 1,082, forward strand.
AGCCGCGCCAGGGTTTTGCCGATCACGCGCCCGGCGAGTACCAGGCGACGGTCGAGAAGGCCCGCGCGGCGTTTGCCCGCGGCGACCTGTTCGAGGCGGTGCCCGGCCAACTGTTTGCCGAGCCCTGTGAGCGCTCGCCGGCGGAAGTGTTCCAGCGGCTCTGCCGGATCAATCCGTCGCCCTATGGCGCGCTGATGAATCTCGGCGACGGCGAGTTCCTGGTCTCGGCCTCACCCGAGATGTTCGTCCGCTCCGATGGCCGCCGCGTCGAGACCTGTCCGATCTCCGGCACCATCGCCCGCGGTCGCGACGCCATCGGCGATGCCGAGCAGATCCGCCAGCTCCTGAACTCGGAGAAGGACGAGTTCGAGCTCAACATGTGCACCGACGTCGACCGCAACGACAAGGCGCGGATCTGCGTGCCCGGCACCATCAAGGTGCTGGCGCGCCGGCAGATCGAGACCTACTCCAAGCTGTTCCACACCGTCGATCACGTCGAGGGCATGCTGCGGCCGGGCTTCGACGCGCTCGACGCATTCCTGACGCACGCCTGGGCGGTCACCGTGACCGGCGCGCCGAAGCTGTGGGCGATGCAGTTCGTCGAGGACAATGAGCGCTCGCCGCGGCGCTGGTATGCCGGCGCCATCGGCGCGGTGAATTTCGATGGCTCGATCAACACCGGCCTCACCATCCGCACCATCCGCATGAAGGACGGGCTCGCCGAGGTCCGCGTCGGCGCGACCTGCCTGTTCGATTCCGACCCCGCGGCCGAGGATCGCGAGTGCCAGGTCAAGGCGGCGGCCCTCTTCCAGGCGCTGCGCGGCGATCCGCCGAAGCCGCTGTCCTCGACCGCGCCGGACGCCACCGGCTCCGGCAAGAACGTGCTCTTGATCGACCACGACGATTCGTTCGTGCACATGCTGGCGGACTATTTCCGCCAGGTCGGCGCCAACGTCACCGTGGTGCGTTACGTCCATGCCTTGAAGATGCTGGCCGAGCGCAGCTGGGATCTCATCGTGCTGTCGCCCGGACCGGGCCGCCCCGAGGACTTCAAGATCTCGACGACGATCGATGCGGCGCTCGCGAAGAAGCTGCCGATCTTCGGCGTGTGCCTCGGCGTGCAGGCGATGGGCGAGTATTTTGGCGGTCAGCTCGGCCAGCTCGCCCAACCGGCGCATGGCCGGCCGTCGCGGGTCCAGGTGCGCGGCGGACGCCTGATGCAGGGGTTGCCGAACGAGATCGTCATCGGCCGCTACCATTCGCTGTTCGTCGAGCGCGACAGCATGCCGGAGGTGCTGACCGTCACCGCAGCGACCGAGGACGGCGTGGCGATGGCGATCGAGCACAAGACGCTGCCGGTCGGCGGCGTGCAGTTCCACCCGGAGTCGCTGATGTCGCTCGGCGATGCCGTGGGTTTGAGGATCGTGGAGAATGCGTTCCGGCTCAATCAGCCGGGGTGAAAGGTGGTTGCCGTCATCGCGAGGAGCGTGAGCGACGAAGCGATCCAGAGTTGTTTTCGCGGCCCTGGATTGCTTCCGCCTTCGCCCGAGTGGGCTTCGGCGGACACGTCGCTTCGCTCGCAATGACGGCACATAAACAGAGTGGATGAGAGCACGATGACGTTCGATCTGGACATCAAGAATACGGTCCGCACCATTCCAGACTATCCGAAGCCGGGCATCCTGTTCCGGGACATCACGACGCTGCTGGCGGACGCGCGCGCGTTCCGTCGCGCGGTGGACGAGCTGGTGCATCCCTGGGCCGGCTCCAAGATCGACAAGGTCGCCGGCATCGAGGCGCGCGGCTTCATCCTCGGTGGCGCGGTGGCGCATCAGCTCTCGGCCGGCTTCGTGCCGATCCGCAAGAAGGGCAAGCTGCCGCACAAGACGGTCAGCATGTCCTATGCGCTGGAATACGGCACCGACGAGATGGAGATGCATGTCGACGCGGTCGAGCCCGGCGAGCGCGTGATCCTGGTCGACGACCTCATCGCCACCGGCGGCACGGCCGAGGGCGCGGTGAAGCTGCTCCGCCAGATCGGCGCCACCGTGGTGGCGGCCTGCTTCATCATCGACCTGCCGGATCTCGGCGGCGCCGCCAAGCTGCGCGCGCTCGACGTGCCCGTGCGCACGCTGATCTCCTTCGAGGGGCACTGAGAAGCGCGCGGCGGCGTCAGGACCGCTGCATCAGGAGCTCGTTCTCGATCTCGCGCAGCGCATAGTAGTTGCGCCGGATCCATTGATAGAGCTCGGTGGACGGGTCCTTCTCCTGGCGCAGATAGCCGGTAAAGGAGAACGAGAAGCGCTCGATATAGGTCCTCAGGAACGCGGGCAGGGCGGCAATGCGCAGATGCTTGCCGCGGCTGTAGAGGTCGGGGAGCTCCTCGCGCAGGACGTGGTCGTTTTCGACCACGATCAGCTGAGGTCGCGGGATCTGTCGCCGCAGGGCGTCGTAGGCGCGCATCGACACCCGGTCGCCCTCGGCGCAGTACAGAACGATCGGGACCACGTTCCGCCGTGAGGCCTCCTTCAAAAAGCCGATCTCCTCGGACATCTTGAAGAACTCGTCGAACGAGTAGTAGCCGAGGTCGATCACCTTGGCGATGCCGTCGTTGAGGATGACGCGATCCATCAATTGGATCTTGCCGTAGGTGTCCTCGATCGTCGCGGTCTCCGTGATCTGCGGCAGGAAGTCGAGCAGCGACGGCTCGCGCAAGGTGACGTCGAAGGCGAGCACCTGGCCGTTCTTGAGCAGCAGGAACTCGCTCAGCACCCGCGCAAGCAGCGTCTTCCCGGACTGCGGCCGGGGCGAGCAGACGATGTAGACGGGCGTTGCGGGCATCAGACCTATATCAGGTCAAATGCGGTTGCGATAAAGTCCCATCCTTCACGGGGCTGCTATTTTTCCCCGGCCGGCCGCGGCGCCGCCGCCTTGGTCGAGCCGACGATGTCGGTCAGCTTGATGCGGTCGTACTCGCTCCAGACATTGGCGAGCCAATGCCGGACATAGCCGCGCAGCACGAAGGAGTAGTTGGCGGCCTCGTCGCGCGGACCCTTGTTGGCGACGAACTTCAGGAACGGCACCGAGGCGACCTCGACCTGCTCGAACGCCATCTCGTTGAGCTTGGGGATGGTCAGCTCGGTCGCATCCTTGATGCGGTGGAAGTAGGAATTGTAGGTCGACTGGTCCCACTCGAAGAAGCTGGTGTTGTTGATGAAGTTCTTCACCAGGAAGTACTTCGCGCCGATCATGTAGCTTGCCGTCTCCGCGATCTCGTCCAGCGAGGCGATCGACGAGCCCAGGATGTGGAACACCGCGAAGGTGATCTGGCCGGAGCGGGCGGCGTCGAGGAAGCCGATGTCGCGCAGCGCCGCCAGCGTCGGCGACATCAGGCCGGCGCGGACGTCGATCACGGTCACCGAGGGCGCCACCGCGCTCAAGGTGTCGAAGATCTTCATCTGGTCCGGCGTCGAATTCATGTCGACGATCTCGGTGATCTCGGGGTGGAAGCGCTTCAGGGTGCCGCGCGGATGCTCGGTGTCGAACGCCCGGGTCGGGACGTTGTTGGCGCTGAAATAATCGAGCAACGTCCGCGATACCGTGGTCTTGCCGACCCCGCCCTTGTCCGCACCCACCACAACCACTGCCGGTTTCGCCATGGAAAATCCTTCAGCCCTGAGGCCGGCCAGGGGGCCGGCGCTTTGCATTCTGCTTTGGGCGCGAACATGGCAGAAACGCTGGAGAATTCAAATTCATTGCAGCACGGGACCGGGGAAATTTGCGCCTTCGCGGCAACAGATCGGCGCAATCGGACCCGTTCCAGCCGAAACGTCCGGTTCGCGCCGAAACACTTGAGAGCGAATGCCGGGATGATTGCGCGCTGCGCGCGATCGGGGCTCGAACTGCGCCGCAGCGGCTGGTCCTAATGCCGGCCCCATGGGCCTGCAGCAGGTGTCGTCCAGGGGCCTTCCGGGGCGGCTTGCCCGCTGCCGGGCGACTTACCCCCTCCATCGGCATCGCCCCACGGGCCGGCCGGGGGCAGCGGCGGTGGCGCAGTGCCGTCGGCTGGCTCGTCACCGGTATCGGTATCTCTCCCGTCGGACGGCAGCGCCAGCGGGCCCGGATCATGGCCGCCGGCGAACTTGATCAGCGCCTGGACGCGGGAGTCGACCGAGGGATGGGTGGCGAACAAATCGGCAAAACCCTCGCGCGGATTGTCGACGCACAATTCCATGACGGCGGAGGTGGCGCCGGGCAGCTCGCCACGACCCTCGATCTTGCGCAGGGCGCTGATCATGGCGTCCGGATTCTTGGTCAGCTCGACAGACCCGGCATCGGCAAGGTATTCGCGGGTGCGCGACAGCGCCAGCTTGACCACCTGGGACAGCAGCCAGGCCACCACGATCAGCACCACCGCGATGATCACGACGATGATGGCCCCGCCGCCGGAGCCCTTGCGGTCGGAGTCGGACGAGGAGGACGACGACGACGAGCGACCCCAGCCGCCGCCCCAGCTCATGTTGGTGAACAGGCGGAAGAACAATTCACCGAAGAAGCCGACGACGCCGGCGATGATCACGGCCACGACCATCAGCTGCACGTCGCCGTTGCGGATATGGGTGAGCTCGTGGCCGAGCACCGCCTCGATCTCCTGGTCATCGAGTGCGTTCAGAAGACCGCTCGTGACGGTGACGGCGTATTGCCGCGGATTCAGGCCGGTGGCGAAGGCGTTCAGCGCCGGGCTGTCCATGACCTTCAGCTGCGGCATAGTGATGCCGCGCGAGATGCAGAGATTCTCGAGCAGATTGTAGAGCCGCGGCTGTTCCTGGCGGGTCACGGCCGTCCCGCCGGTCACGGCGTCGATCATCTTCTGATGGAAAAAATAGGCGATGACGATCCAGGCCGCGGCGCCGATCGTGGCCCAGGGCAACGCCTTGATCAGGTCGCGCGTAGCGGCCTGCATGTAATAGGCGACGCTGCCATTGCCGTTGATCATGACCTCCGCGATCAGCGCGCCGGCGAACACCAGCACGTAGATCAGCAGGAACAGGCCGCCGAGCAGCAGCATCGAACGGGTCTTGTTCGATGCGATGTGGGTGTAGAGACCATAGGCGGCCATGATTTCGGGCCCTTCAGGCGCGAAGGCGCTGGCTCAGAACTTCACGCTCGGCGTGGCCTCGACCTCGGCCCGGCTGGTACCGAGATCGAAGAATTCCTTGCGGGTGAAGCCGAAGGTGCCGGCGAACAGCGCCGCTGGCATCTGCTGGATGCTGGTATTGTATTCCTGCACAGCGTTGTTGAAGAAGCGGCGGCTGGCGGCGATCTTGTTCTCGATGTCGGAGAGCTCGCCGGCGAGTTGCTGGAAGTTGGCGTTGGCCTTGAGGTCCGGATAGGCCTCGGACAGCGCGATCAGGCGCCCGAGCGCGCCGGAGAGCTGGCCTTCGGCGGCCGAGACCTGGGCCGGGCCCTGCGCCGACATCGCCGCATTGCGGGCCTTGATCACCTCGTCGAGGGTGCCGCGCTCATGCGCGGCGTAGCCCTTCACGGTCTCGACCAGGTTCGGAATCAGGTCGTGGCGCAGCTTGAGCTGGACGTCGATGTCGGCAAAGGCCTGGCCGACCCGCTGGCTGAGGGCGACCAGCCGGTTGTAGGCGCCAAGGGCGAACAGTACGAGGATGACGATGATGCCGAGGACGATCCAGCCGGACATGACGGGCTCCGAGGGAGAGGGCAGGAGGACGAGGCGGCCGCCACGCGACGGCGCCGCCGGTCCGCAGGTGGACCGGCGTGCATTGGTCGCACTAGGGGGGATGCCCGTTCAAGTCGCTTGAGGCTGACCGGTCCGTTCGATGGGCGCCCAGGCGACCGAATGGGCGCCGGAGGCAGTGATGCGCAGGGCTCAATAGGGACGGGCGACCCGCCATTGCTGCGTGGGATCGTTGCCCTTGATATCGCCCGGGGCGCTGTCGAGCTGCGAGGTGTAGAGCGGACGGTAGCGGTAGGCCCACATCTTCTTGCCGTCGCTGCGGGTGATGACGGTGAAGTCGCCGCTGGCGGTCGCGTTGTCGGGTGCGATCAGCGGCGGCCGCTTCTCGGCACAGGCACCGTCGCAGGTCGATTTGTTCCCGGTGTTGTCGCGCTCGGTGTAGTACAGCGTCATCCCCTTGGGATCGACCAGGACGGGGCCGTTCTTGCCGACGATGGCCTTGGCCGGCGGGCCTTCCTGCTTCGGCGGGGGCGGTGCCGAGGATCCACCACCGTGGCTGTTTGCCAGGGCCGTTCCTGCCGAAGCCAGCAGTGCGGCGGTGATCATCATCGTCCTGAACATCGAAACGCGTTCCCTTGTGAGCAGCGCCTTCAGCGCCTGTTGCAGCTCACCGTAGCAAGCGCGGATTTCTCGCCGGTTTCGCGAAATCGCGAAAATGAGAGACGAATACGACCCACCGTTAACCATGGGGCGCCGGCCGAGGTATCTACGAACCTGGCGGCTCCACGCCGTCACCCCAGTCCCAGCGCCGCGCGGCGGCAAAGGCGGGCTTGTCGCGGCGGGGGATGCTGACGACCCTGGCGGCACCATCCGCCTGGCACAGCTTCGCGGTTGCCCCGACCTTGGTGACCGCCGGCGGCGCCAGCACGCGTGCGGCGGGCCGATGCGTCGCGGGCTTGCGGGTGAGGGCAATGAAGCTGAACTTCTCGTCCTCGAACGGAACGTCCGCGCCCTTGAGCTCGCGATGCGCCCGCGAGCGCGCCAGCCGCTGGGCGAAATGGCACCAATCCGGTGCGATCAGTGGACACGCCGCGGCGTGCGGGCAGGGGGCGGCGATGTGGGCTCCGGACGCGATCAGGCGGTCGCGCGCCGCGATGATGCGCTGATAGCCGGCGGGCGTGCCGGGTTCGACGATCAGGAGCGTATCGCCGGTCCTCGTCCACAGCGCATCAATGATGCCCGGGCGTTCGGCGTCGCTCAGTTCGCCAATCATGTAGCTGGCGATGACGAGATCGGCGCCCGTGCTGCGCTCGAGCAGCGCTCGCGCCGAGCCCAGCGCGTAGTCGAGGTCGCGGATGCGTGTCGCGTCGCCAGCGAGCGCCAGCGCGAGCGTGCGCAAGGCGGGATTGGAATCGATGGCGGCGAAAGACGCCAGCGACGGGAATGCGTCCGCCGCAGCGAAGCTTGCGGTGCCCGGACCGGCGCCGACATCGAGCAGCGAGGCCGGGGCGAAGTCCGGGCTCGCCTGCATCACGGCATTCAGGCTGGCCACCACCGCTGCATACGTCGCCGGCATCCGCACGACGGCATAGGCGATCGCGTCGGCTTCGCTCGTGATCGTCCCCGAATTGCCGCCGCTGCGATAGGAATCCGAGATGCGGGCCGCGCGGGCGGCGGCCTCCTGCCGCGACTGCCCGTGCAGCCTGGCTTCGAGGGATGCCTTCAGCGCTGCGGGCAGATCAGGAGAGATCATCGGTCCTCTCCGCGCGTCAGTCCGGGCGCCGCGCTTGCGGCGATCCGGAATGACGGAGCAAGATCACGCCACCTGCTGGTCGAGGATCTTCACGGCCTCGTCGAGTGCGACCGACACCAGCTGCGACACGCCGCGCTCGGCCATGGTGACGCCAAACAGCCGGTTCATGCGCGCCATGGTGATCGGGTTGTGGGTGATGATGATGAAGCGGGTCTCGGTCGATCCCTTCATCTCGTGCAGCAGGTTGCAGAAGCGTTCGACGTTGTGGTCGTCGAGCGGCGCGTCGACCTCGTCCAGCACGCAGATCGGCGAGGGGTTGGTGAGGAACACCGCGAAGATCAGCGCCATCGCCGTCAGCGCCTGCTCGCCGCCCGACAGCAGCGACAGCGTTTGCGGCTTCTTGCCCGGCGGCTTGGCGATGATCTCGAGGCCGGCCTCGAGCGGGTCGTCGCTCTCGATCAGGTGCAGGGCGGCCTCGCCGCCGCCGAACAGCTCCGTGAACAGCCGCTTGAAGTGGTCGTTGACGGTCTCGAACGACGACTGCAGCCGTTCGCGCGCCTCCTTGTTGAGGCTCTGGATCCCCTGGCGCAGCCGCTTGATGGCTTCGACGAGGTCGTCGCGCTCGGTGGTCAGCGCGGTGTGCGAGCCCTCGACCTCGGTGAGTTCTTCCTCGGCGCGCAGATTGACGGCGCCGAGCCGTTCGCGGTCGCGCCGCAGCTTCTCCAGGGTCTCTTCGATCTCGTGCAGCGGCGGCAGTTGCGTGTCCGGGCCGATCTCGGCCATGGCGGCAACCGCCTGCGGCTCGCATTCGAGCATGTCGTGGATCTCGCGCTCGACGTCGCCGACGCGGCGCTTGGCGCTTTCGAGCCGCTCTTCGGCGCGGGCCGCGGCCTCGCGCGACTTCGACAGCGCTTCCAGCGACGCCTTGGCGGCGCGATCGGTGTCGCCCATCGCCATCTCGGCTTCGGCCAGCGCGTCGGCAGCGACCTGGCGCTCGCCCTCGGCAATGCCGAGCTCGTCGATCAGCGCGCTGCGCTTCTCGGCAAAGATCTCCGGCGCGTTCTCGAGCTCGGCGCGTTCGTCCTTCACCTCGGCGATGCGCGCCTCGATGGTGGCGATCTGCGAGCCGGCGCCGCGGATGCGGTTGAACCAGTCGTTGCGCTCGCTGATGATTGCCTGCACGCGGCGGTCGGCGAGCTCGGCCTCGCGGGCCAGCGCCTGGGCCTCGGCACGGACCTGCGCCGCGGCGCGGCGCTTGGTCTCGATCTCGGCCCGCACCGCGGCAAGACGGCCGTCGGCTTCGTTGGTCGCCGGCAGCTCCTCGATCGCCTCCAGCGCATTCTGGTGCAGCTCGGCGATCTCGGCGCGGTCATGGGCGAGGCGGGTCGAGGCTTCGACCAGCGCCGACTTGCGCGCCGAATGGCGGTTGATCTCGCGCTCGGCATTGGCGTGGCGCTCACGCGCGGAGTTCACCTCGCGCTGGGAGGCGCGCCAGGCTTCGCGCGCGGCGCTCTCGGCGGCGGTCGCGGCCCTCACCTCGGCCTCGGCGCTCTCGAGCGCCTGGCGCTTGTTCGTCGCATCGATGCGTGCCTGCTCCAGCTCGGCCTCGATGTCGATCAGGCGGGCGCGCTCGGCCAGGCGACGCGCCGCGCCGGTTGGCGCATGCGCCGCGGCGATGAAGCCATCCCAGCGCCAGACGTCGCCTTCGGAGGACACCAGCCGCTGGCCGGTCTTGAGCTGCGACACCAGCTGGGCGCCGCGCTCGCGCGACACCACGCCGATCTGCGCCAGACGGCGCGACAGCTCCGGCGGCGCCTGGACATAGGCCGCGAGCGGCTCGACGCCGTCCGGCAGCGCGGGGTCGATGACCTCGGCGCCGGCCACGGTCCAATGCATCGGCGCGGACGCGTCGACCGGCGCATCAAGGTCGTCGCCGAGCACGGCGCCGAGCGCCTTCTCATAGCCCTTGGCGACCGTGACGCCGTCGATGATCGGCGGCCACAGATTCTTGGTCTCGCTGTTGACCATCTTGGAGATGGTGCGGGCCTCGGTCTCGAGCCGCTGCGCGCGCTTCTCGGCCTCGGCGAGCGGGGCGCGCGAGGCTTCGAGCTTCTGCCGTGCATTGGCCTGCGCCGACTCGTTGGTCTGCACCGCGGCCTCAGCCTGCGCCTCGGCCTCCTCGGCCGCTTCGAGCGAGGCGGCGAGCGTGTCGAGATCGCCGAGATGGGCGGTCTCCTGCGCCAGCCGCTCCTCGTCGGCGCGGACATTGGCGATGTCCTGGTCGAGCCGGGCGAGACGATCGCGGTGGCTGCGAACGTTGGCTTCGAGCTGGTTGCGGCGGGCGGTGAGGTCCGCAAGCTGCGTCGTCAGCTCGGTGAACTGGCGCTCGGTCTCGGCAAGCAGCGCCTCGGCCTCGGCGACGCGCTCGTCGACGCCGCTGCGCATCTCGACGCGCGCCTTGATCTCTTCCTTCAGCTCCGCGTCTTCGGTCTCCAGGCGCTGCAGCGCGACCTGCGCGTCCTGGTTCTGCTGCTGCTCGCGGGCGACGTCGGCGGTGAGCTGCATCAGGCGGCGATCGAGCTCGCCGGCGCGCTCCTTGGCGCGCAGCTCCTCGCGGTCGAGCAGGTCGCGGGCGTTCTTCAGCCGCTGCATCGTCGCCGCGGCGCGGGCCTCGGCTTCGCGCAGCGCCGGCAGATGCGAGGAGCGGATGGCCTGGATGCGGGCCGACTCGGCCTGCTCGCGGGTCCGCTCGGCCATCTCGCGCACGGCGACGTCGTGCACATGGGCGGCGTCGTTGAGATCGGCATGCGCGCCCATCCAGCGCATGTGATAGAGGGTGGCTTCCGCCTTGCGCACCTTGGCCGCGACCTCGCGGTAGCGGATCGCCTGGCGCGCCTGCTTGCGCAGGCCTTCCATCTGGCCGGAGAGCTGGCCGATGACGTCCTCGACGCGCAGCAGATTGGTCTCGGCCGCCTTCAATCGCAGCTCGGCCTCGTGGCGGCGCGCATGCAGGCCGGCGACGCCGGCGGCGTCTTCGAGCACGCGGCGGCGCTGCTCAGGTTTCGCTTGAATGATTTCGCCGATCTTGCCCTGGTGGACGAGGGCGGGCGAACGCGCGCCGGTGGCGGCGTCGGCGAACAGGATCTGCACGTCGCGGGCGCGCACGTCGCGGCCGTTGATGCGATAGACCGAGCCGGCCTCGCGCTCGATGCGACGCGAGATTTCGAGAATGTCGCGATCGTTCACGGCGGCTGGCGCGGTGCGATCGCTGTTGTCGATCGTCATCACCACTTCGGCGTGGTTGCGCGACGGACGCGTGTTCGAGCCGGAGAAGATCACCGCGTCCATGTCGGCGGCGCGCAGCGATTTGTGCGAGGTCTCGCCCATCGCCCAGCGCAGCGCTTCGACCAGATTCGACTTGCCGCAGCCGTTCGGACCGACGACGCCGGTGAGGCCGGGTTCGATCACGAAGTCAGTCGGTTCGACGAACGTCTTGAAACCGTGAAGACGAAGACGGGTGAGTTTCATGCACAGATTCTCTGTTGGCGGGAGACGAATCTCCCAGCCCCGACAATACCATGGAAGGCAATGTCAATGTGGACTGAGTCGCCCTGGCGCCCCATTCTGAGGGCGGGACAATGGCGAGGGCCGGTCCCCAGGGCAACCCGCCGGCCCTGCTTTTCCAAGGCTTTCTCGTGGCGAACGGCCCACGAAACAGAAGCGGCCCCATTGAGGGGCCGCGCTGTGTCTTTGAGGACTCAGTGATTCGAATCAGCTCTTCAGAAGCGGGTTGATCTTCTTCTGAAACTCCTCGATCGAAGTCTCGCCCTTGATCTTCTCGCCATTGATGAAGAAGGTCGGCGTCGAATCGACTTTCAGAATGTCGCTCGCATATTTCTGGTCGGCGGCGATCTTGTCGAGCAGCGCCTGGTCCTTGAGGCAGGCCTCGACCTGCTGCTGGCTGAGACCGGCCTGCTTGCCGATCCGGGTCAGCGTCTCGGTGGTGTTCTTCACCACCCAGTCGTTCTGCGAGCGGAACAGCATGTCGGTGACGGCAAAATACTTCTGCGCGTCGCCATTGGCGATGCAGCGCGTCAGCATCGAGCCGGCCGCGGCTTTGATGTCGAGCGGGAACTCGCGGAAGATGTAGCGCACCTTGCCGGTATCGATGTATTCGGCCTTCAGCTTCGGGAACACGGTCGCGTTGAACGCGGCGCAATGCGGGCAGGTCATCGAGGCATATTCGGTGATGGTGACGGCGGCGTCGGCCGGCCCGATCGCCATGTCCGGCAGCGACACCGGCTTGGCGACATCGGTGGCGCTCTGGGCCATGGCGTCCGAGATCAGCCGCAGCGGGGACAGGCCCGCCAGAGCGGCGAGGCCGGTCAGCGACAAGGCTGCGGTGAAGGCGCGGCGGGTGATGATCAAGGCTCTGCTCCGGAATGGGCGCATCTCGCGCCTGAAACACTCGTAACTCGGCTTTTCGCTAGCTTGAAACCCAGCTTGAGGCAATGCCGGGCCGCAAACCGGGATCAAACGGGAAGCGTCAATTTCGCTTGATGGCGGCGCCCAGCCGGGCGAGGGCGTCGCGCAGGGCGTCGTCCTCGATGGCGGTCAGGGTCTGCGCGACTTTCGCCACCGTGTTCGGATCGGGCGGCACCGGGCGGCGCTTCACCGGGGGGCGCAACAGCGGCCCCTGGCGCAGCGCCAGCTTGCCCACAGCGTGCCAACCGAAGAAGCGATTGACCCGCTCCAGGATCACGTCCGACGAATGCTGGATCTCCAGCGCCATCGGCCCCTCGACGCGCAGGATCAAGGTCGCCGGCTCCTGCGGCTGGCCCTCGACCGGTCGCGGCCATTGCATCTTCAGCGGCTGGGCATGCTCGGCGATCTCGCGCCCGGCAATCTCCGGCCAGCGCGTGACCAGCTCGCGCGCGGCAAACCCCTGCTTGGCATAGGCGGCCGACAGCACGTCGCCCATCATGAGCGACAATGGCTTTGCGGTGAGGCGGCCGGGCTTTGCCATCGATACAGGCTTCTCGTGGTCTGCCGCCCGTCCGAGCCGCCGGGGCTCGAAGAAAGCCGTGGATGCCGCAGACGAGACTGCGGTCCAGCGGGCGACGATGGCTCCTGACGTACTAGATTAAGCCAATGGTGTCATCAGCCCTTCCTTCCAAGCGCAAGAGCCGACCCGAGAATCACGGCTCCGCCGAGCGCCCCGCACAACTGCTCGCCTGGTACGACCGCCACCGCCGGCGGCTGCCGTGGCGCGCGCCGGCCGGGCAGCGCTCCGATCCCTATCGCGTCTGGCTGTCCGAGATCATGCTGCAGCAGACCACGGTGAAGGCGGTCGGGCCGTATTTCGAGAAATTCCTGGCGCGCTGGCCGGATGTCTCGGCGCTCGGCGGCGCCGAGCTCGACGACGTGCTCAGGATGTGGGCCGGCCTCGGCTATTATTCGCGGGCGCGCAACCTGCATGCCTGCGCCGTCGCCGTGCTGCGCGAGCATGGCGGCGCGTTCCCGGACACCGAGGAGGGGCTGCGCGCGCTGCCCGGCGTCGGTCCGTACACCGCGGCCGCCATCGCCGCGATCGCGTTCGATCGGCTGACCATGCCGGTCGACGGCAACATCGAGCGTGTGGTGTCGCGGCTGTTCGCGGTGGAGGAGGCCTTGCCGCAGGCCAAGCCGCAGATCCAGGCGCTCGCGGCGACCCTGCTCGGGCCGTCTCGCGCCGGCGACAGCGCGCAGGCACTGATGGATCTCGGCGCCACCATCTGCACGCCGAAGAAGCCGGCCTGCTCGCTGTGTCCCTTGAGCGAGGACTGCGCCGCACGCGAGCGCGGCGACCAGGACACGTTCCCGCGCAAGGCCGCCAAGAAGACCGGCACGCTCCGGCGCGGCGCCGCCTTCGTCGTCGTCCGAGGCGACGAGCTGCTGGTGCGCTCCCGCCCCGCCAAGGGCCTGCTCGGCGGCATGACCGAGGTCCCCGGCTCGGAATGGCTGGCCGGGCAGGACGATGCCGACGCGCTCGCCCAGGCGCCCGAGCTGGCCGGCGTAAAGCGCTGGCACCGCAAGCTCGGCGTCGTCACCCACGTCTTCACCCATTTCCCGCTGGAACTCGTGGTCTACACGGCGCGTGTGCCCGCCCGGACGCGCGCGCCGGACGGCATGCGCTGGGTCCCGATCGCGACCCTCGACGGCGAGGCGCTGCCCAACGTCATGCGCAAGGTCGTCGCGCACGGGCTGGGGCAGTGAGGGCGCGCTGAGCGTGTAGTTTGTAGGGTGGGCAAAGGCGCGCCACGCTGCTGATGAGTTCAGCGAGATGTCACCCGCGCCGTGCCCACCATCGCGACAGCGAGTGCGCAGCGAGACGGTGGGCACGCTGCCGCCTTCGGCGGCTGCTTTGCCCACCCTTCGGCAACGCTATCAATATGCTCCGCCGTCGTCCCGGCGAAAGCCGGGACCCCATACCCACAGGGAGTGGTTTGAGGCACACCGGTCATTGGCATTCTGCCCATCACGACGGCCGCGGAGCATGGGTCCCGGATCGACGACGCGCCGCGCTGGTGCGCGCCGCGGCTTGTCCGGGACGACAGCGGTGGATGAGGCGGATTCACGGCTCAAAAAGCGGCCTGCATGACCAAGAGAGACCGATCGCCGTTGAAGCGGGGCCGCAGTTGAGCGGCCCCGCTGCTTTCGCTTAATTCGGCTTGGGCGTCTCCACCACGAGCGCCACGATCCGCCGTACCAGCGGCAGAACAGCGAGCAGCGTGGGGAACGCGACGAGCCAGGAGATGCCCCACGCTGCGGGCCAGGTCGCGATGAACGCCGGCGTCGGTCCAAGACTCTTCAGCGTGGCGATCGCCGACACGACGAACGTCATCAGCACCGAGAGTGTCAGCGGCATGACGACGGCTGCATAGCGCGCGGGCAGTTTTCTGCGCGCGCGCCGTTCACCAGGTGGATTCATGATAGCAGTTCCGGAATTCGATCGGTCGATCACGGGCAACGCATCCTGCATTCCTCCGGATCGAGCCGATCCGTTGAATGCGTTGCCTGACGTGAGACGCTTACGGTGCGCATCCGCGCAGCGGGCGTCTGATAGCCTGACAACAAGGCGGACGCCAGCCAAAAATCTGAACGAGCCGGAATTCATGCCGCTGCTGCGCTAGCCGGTTTGGAGGGTAGGGTGGGCAAAGGCGCGCATCACCGTATTCACCGCAGACTGCGCTCGATCGCGCGCCGTGCCCACCATCTGACGCGGAGTACGCAGCGTCACGGTGGGCACGCAGCCGCCCTGCCGGGCGGCTGCTTTGCCTACCCTGCGCGACCTCGACTGTATCAACGCATTTTGCTGTTGGCGGCCTGACGGAGGAGAACGCGCGGGCGCCCGCCGGCGTCCGCTCATGTCGGTTTCGTCGGACGTCCTGGCGCGCCGCCGAGCTCGCGGCCCGTTTCCAGCATCAGCGTGCGCAGCCAGATCGACCCCGGCTCGACCTGCGCCCTGGTCGGATAGAACATGTATTGTTCGTCGATGCCAGGATCGAGCGGCGGCGCGACGGTTGACAGCGACAAGGCCTGCGCCAGCGCCGCGATCAGGCGGCGCGGCACGAAGGCGACGAGATCGGTGCGCGCGGCGACATGCAGCGCCTCGATGTAGCTCGGCACGACCAGCGCGATCCGCCGCTCCCAGCCCTTGCTGCGCAGCCAGCCATCGATCAGGTCCTCGCTTTGGCCGCGCAGCACCACCGCGACATGCCGGGCGGCCAGGAAGCCGTCTCGCCGGCTCAGTCGCCTGCCGACCGGGTGACCGCGCCGCACCGCCAGCGCATCGCTGTCGGTGTAGAGCAACTGGCGATGGAAGCCCTTGAAGGCGTTGCCGATCGAGATCACCATGTCGATGGTGCGGGCGAACTCGGCGTGGAAGATCGCAGGGCCTCGCCAAGGCACGACGTCGATGCGGAGGTTGGGCGCGGCGCGCGTCACCTTGGCCATCAACGACGGCATCAGCAGCTCGACCGCGAGATCAGGCATCATCAGGCGAAATTGGCGTTCGCTCCGTGCAGCGTCGAACGCGTCGGGCGTGAACAGGCCGCGCACCTGATCAAGGGCCTGGGCGAGCGGGGCCTGCAGCGCAAGGGCGCGCGGGGTCAGCTCCATCCGCGCGCCGGTGCGGACCAGCAGGGGATCGCCGAGCAAGTCGCGCAGCCGCTGCAGGGCGTGGCTGGTGGCCGGCTGGGACAGTCCGATCCGCAGCGCAGCCCGGCTGACGCTGCTCTCGCGGAGCAGTGCGTCGAGCGCCACCAGCAGATTGAGGTCGAGCGCGGCCAAATTCATGGGCCGAATTGATATCATATCCGATATCGATTGGAAGAATGCGCCGCCACCCGTCATGCTTCGCTCCGTTGCAGAGGAGATCGGAGACAGATGACATGACCGCAAGCGCCAACAAGCAATTGATGCAGGACCTGCTCGCCAAGGCCGCGGCTGGCGACCGCGCGGCCTATGTCGCGGCCATCGCCGACGACGTCACGATGGTGATCACGGGACAATATTCGTGGTCGCAGACGATCAGAAGCAAGGAGGCGCTGCTGCGCAATCTCCATGGCCATCTCAACAGCCTGCTGGCGGAGGGACGCCGCGCCATTCCGCTGCGCTTCATCGCGGATGACGACCTCGTCGTGGTCGAGGCCAAGGGCGAGATGCGCACCAGGGCCGGACGGCCCTACAACAACGACTACTGCCTGATCTATCGGCTGCACGAGGGGCGCATCGTCGAGATCCGTGAATACTGCGACTCGGCGCTGACGGAAGCGGTGCTGGGACCGTTTCCGGCTGCGCTCAGGCAGACGGGTTGATGCGACGATGCCTGAATTCAAGGAGGGTTTGCCGATGAGCGCCGCAGAAGCCACGGGTCATGACAACAAGCGGATCGTGCAGCATGTGTTCGACGAGCTGGCGAAGAGCAATCCGCAGCCGCTACTCGATCGTCTCGCGGATGATTTCCGCTTCGTCATCATGGGCAGCGGATCCTGGTCGCGCAGCTATGACGGCAAGGCGACCGTTCTCGCCGAGTTGTTCGCGCCGCTGCGGGCGCGGCTCGGCCGCATCACCACCATCCCGATCCGGCTGACGGCCGAGGATGACCGCGTCGTGGTCGAGGCGCGTGGCCGCAATACGACGAGCGACGGCAAGATCTACAACAACAGCTATTGCAACGTCCTTCGCCTGGAGAACGGCCGTATCCTGGAATGGATCGAATATTGCGACACGCTGCTGATCGAGACCGCACTCGGTCCGCCGCCGACGACGTCATGAGACAATTACGGTGACATCTCTGGACTGCACCCCTCAAGTGAGACACAGATAATTTCTGCGACAGGCATTTCGAGGATGACCTGTGGCAGCAAGAGGGAAGAACCGTCAGTTTCCGGCGCCCATCGCGGCCATCGTAGTTATTCGATCAACTGAATCCGGACCCTAGACGGAGCGTCCTTGAGCACGCTGGCGGCAGTAGCGCCAAAGGTTGCCTTGAAGGCGTGGCTGAAATGGCTGGAGCTCGAAAAGCCTGCATCGAGCGCCGCCGACGTGATAGAATCGCCATTTCCCACGCGCTCCACAGCGTGCCGGAAACGAATCCAAATCCTAAACGTCCTAAGTGGCACCCCAATCTCTTGGACGAACAGATGCTGCAGGCGACCAGGGGAAAGGTCGACTCGCCGGGCCAGTTCCTGGATCGAGTGATTGCGGGCGATGTCAGCCCTTATGATAGCTACGACACGTTCAACCCGCGCATCGAACCGTGGTGGGCGCGGTTCGATTCCCAATGCCTGTTCAGCAGCGAAATCGAAATCGTCGAAGCGTAGCTTATCACCTGTCTGATGCAGCGCGTAGAGATTCCGCACAGCGACGATAAGCGAACTTTCGATGTCAGGGTCCAGTGAGCTAAGGCCACATCTCTGACGGGGCGAGAGGCGCCGATAGTAAGGATCGTCAGGGTCGTTGTATATCACGGCGACCGGCGCCCCGCTTAGATCAAGGGTATGCGCCAAGCCTGCGGGGACGATGGCGGTATGGCAGGCCAGGCTCTCCCCGGCCATTGTGGTGCCGATCCGCAGAGGGGCCTGAAGCGCCAGCAGGCAGACCGATATTGGATGCCGGTGCAGCGGCAGCGTACCCAGACGCCCGATGAACATCATTCGTTGAGGCCAGAGGCACAACAAAGCTCTCTCGTCGAAATTGGTAGCCGATTCTGGCAAGCGGCCATTCCTCCACACGTCTATGCTTCGAGAAGGTCACGCCGACGGCATCCAGCGACCTTGGCGCGCAAGCTCTTGTACCCGGCGTCCATAGCGGAAAGATTTGTTTGGGGAAATAATGTCGAACGCTTTCTTGATTGCGAATATTGAGTTGTGGCGGCTTCTTCCGGTGGGCGGCATCTGGAAATGCCGCCGCATGGTTGCGTCGCCCGAAGTGCGGGCGTCTGTTTACGCCGACCCCTGCCATCGCAGCGCCAATGTATTCACTTGTCCGCTTGGTTCTTGCAGAATTCGCGCGGCTGAGCTGGCCACCGGGCGTCAGCGTGATCGCCGTCAGCACGCGATCACCTTCCTCGCGATGGCTGGTAGCTTTCAACGATCACCCGAACAGCCGAATCTGAAGGCCTGTCACACGAGGAGTTCAAGCGGGCTACGCGATATAGCCCACTTGCAACAGGCGCCCGGTCAGCCTCAGCCGGACTAAGAGACGACAGTCCATGTCACGGGCGCCGCGCCCGGCACACGAGACCCCTCAGCGATTGAGCCGCCGTGCCGGGGACCGCACGTCCTCGGCCGATGGAGCCCGGGCCGCCAAAACTAGGGAAGCACTGCGCCGTCACCCAAAACGCCCCACCGCACCGCGGTTTCTAGCCTCGCCCATACTCCGGAGCACCAGATGACCCTCGCCGCCCCCTACGACCCCGACAACATCTTTGGCCGAATCCTTCGCGGCGAAGTCCCCGCCGCCAAGGTCTGGGAGGACGATCACGTCCTCGCGTTCATGGACGCCTTTCCCCAGTCCGAAGGGCACGTACTGGTGATCTCGAAGACCTCGACCTCCCGCACCCTGCTGGACGTGGAGCCGGACGTGCTCGTTCGGCTGGTCGCAGCCACCCGACGCACCGCCCGGGCAGTGGTCAAGGCGCTGGCACCCGAGGGTTTCCTGATCGTTCAGTTGAACGGCGCGGCCAGCGGTCAGACCGTCTTCCACCTGCATTTCCATATCATACCTCGCTGGGCGGACGTTCCGATGAAGGGCCACGGGCAGGCGCCGATGGGTAAACCAGAAACCCTGCTCGCCCTCGCCGACCGCATCGCCACTGCGCTTGATTGACCGCAGCCCGGCATGCGGTCTGCTGCCGCTCAAATAGCAATCGGAAAAGCTCCGATGTGACTGCACGAAAACGATGCAGCCATGCCTTGCGGCGAACGCGCCGTCGCCCTGCGGGGGTATCACCGGAGGCTTCAACCGCTGGCGGAGTTTGTACGAAGTCCTGCTCAGCAACTGCACCTAGGAAGCTCAGCAAGGTCGACAAAATGAAAATAGGTGTCTCTGAGGCAACGGCGGTCAGTGGGCAGCACTCGACCGCGCGATTGGGCGAAGCTGGGGCTCGTCCTTTCTCCCGGCTTCCCGAAGTGGATTCTGGCTTAGGACTCTCATATGTTCCATTCACGTAGCATTGTCATCACCGGGGGGGCGACGGGCCTAGGCTTTGCGATAGCGAACGCGCTTACCCCCCAAGGTGCTCGGCTGACGCTCCTCTCGCGGCGAACCGATAATCTGGATCTCGCGGTTCATGAACTTCGTCGGCGACACGCCGGCGCCGATATCGAGGTGCAGTCCGTCGATGTTGGCGATCCGATTGCAGCGTCTCAGGCTATCGAGGAGGTTGCTCGGCGCCGTGGAGGGATCGACATGCTGTTCAACAATGCAGGTGTGATGCGCGAGGGGCGGTTCGAGACCCTCACCGACAATGACTTCCAGGCCGTGATGCAAACCAATTTCTTTGGTCCGGTAAATGTCACCAGGGCTGCTTTACCCCATCTACGCGCCGCTGGCGGGCGGTTGATCAACATAGCATCGATCGCTGGTCTGACCGGAATCTTCGGTTTCACCGCCTATGGATCTGCGAAACACGCCTTGGTCGGCTTCACCGAATGCCTGCACTACGAACTGCTGCGCCAAGGTATCAAGGTTCACCTCGTCTGCCCAGCGGAGTTCGAGACGCCTATGGTGGCGGAGCTTGATTCCTATCGGACACCGGAGAACCGGCGACATACGCTGACCATCCCGAGAACTCCCTTGGAAATCGTGGTTGCGGACACATTGCGCGGAATCCGGCGCGACCGGTATTTCATCGTTCCGGGTGGCCGCGCCCGGCTGGCCGTCCTCGGCTTGCGGCTCGTACCATCGATTGTGCGTAGACTTGGCGAGCGCATTGTTGGGAAACTCGAGCGGAAGCACCCGGTGTGAGTTCATCGTCATACCGGCGATCGGCCGCGAGGCAATCCGTCGGAGGATGAACATGAATATGGTGACGCCTTCCGCGAGCGTATGAGGTCAGGCTTAAAGACTTCCGCTGCGTCACCAGATAGGACAAACCCGCCAGCGCGTGGACTGGTTGGAGCGAAGCGATACCATTGTTGTCTCGTAGACCAATTGATGGGTTTCGCGTTGCTCCACCCATCCCGCGAGCTAATCGACAGCATGCCGCGAAACTAAAGCGAAGTCACGCCCCACGCTTTGTCGGTGGCAGTAGCGCGCCGGGCGGCGGATTCCAGTATTTCGTTGAGTATTACGGTGACGCTGCATGAAACTTGTCGTGGCGCGCTGCCCCGACGAGACGGCTGCATACCGGTCGGCGCTGATCGCATCGACGGCGCAGCATGCGCCGACATTGCACGTCATTCCGATCCGTCGCTCCGTTCCAGGACGCGTCTTCCGTTTTTCGGAATTTGTCTTGACTCCGACCCCAAATCAATGGCTATATCCGCCCCGTTCCGTCCCGGCAGGAGGGGCGTACGCGTCGTCACGACACGCGGGGCGGGATGCGGTGGCTGCGACGGCGTCGTCAGGACGAGCGACGTCGACCGGCCTCGTGCAGGGCTGCGGCGGCTTGCCGTCGTGGCGCGCGTGCGGGGCCTTTCGCGGACGTTGAAATCGTGTGGTCCTGGCATCCCGATGCTGATGTCAACTCGCGTTGAGGCCTCGCTTCGCGCGGGGATGGTGGCCAGAAAGCCCGGCGCACCAGGGAGATCACGTATAAGACGTAAAGCCCATCGCGCAGGGAATGCCGGATGACCGGCTGGACCTGTGGTGACTGCCGCCTGCTTATCTTTCTGCAGGCGGGCCATGGGTTGCGGCCAGCACCCGGCATTCCCTGCGCCCTCCTCGTTGCGAGGGTCCCTCTCGGCAACACCTCGGGCGCTGCGCGCCGCGAGAGGGTGAGGTCATGTCCTTCATCGGGATGTCCTGCATCGGGATGTCTGTCGTCGCGTCGTCATCGATCGGCATGGGTCGTGTCCGGATCCGCGCGGGTCGAGCACGCGGCCCGCAGAATGCAGATCGCCCATGACGGCGCACGCGGGCGGCCAGGGGTGGACGGTCTGGTTGGGTGCAGATAGGGTCGGACATCATCTGTCAGGGATCACCATGCTCAAGCTCTATGTCGCGCCGGGCACCTGCGCGCTCGCTTCACATATCGCGCTGGCCGAGACCGGCGCCGACTACGTCGCCGAGAAGCTCAGCTTCAAGACCAACCAGCAGAACAGCCCGGACTATCTCGCGATCAATCCCAAGGGGCGCGTTCCGGCGCTGGTGACGGAGCAGGGCGTCTTGACCGAGACGCCTGCGATGCTCGCCTATGTCGCGCAGCGCTTTCCGGAGGCTCGGCTTGCGCCGCTCGACGACGTCTTCGCCTTTGCCGAGGTGCAGTCGTTCAACAGCTATCTGTGCTCGACGGTCCACATCGCCCATGCGCACAAGATGAGGGGCTATCGCTGGGCCACCGAAGAGTCCTCCTTCGCCGACATGAAGAAGAAGGTGCCGGAGACGATGAGCGCCTGCTTCGCGCTGATCGAGCAGAAGATGCTGCGCGGCCCGTGGGTGATGGGCGAGCAGTACACGATCTGCGATCCCTATCTGTTCACGATCGCGCAATGGCTCGAAGGCGACGGCGTCGACATCAACGCCTTCCCGAAGGTCGCCGACCATTTTGGCCGCATGTCCGGGCGGCCGGCCGTCAAGAAGGCGCTGGCCGAGCTGGCGGGCTGACGGCCATCCTCGAGGCCATGGCGTCGGAACAGCCGCCCGCCAGCACGGCGCATCGGGAGAGCGGAAAAAATAGCAGCGCGAAGCCGGAACCCAGCTCCGGCCATCGACGTTGCAGGAAGCCGTGGCGCGCCTGCGACCGATCTCCTTTTCTGGGACCCCTTGATGTTGCCGGCTGCCGTTTCAGATGACCGTTTGCGCGCGACCGGCACGGAGAGCATCCGCGAAAGACTGAAGGCGGCAACGGCCTCGGCGCACCGCGCGCTGGATGAGGGGCTCGTTCATTTCGATCTCACCACGACGGCTCATTACCGCCGGTTCCTGCAGGCCAGCGCGGCCGCGCTGCTGCCGTTGGAGGCGGCGCTCGATCAGGCCGGGGTGGATGATCTGATCGAGGACTGGCCGCAGCGCCGACGATCGCAGGCGATCGCCGGCGATCTCGCGGATTTCGGTGCCGTGCCGGTTCCGATGGACCTTCCCGCCCCCTCGCTCGACCGTGCGGGCGTATTCGGCACGCTCTACGTGCTGGAAGGATCGCGGCTCGGCGCGGCCTATCTGGTGCGCATGGTCGCGGCCTCCGCCGATCCGCGGGTGAGACGCGCGACGCGCTATCTCGGCCATGGCGCGGGGCAGGGCTTGTGGCGCAGCTTCCTGTCACAACTCGCACAGGAGCGGACGACAGCCGACGAGGAAGTCAGGATGATCGTGAGTGCGCGCGCAGCGTTCGCGATGTTTGCGAAGGCAATGGCAGCAGCATGAACGAGCCGGTCAACCTCACCAATTGCGATCGCGAGCCGATCCATGTTCCCGGGAGCGTCCAGCCGTTTGGCTTCCTGCTGGCGCTGGTGTCGGACTTCACCATCTGCATGGCTTCGGAGAACGCGCCGGACTTTCTCGGCGGCGACATCGGTTGGCTGCTGCAGCGGCCGCTCGACGCCGTGCTCTCGGAAGCCGCCGTGACGGCGATCCGTGCCCGGGTCGACTATCTCAGCGGTCCGGACGCGGTCGAGCGCGTGTTCGGCGTCGATCTTCAGGGCCGGGGCCGGCTGTTCGACCTCGCCATCCATTTTTCCGGTGCGTATCTCGTCGTCGAGGCCGAGCCGAGCCTGATCGAGCCCGGCGTCAATTCCGGCGAATTGGTGCGGCTGATGCTCGGCCGCATCCGCAAGACGACGGGGATGATGGACCTCGCGCAGGAGGCGGCGCGCCAGCTCAGGCTGCTGACCGGATTCGATCGGGTGATGGTGTATCGCTTTCATCCGGACGGCTCGGGCGAGGTGATCGCCGAGGCCGCGGGCTCCGGCCTGGAGCCGTTCCTCGGGCTGCATTATCCGGCCTCGGACATTCCCAGGCAGGCGCGGCAGCTCTACCAGCGCAACTGGCTGCGGATCATCGCCGACATCGACGCCGCGCCGGCGCCGCTGCTGTCGACGCCGACGCACAATGCCGGCCTGCTCGACCTGTCGATGAGCGTGCTGCGCGCGGTCTCGCCGGTCCATATCGAATATCTCCGCAACATGGGCGTCGGCGCGTCGATGTCGGTCTCGATCCTGCGCGAAGGCAAGCTCTGGGGCCTGTTCGCTTGTCATCACTATGCGCCGCATCACCTGTCGTTCGAGAAGCGCACTGCGGCCGAGCTGTTCGGTCAGATGTACTCCTGGCTGCTCGAGGCGCGTGAGCGCGAGACCGACGTCGCCTATGAGACGCGCGCGCATCAGATCCAGGAGCGTCTGATCGAGCGTGCGGCTCTGCACGCCCACAGCAAGCGAGCGATCCTCGACTTCGTCGCCGACTACCGGCAGATGATCGAGTGCGACGGCATCGCCGTGTGGTCCGACGACGAGATCACGCTCGACGGCGAGACACCGACCGAAGAGGAGGTGCAGGACCTCATCGGCTTCATCAACCGGACCTCCCCCGGCGGCATTTGCGCCAGCGCCGAGATTGCCAAGGTGTACGCGGCGGGCGAGGCATTCCGCGATCGCGCCGCCGGCTTCCTCGCCATTCCGATCTCGCGCACGCCGCGCGACTGTCTGATCTTCTTCCGGCGCGAAGTGCTGCGCTCGGTCAACTGGGCGGGCGATCCCAACAAGACCTACGCCGAAGGCCCGCTCGGGCCGCGCCTCACGCCACGCAGGAGCTTCGAGCTGTGGCAGCAGACGGTGGCCGGCCAGTCGAAGCCATGGTCAGCGGCGGACCTGCGCATCGCCGAGAGCCTGCGCATCACCCTGCTGGAGGTGATCCTGCAACTGTCGGAGCTCGCCGCGCGCGAGCGCCGCGGCGCCCAGGAGCGGCAGGAGCTCATGATCGCCGAGCTCAATCACCGCGTTCGCAACATCCTCAGTCTCGTGCGCGGCCTGGTCGCGCAGAGCAAGGAGACCTCGACCTCGGTCGAGGACTTCGCCGCGGTGCTCGGCGGCCGCATCCAGGCTCTGGCGCGTGCCCACGACCAGATCACCAATCTCAACTGGGCGCCGGTCGCGCTGCGCGCGCTCTTGGAGTCGGAGGCGGGCGCCTATCTCGGCTCGCGGGCCGCGCGGGTGCGGATGGAAGGGCCGGACGTCGCGCTCGACCCCAAGGCGTTCGGGACGCTCGCGCTCGTCGTGCATGAGATGATGACGAACTCGGCGAAATACGGCGCGCTGACTCCACCGGGCAGGTTCAGGTGGCGTGGCGACTGGATCCCGGCGCAAGCCTCGTCATCGACTGGAAGGAGAGCGGCGGACCTCCGGTGCAGCCGCCGACGCGGCGCGGCTTCGGCACCACCATCATCGAGCGGTCGGTGCCATTCGATCTGAAGGGCGACGCCGAGATTCGCTTCGATCTGCTCGGCGTTCAGGCCCGCTTCATGATTCCCGCCAATTTCGTCCAGCTGGTTCCGGCGCCGACCGGCGCGGTCCCACGTCCCGAGCAGAAGCAGGAGCCGACGCCGCGTCTCTCAGGCGCCGCGCTGATCGTCGAGGACAATTTGATCATCGCGATGGGCGCCGAAGTGATTCTGCTCGAGCTCGGTGCGCGGCAAGTCGACACGGCGGCTTCGGTCGGTCAGGCGCTGAAGGCGATCGAGCGCGCGGTGCCGGGCTTCGCGCTGCTCGACATCAACCTCGGCGCGGAGAGCAGCCTGCCGGTCGGGCACCGGCTGAAGGAGCTCGGCGTGCCCTTCATGTTCGCCACCGGCTATGGCGAGCGCGCGCCGATTCCGCCCGAGCTGTCCGACGCGCCGATCATTCAGAAGCCGTACACGCGCGAGCTGGTCGAGAAGGCGTTGACGAAGATGATGAAGTGAGCGGGGCGCGGCGTGTGGTCGATGTGCGCGTCATGTTCGCAACGGCCATGGCGAGTGTACGTCGATGACGCGGCGAGTTTGTCCGACGCCGTCGTACACGCGTGGGACCGTCGAGAGTCATTGACTTAGATCAAGTGAGGCGCACGCGCATCAATCTCTGGACTACGCCTTGCGGTGATTGGCATTCAGGATTTCAGTCTTGGGTTTTCTCACATCCGCGTGTTGTCTCGAATGGCACAGCACGCGTATCGTCGTCGTATCAACGCGAATTCCCACTGTTGCTGCGACAAAACAGCCCAAAAATATTGGAATGCATCCAAAGGACACCGCTGTTCTAACATTGTTTCGACAAATGGAACCTCCGCAGCCTTATTCCGAACGAAGTCATCGCCGAAACGGCGCGGCGGGGGCGCGTTGAATCGTCGGAGGTGTGATGACGAATCGAACGACGAGTTTGTTGCCGCGCGTTGCTGTCGCCGTGCTGGCGGGAGTGGCTGCGGCGACAATCGAGTTTACACCGGCATCGGCTGCTGACGAATGCCTTGCAAAGCCTGCGGGAACGCCGGCGGGGAAGCACTGGTTCTATCGCATCGATCGCGCGACGAAGAAGCAGTGCTGGTATCTGCGCGACGACGATCGCGAGGCGAAGGGCGCGTCGCTCGTCACGCGCAAGCTCGCCTCGCAGAAGGAACGTGCTCAGCTCTCGTCGACCGCGGCCAATGCACGTGCCGAGATCCAATCGTCGTCCAAGGACGCCGCCGATGAGGTGAAGGTCGTGTCCTCGACACCGACCGCCGCGCCGTCTGTGCCGGCGACGTCTGCGTTTCCGTCGGTTGCCGCATTTCCGGCCGCGCCAGCGCCCGTCGCGTCAGCGCCGGCGGCGCCCGACCCGGTCGGTGCGGCCGTGAACGAATCTGCTGTTGCGACGCGTTGGCCCGACCAGTCCGGCACGCGGCCGGCAGCGGTGGAGCCCGCCGCGCCCCGCGCGTCCTCCTACACGCTCGCGGCCGCCAGTGACACCAGCGCCGCGGAAGCGGCTGCTCCCGCGACGCCGGCGCTGGCCGCTGCGGATGCGTCGCCGGCCGTGACGATCGGCATGTCCGGGGACGATGCGTCCAGGACGCGGATGTTTGCGTTCCTCGGCGCAGTCGCGATTGCGGGCTTCTCGATCAGCGTGCTGTTTGCGCGCGCCCGGGGCAGGCGGCAGCTTCGCATCGAGCCGGTGGCCGCCCGGCGCGTCACGCGTTGGCCGGCGGAGCCCGAGCTCGATCGCATGCACCTGCCGCCGGTGGACAGCTACTATCCGGCCCTGGCGGGACGCAGGGGTAAATCGTCGCAGTCGACAGCGCAGGTCTCGGTCGTGCCGCGCGACGACGTTCGCTACGATGAGCAGTACGAGGTCGAAGACCTGCTGGCGCGCTATTCCGGACAGGAACGCCGGAATTCGTGAGCGTCAGGCGGCGGACATCTCGGAGCGGATCTCGGCGCGCAACTCGTCGATCAGCCTGAGGCCGCCCTTGGTCTCGACGTGCCAGAAGGTCCAGCCGTTACAGGCCGGCAGACCTTGCGCCACCGCGCCGATGCGGTGGATCGAACCGACCTTGTCACCCAGCATGATGGCCCCATCGGCGCGCACCAGCGCGCCGTGGCGGCGCTTGGAGTCGACGAGCTTGGTGCCGGGCGCGATCATGCCGCGCTCGATCAGCTCCGAGAAGGCGACGCGCGGCGCTTCGCGCGCCGTCATGAACGGTGCGAGCGTTGCCTCCGGCAGCGGCTCGACCGCGGCGATGCGCCGCTCTGCCGCCTTCGCATAGACCTTGTCGCGCTCGAAGCCGATGTAGCGGCGGCCGAGGCGTTTTGCCACGGCTCCGGTCGTGCCGGTGCCGTTGAACGGATCGATCACCAGATCGCCGGGTTTCGAGGATGACAGCAGCACCCGCGCCAGCAGGCCTTCCGGCTTCTGCGTCGGATGGATTTTCTTGCCATCGCCGTCCTTCAGCCGTTCCTCGCCCGTGCACAGCGGAATCAGCCAGTCCGAGCGCGCCTGGACGTCCTCGTTGGCGGCCTTCAGCACTTCGTAGTTGAACGTGTAGCCCTTCGCCTTCTCGTCCCGCGCGGCCCAGATCATGGTCTCGTGCGCGTTGGTGAAGCGGCGGCCGCGGAAGTTCGGCATCGGGTTGGACTTGCGCCAGACGATGTCGTTGAGGATCCAGAAGCCGAGATCCTGCATGATCGCGCCGACGCGGAAGATGTTGTGATAGGAGCCGATCACCCAGATCGTTGCGCTCGGCTTCATCAGGCGGCGCGCGGCGAGCAGCCAGGCGCGCGTGAAGTCGTCATAGGCGGAGAACGAGGAGAACTTGTCCCAATCGTCGTCGACCGCATCGACCTGCGATTCGTCGGGACGCTTGAGCTCGCCCTTGAGCTGCAGATTGTAGGGAGGATCTGCAAACACCAGGTCGACCGATGCGCCTGGCAGTTTCGACATCTCGGCGACGCAGTCGCCGACGATGATTCGTTGCTCTTCGAGGGTCTGAAATTTAGTGCGGGGCGCCCTTGCAGACGCCCCGCGACGCGACTCTACCATGACTCAAGAACTCTGACTCAGGCGACGCTGTCGGCGACGCGGGACCTAACAACCGACTGCCCACACATTGACCCGGCAAAGTAAAAATGGACTTAACCCGGAAAATTATTCGCATCGATGCGCACGCTTTCATCACGCGCACCAGCGACGAATTCCGTTCGTCGATGCACGATGGTCTCTGCGCAAGACGCCGATTGCGATGGGTTTTTCGCGCCGGTCGCGCGCGAGCGCAGCCGATCGAGGTTCGGCGCGGGCCGGTTTTTTTGGCGGCGCTAGGCAAAATTTGCCGGCCGGGTTATTGATTAACACAGTGGAAATTTTACCTGTTTGCCGCGTTAGGCATTTCGCGCAGAGCCGCGCAAGAATCGTGAGGAAAGGCCGCCCATGCGTTACGATGATTTCCGTCGCAGCGACGACATCGACGACCGTCGCGACGAAGGCGGCGGGATGGGCGGTGGTATGGGTCTGCCGATCGGCGGCGGCGGGCTGGGCATCGGCACCATCATCGTGCTCGGCCTGATCGGCTATGCCTTCGGCATCGATCCGCGCATCCTGATCGGCGGCGCCGAGATGCTGAGCCATGGCGGCGCGCCGACCCAGCAGGCGGACCGGCGCTCGCCGGGCCGGACGGGCGCACCCAAGGACGAGATGGGCGACATGATCTCCGGCGTGCTCGGCGAGATCGACGACCGCTGGAGCGAGATCTTCCAGGCCAGCGGCCAGAATTATACCGGGCCCAAGATCGTGCTGTTTCGCAACAGCACCAACGGCGGCCGCTGCGGCATGGCGCAGTCTGCGATGGGACCGTTCTACTGTCCGCCGGACCGGCAGATCTTCCTCGACACCAACTTCTTCCGCGAGGTCGAGACGCGCTTCCGGGGCTGCTCGGGCAGCGCCTGCAAGTTCACCGCGGCCTACATCATTGCGCACGAGGCCGGGCACCACATCCAGAACCTGCTCGGCATCCTGCCGCGCGTGACGCGGATGCAGCAGCAGTCGGACAACAAGGCCGAAGCCAACGCGCTGCAGGTCAAAGTCGAGCTGCAGGCCGACTGCCTGTCCGGGGTCTGGGTCAATCGCGAGGCCAAGAAGCGCCCGGGCTTCCTCGAGGAGGGCGACATCGACGCCGCGTTGACGACGGCCTCGGCGATCGGCGACGACACTTTGCAGCGGAAGGCGACCGGACGCGTGGTGCCGGATTCGTTCACCCATGGCTCCGCCGCGCAGCGCAAGCGCTGGTTCATGATCGGCTACCAGCAGGGCACGGTGCAGGCCTGCAATACGTTCAGCGCCAGTTCGCTGTAGGGAGACGCGATGATGGCGATCGACGAGAGCAAGAGCTTCATTCCCCTCAACATCGCCGTGCTGACGGTGTCCGACACGCGTTCGCTTGCCGACGACAAGTCCGGCACCACCCTGAGTGACCGCCTGACCGCTGCCGGCCATAGGCTCGCGGCGCGCGAGATCGTCACCGACGACGTCGAGAAGATTCGCGCGGTCGTGAAGTCGTGGATTGCCGATCCCGGCGTCGACGTCGTCATCACCACCGGCGGCACCGGCTTCACCGGCCGCGACGTCACGCCGGAAGCGATCGAGCCGCTGTTCGAGAAGCGCATGGACGGCTTCTCGATTGCTTTCCACATGCTGAGCCACGCCAAGATCGGCACGTCGACGATCCAGAGCCGGGCCACGGCCGGCGTCGCCGGCGCGACCTACATCTTCTGCCTGCCGGGATCACCGGGGGCCTGCCGTGACGGCTGGGACGGCATCCTCGCCGCCCAGCTCGACTACCGCACGCGGCCCTGCAACTTCGTCGAGATCATGCCGCGGCTCGACGAGCATCTGCGCCGGTCCAAGGCGCAGGGCGCGACGGCGTAGGGCCCCGGCACGACGACGCGCCGCGCGTCCATCGCACGCCTCACTTCGTTGGTACGATCTCGAAAGCGCCGCCGCCTTCGATCGCCGCGCCAATGAGGCCGCCCATCATGCTGGCGGCGAAATTCTGTCCGCGCGGTCCCACGACCATTCGATAGGTCTTGCCGGGCACGGCGGTGAAACGAATGTTCGACGAGCCCGGCGAGGACCATGTCGATACGGTGATTGTCGTGGCGCCCGGCGCAATCGGGCCGCTGTAGCTCTCGCCGCGGCCGAGGCTTGCCACCTTGGCGCCGTTGATCTCGATCGCCGCGGGCGCCGCCAGATAGAGGAAATCGGCCGTGCGCGTAATCGCGACCGTTGCGCGTCCTTTGGGCGCGGCGTGAGCCGCCGTCCCAGCCGCGACCCCCAACAAGCCTGCCAGCGCGGCAAGCGCCGCAAGCTTCGATCGCACCATCGATTCCATCACTGCTGATACCCGCCCCGTTTGGCGGGATACTACCGACGCGCGGGAACTTCGCAATCGGCATGCGCAACGTGTTGTGGGGGTGATCTCGGCCTACCGGCGGTTGCTGCAACCCGGGCGGTGCGGGCTACAGCTCGAGCCGCCATGTCTCGCCCGTCAGCGGGACGCCGAACATGGCGTGCGGCTCCTCGGCGATCTTGCGAAACCCGGCGCGGGCATAGATGTCGCGCGCGGCGGTGAGAATGCTTTGCGTCCACAGCTCGATCGTCCTGTAGTTCTTCTCGCGGGCGAAGCGGATGCATTGTTCGGTCAGGGCCCGGCCGACGCCGAGACCGCGGGCCTTCTTCTCGACCAGCAGCAGCCGCAGCTTGGCGGCCTCGTCGCTGCCCTTGACCAGGAAGATCGAGCCGACCGGCTCACCCGCAAGCTCGGCGATCCAGCAGTGCTCGCGCGCCGGGTCGTAGCTCCTGATGAACTGCGCGCCGATCTCGGCGACCAACGCCTCGAACGAGACGTCCCAGCCATATTCCTCGGCGTAGACGGCGCCGTGCCGTGAAACCACCCAGCCGATGTCGCCCGGGCGATGGCTGCGCAGCAGCACCGGGGAGCGGCCCGGCTGCTGCGGCTCCAGGGCGGTCTCGATCGTCGTCATTGCACCGACCAGCCGGTCGCGCACGGATGGCGCCAGCGACGCCAGCATGGCCGCGATCTCCTTCTGCGAGCTGCGGTCGAGCCTGGCATAGGCCTGTCGTCCCTTGGCGGTGAGCCCGAGCTGCTGCTGCCTGCGATCGGTCGGCAATGGCGTGCGGGTGATCAGGCCCTGCTCGTCGAAGCTCTGGACGATGCGGCTGAGATAGCCGGCATCGAGGCCGAGCGAGAGACCGATCTCCTTGGCCGAGATGGCGTCGTACTGCGCCAGCTCATAGAGCACACGCGCTTCGGCCAGCGAAAACGGACTGTCGAGCAGATGCTGGTCGAGCGCGCCGAGCTTCTTGGTGTAGAAGCGGTTGAACGCGCGGATGGCGGCGACCTGGCCGTCGGCTGGGGCGGAATTCATGGGGCACCTCCAATATTTGCCATTGTCAATCAATTGATTGACTTTGGCAAGTATTGTCGGGCCGCTACACCATCACGATCCGGCTGCGCAGCATCGTCCGTGAGGAACGTCCGAGCTGACGCAACAGCCGCGTCTCGGCGCGCTTGTGGTCGGGCTTGTACCCGCCGAGTTGCCGGTAGTGATCCCTGGCGATCAAGAGACCCTGATCGCCGAGCGGCCCGACCAGGACCCGCGCAACCGCTCGCAGCCGGTCGCGCATGCTGATTGCAACATAGGGAGACCGGGCATAACGGAAGACGCCAGCGCGCGGCTGGCCGGCGGCGGCGACGCTCTGGACGAACTGCATGGTCTCGTCGATCCAGCCGGGATCGAGCATCGCGCCTGCAGGAAGAAACATCAGCCACGGCGCCCGCGCGTTCGCGGCGCCGGCCGCCAGCGCTGCGGCATGGCTGCCCTCGAACTTCATGAAGTGGCAGCCGGCAACGTCGGCGACGCGCTCGATCACGCTGGAATCGGGTGAGCGGTCGACCAGCAGCACCTCGGTGACGACACCGGCCGCAGCGCCTGGCACCAGTGCGGACAGGGTGGCCACGGCGGTCTGCTCGACCCCTGCGGTCGGGATGATCACGCTCAGCATGAACCGGACATCGTTATTTGTAGCGCCTCCGCTGAGATTGTTATCATCTTGTCATAGCCAAATCAGCCCGCTGCGCTGCGGAATTTTGCAGCACGTAGCCGGCCGCGCCCGTCCGGGCAACGCCCGAACGATTGCTATTTCAAGGTGCTGCGTTGCTAGAGCTCGCGCTTGGCTGGTTCAGTCGCCCGCCTGTGTCGGCGTGGTGCCGCCGGCGCTGTTCGGCCAGACCCAGTCGCGGATCGTCGGCATGTCCTCGCCATGCGCCCGGATGTAGCGGGTATGCTCGATCAGCGCATCGCGAAATTTCTGCTTCACGTGGGCCGCCGACACGCTGAGGCCCGGCACGCGTTCGATCGCCTCGATGGCGAGGTGGAAACGGTCGAGCTCGTTGAGCACGACCATGTCGAACGGCGTCGTCGTGGTGCCTTCCTCGATGAAGCCGCGCACATGCATGCCGGCATGGTTGGTGCGGCTGTAGGTGAGGCGATGGATCAGATACGGATAGCCGTGATAGGCGAAGATCACCGGCTTGTTGGTGGTGAACAGGCTGTCGAAGTCGCGGTCGCTCAGGCCGTGCGGATGGTCCTGTTTCGGCTGCAGGGTCATAAGATCGACGACGTTGACGACGCGGATCTTCAGGTCGGGCAATTCCTTGCGCAGCAGGTCGACGGCCGCGAGCGTCTCCAGGGTCGGGACGTCTCCGGCGCAGGCCATTACCACGTCGGGCTCCTCATCGGCGGGCTCGGTGCCGGCCCAAGACCAGATGCCGATGCCGGCGTCGCAATGCGTCGCCGCCTCCTGCATCGACAGCCATTGTGGCGCGGGCTGCTTGCCGGCAACGATGACGTTGATGCGGTCGTAGGTGCGCAGGCAGTGGTCGGCGATCCACAGCAGCGTATTGGCGTCCGGCGGGAAGTAGATGCGGACGATATCCGCCTTCTTGTTGGCGACGAGGTCGACGAAGCCGGGGTCCTGATGGCTGAAGCCGTTATGGTCTTGCCGCCAGACATGCGAGGTCAGGAGATAGTTCAGCGACGCGATCGGGCGCCGCCACGGCAGCTCGCGTGACACCTTCAGCCATTTGGCATGCTGGTTGAACATGGAATCGATGATGTGGATGAAGGCCTCGTAGCAGGAGAACAGGCCATGGCGGCCGGTGAGCAGATAGCCTTCGAGCCAGCCCTGGCAGAGATGCTCGCTCAGCACCTCCATGACGCGGCCGTCATGCGCCAGATGGACGTCATAGGGCTCGATGCCCTCCATCCACACGCGCTCGGTGACCTCGAACACCGCATCGAGCCGGTTCGACGCCGTTTCGTCGGGACCCATGATGCGGAAGTTTCGGGTCTTCGCATTCAGCGTGATCACGTCGCGCAGGAACTTGCCGAGCTCGCGCGTCGCTTCAGCGATGGTCTGGCCTGGTGAGGACACCTCGATCGCGAAAGCTTGATAGTCCGGCAGCTTGAGCTCGCGCTTGAGCAGACCGCCATTGGCATGCGGATTGGCGCCCAGGCGTCGCTGCCCTTTCGGCGCCAGCGCCTGCAATTCCGGCCTGAGGCGGCCATGGGCGTCGAACAGCGTCTCCGGCTCGTAGCTCTTCAGCCAGGCTTCGAGCAGCGCGAGATGCTCCGGCTTGCTGCGGGGGTTGGCAATCGGCACCTGATGGGCGCGCCAGAAGCCTTCGACCTTGAGGCCGTCGACCTCCTTCGGCCCGGTCCAGCCCTTCGGGCTGCGCAACACGATCATCGGCCAGCGCGGCCGTTGGATCGTTGCATCCGGCTGACGCGCATTCTGCTGGATGGAGCGGATGCTCGCGAGCGCAACATCGAGCGCGTCCGCCATCTGCCGATGCATCGCCTTCGGCTCCGCGCCTTCGACGAACAGCGGCTCGTATCCGTAACCTTCAAACAGGCATTTGATCTCGGCATCGCCCATGCGGCCGAGCACGGTGGGATTGGCGATCTTGTAGCCGTTGAGATGCAGGATCGGCAGCACCGCCCCGTCATGGACCGGGTTCAGGAACTTGTTCGAATGCCAGGACGCGGCGAGCGGGCCGGTCTCGGCCTCGCCGTCGCCGACCACGCAGGCCACGATCAAATCGGGATTGTCGAACGCCGCACCATAGGCGTGGACCAGCGCGTAGCCGAGTTCACCGCCTTCATGGATCGAGCCCGGCGTCTCAGGCGCGGCATGGCTCGGGATGCCGCCGGGGAAGGAGAACTGCCGGAACAGCTTGCGCAGGCCATCGGCATCGCGCGTGATCTCCGGATAGATCTCGCTGTAGGTGCCTTCGAGATAGGTGTTGGCGACCATGCCCGGACCGCCATGGCCGGGGCCGCAGATGTAGATGACGCTGAGATCCTGCGCCTCGATGGCGCGGTTGAGATGGGCATAGATGAAGTTCAGGCCGGGCGTCGTCCCCCAGTGGCCGAGCAGGCGCGGCTTGATGTGCTCCGGTTTCAGCGGCTCGCGCAGCAGCGGATTGTCCAGCAGATAGATCTGCCCCACCGAGAGATAATTCGCCGCGCGCCAGTAGCGATCGAGCAGGTCGAGATCGTCGGCCGGGGTGGTCTGTTGGGGAGAAGTGATCTGCATGGGACCTCGCTTGCCTTCCGCTTCGCGCCTGCGGGATACTTTATGAGAGTAACGCCGCACCGTCCTGTTCCAGCGCACTTGCAGGATAGAACAGGAATGTGATGGCGGGCCTTGCGCCCGCGCAGAGCATGTGTGCGCCTTCGTTCTATTTTGTTCTTGTAATGTTCTGTTTGCGTGCTATGTCTTGGCCATGAGCCGAGCATCTTCACATGCCCTCAAGCGCCCGCCGGTCCCGGTGCCCTCCGAGCCGGCGGGCGCGCCTTCGTCAGGTCCTGGGAAGGACTTTCCCGAACTTGCGGTCGCCATCGAACGGGGCCGGCGCCGCGGCCGGGGTGCCCAATCCAACGCGAGCGGTCGCTACGAGGCGGAGGCCCGCGTTGTCTTCGATGATGGCTGGCAGAGCCTCGAGGAGCTGCCGCCGTTCAAGACGACGGTCGCGACCGACACCTCGCGCAAGGTCATCACCCGCAACGACTCGCCGGACATTGGTTTCGATCGCTCGATCAATCCGTATCGGGGCTGCGAGCACGGCTGTGTCTACTGCTTCGCGCGGCCGACCCATGCGTTTCTCGGGCTGTCGCCTGGTCTCGACTTCGAATCCAAGCTGTTCGTGAAGCCGGATGCGCCCGCGCTTCTGGAGAAGGAGCTGGCGGCCAGCGGCTACGAGCCGCGGATGATCGCGATCGGCACCAACACCGATCCCTATCAGCCGATCGAGCGCGAGCGGAAGATCATGCGCGGCATCCTCGAGGTGCTGGAAAAGGTTGGCCATCCCGTCGGGATCGTCACGAAGTCGGCGCTGGTGATGCGTGATGCCGACATCCTGGCGCGGATGGCCAAGAAGAACCTGGCGAAGGTTGCGATCTCCGTGACCACGTTGGATCCGAAGCTGGCGCGCACGATGGAGCCGCGGGCCTCGACGCCGTCGAAGCGGCTGGAGGCGCTGCAGGCGCTGTCCAAGGCCGGCATTCCGACCACGGTGATGGTGGCGCCGGTGATCCCGGCGCTCAACGACAGCGAGATCGAGCGCATTCTCGATGCCGCCGCCCATGCCGGCGTCAAGGAAGCGGCCTATGTGCTGCTGCGGCTGCCGCTGGAGGTGCGCGACCTGTTCCGGGAATGGCTGCTCGAGCATTATCCCGACCGCTACCGCCACGTCTTCACCCTGATCCGCGACATGCGCGGCGGCCGCGATTACGACTCGCAATGGGGCACGCGAATGAAGGGGACAGGCCCGATGGCCTGGATGATCGGCCGCCGCTTCGAGATCGCCTGCGAGAAGCTCGGGCTGAACAAGCGTCGGACCAAGCTGACGACCGATCATTTCGTCCGGCCGAAGGGCGGCGGCCAGCAGCTCAGCCTGTTCTGAAGCGTGCGGAGAGTAGGTGGAGAGTAAGTGATGGGCGCACAAGCGAGCGTTCCGCGGTTCACCGTCATCACACTCGGTGTGTCCGAGATGCGGCGGAGCATCGCCTTCTATACATTGCTCGGCTTCGTCCGAAAATTCCGCGCGACCGGCGAGGCCGTGGCATTCTTCGAGACCGGCGGGACGGTGCTGGCGATGTACCCGTGGGGCGCGCTCGCCGATGACGCGGGCGTGCCAGACGCACCGCGTCCACAGGCGTTCCGAGGCGTGACGCTGGCATGGAACTGCCGCTCGGAGGCTGAGGTCGATGCGGCGCTTGCGTCGGCGGTGGAGAAAGGTGCGATGCTGCTGAAACCGGCGCAACGGACCGACTATGGCAGTTATAGCGGCTATTCTCCGATCCGGACGGTCATGTCTGGGAAGTGGTGGTCGCGCCGGGGATTGATGTCGGCGAGGATGATCGAGTGCATCTGCCGGCGTAGTCGGTCGCCGGCAGGGGGCGAATAGCGGGGAATTGAGGCCCGTTCGGGTTGCGCCGCCGCCAGCCGTTTCGCACCATGGCGGCCATGATTCGCGATCAGTCAAAGAAGCCGGGCAGGGCGAAAGCAGCGAGCCGTGCCGTGGCGAAGAGCGCCCCTGCAAAGGCCGCGATCAAGCCTGCTGCCCCGGGTGCTGCCGGCAAGTCGGGCGGCAAGGGCGGCATCGCGGTGGCGCCGCCGAGCTTCCGGCGTGAGCGCGCGCTGTTGAAGCAGGGCGTCTGGCCGGTCGCGGGCTGCGACGAGGCGGGACGGGGGCCGCTGGCCGGTCCGGTGGTCGCTGCGGCTGTGATTCTCGATCCTGCGCGCATCCCCAGGGGTCTCGATGATTCCAAGCGCCTGAGCGCGGAGCAGCGCGAGGCGCTGTTCGACAAGATCTGCAAGACGTCGGCGTTTGCGGTGGCCGTCGCATCGCCGGCGCGAATCGATCGCGACAACATCCTGCGTGCCTCGCTCTGGGCGCTGTCGCGCGCCGTGAGGGCGCTGCCCGAGGCGCCGAAGCACGTCTTCGTCGACGGCCGCGACCGCATCGACGTCGATTGCGGCTGCGAGGCGGTGATTGGCGGCGATGGTCTGGTGATGTCGATTGCGGCCGCCTCGATCGTCGCCAAGGTCACGCGCGACCGGCTGATGTGCGCGCTGGCGCAGGATTGCCCGGGTTACGGCTTCGAGCAGCACAAGGGCTATGCTGTGCCGGAGCATCTCGCCGCGTTGGACCGGCTCGGCCCCTCGGTGCATCATCGCAGCCTGTTCGCGCCTGTCGTCGCCGCCCGGCGCAAGCATCAGCCGTGGACCGATGTGCCGGAGCCGGATCTGTTCGCGGAGGTGACCGTGGTGACATCCACCGAAATCTCGCTCGAGGTCTGATGCAGGTTGCCTCGCGGGCGCCGCGGTCTTAATAGTTTTGGTCAGCCAGCCAGCACGAAGTGTCACCCCTCGCAGCAGGGGCGGTGTTGTGCGCCCCGATCGTGCGGTATCGATTGCGGGCGTCGGACAGCGAGGCTGCTGCGGATGAGCGACGGTCCTGCCGGCCTCCTCGACGTCCTCAGCGATTCAGCCAAGCGATCCAGCCGTTCATGCGTTTCACGTCACTGGTTGTCGAACTGATCCGCGCAAGGCCGCGGCTGGTCGTCGTCATCGTGGTGCTGTGCCAGGCCCTGATGTGGCTCGGCGTGGCCATGCTGTTCTATCGCAGTCCACCCGGCCAGCTTGCCACCACCATCGCGTTCGGACGCGAGTACCAGGTCGGCACCGATCTCGGCCCGCCACTGTCGTTCTGGCTGTCGGACATCGCCTATCGCCTCGCCGGCAACCACCTGTTCGGCGTCTACGTGCTGGCCGTGCTGTGCTCGGCCCTGGGTCTGTGGGTGATGTATCTCCTGGCGGGGGCGATCGTCGGCGGCCAGCAGGCGGTGCTCGCCGTGCTGCTGACCATGACCATCACCGCGTTCGGTGCACCCACGCTGGAATTCGGTCCGGAGGTGCTGGCGCGTCCGCTCTGGGCGCTGCTGCTGCTCCATAGCTGGCGGATTCTCGGCGAGGGCCGGCGCAACGCCTGGTTTGCCTGGTCGATCGAGGCCGGCCTGCTGCTGCTGACCACCTCGGCCGCGGCGGGCCTACTGCTGCTGATCGCCGGCTTCGTGGTCTCCACCGCGCAGGGCCGCCGGGTGCTGCGCTCGTTCGATCCGCTGTTCGCGCTGCTGGTGGTGCTGGCGCTGGCGCTGCCCTACCTCATCTTCGTACTGCGCGCCGACAGCGTCGGACTGCCGGCGCTGCCCGTTCTCGCCGAGCTCTCGGTGCGCGCCTGGCATTGGCTCGCCTTGGCTAGCGGGGCGCTGCTGGCGATCTCGGCCATGGTGCTGCTGTTGCTGCTCGACGCCAGCTGGATCAGCCGCAGCGAGACCGACGCCCCGATCATCTACCGCCGTTCGGTCCCGCCGCTCGCCCGCGACTTCGTCTATTGCTTCGCGATCGCACCGACCCTGGCGGGCAGCCTGATCTCCGGCCTGTTCGGTCTGCCCACGGTGTTCGGCGGCGTCGCCGTCACCTTGACGATGGTCGGCCTCGCGCTGGTGGTCGCGTCCGGCGATCTGATCTATCTGCGCCGTCAGCGGCTGCTGCGCACGGTGTGGGCGGCTGCGGTCGCTGCGCCCGCGGTTTTCGTTGCCGGCAGCGCCGTGATTCAGCCCGTGATCGGCGAGGGCGAGGTCGCGACGTCGATGCCGGCCCGCGACATCGCCCGCTTCTTCGTCGAGAGTTTTGAGCGCCGTACCAACCAGCGGCTGCAGGCGGTCGCCGGCGATCCGCAACTCGCCAGCCTGGTCGCGCTCGGTCGCCGCCGCGCGCATCTGTTCCTCGATGCCACCCCGCAGCGGACGCCCTGGGTCACGCCGGCGAAATTCGCCGAGAGCGGCGGCGTCGTGGTGTGGCGCGCCTCCGACACGGTCGGCACCCCACCGCCTGACATCGCCCAGCGCTTTCCCGGGCTGGTGCCGGAGGTGCCGCGCAGCTTCGACTGGCTGATCAACGGCCGCCAGCCGGTGCTGCGCATCGGCTGGGCCATCGTGCGGCCGAGGGGGCCCTAGCGCTTTCCATGCGAGCCGTCATTGCGAGGAGCGAAGCGACGAAGCAATCCAGGGCTGCGCGCGTGACGCTGGATTGCTTCGCTGCGCCGCTGCGCTCGCAGTGAGGGACGCGAATTGGGTCTTCAAACCGCTATCACCGTCGCGATTGCGCGCAGATCCTGCCAGGACAGCCGCTTGTAGGACGGCGAGCGCAACAGATAGGCCGGATGGAAGGTCGCGATCGCGCGGATCGTCCGCTTGCCGGTGTCGTAGTCGCGCCATTTGCCGCGCACGCGCATGATGCCCTCGGTCGTACCGAGCAGCGACTGGGTCGAGGGATTGCCGAGCGTCACCAGCACATCGGGATCGACCAGCTCGATCTGGCGGCGAATGAACGGCAGGCAGATCTGCGTCTCCTGCGGCGTTGGCGTACGGTTGCCGGGCGGGCGCCAGGGAATGACGTTGGCGATGTAGACCTTGCTGCGGTCGAGCCCGATCGCGCCGATCATGCGGTCGAGCAGCTTGCCGGAGCGGCCGACGAATGGCAGGCCCTCGATGTCCTCGTCGCGGCCGGGCGCCTCGCCGACCAGCATGATGCGCGCCTGCGGATTGCCGTCGGCGAACACCAGCCGCGACGCCGTCTGCTTCAGCGCGCAGCCGTCGAAAGTCTCCAGGAGCTCGCGCAGCGCCTCCAGGGTCGGCGCCGTCCGCGCCGCCTCGCGGGCCGAGGCGACGGCCGCTTCCGGCGGAGGCGGCGGTTCTCCGCGCGGCGGAATGATCGCCGGCGCGGCCGGCCGGCCGGGCTGCGTCGGCGCCTGACGGGCGACGGGGGCCGCGGCGGGGAACGAAACCGCCTCGGGCTCGACCAGCCGGTTGATCGGCTCGTCGGCCAAGGCGCAATCGACCCCGGCCTCCAGATAGAAGGCGAGCAGTTGCCGGACGTCGGGGAGGGGCTCGGGGGTCATCATGATCGATCGCCGCGGCAGTGTACGCTGCCTCGGAGCATGGCGGAATGCATTTCGGTGGTTGTCCTGCCCCGAAAAATCGGAAACAAGAGTTTGGAATAACCCAAAAAGGGACGGAACGCCCTAGTGTTCCGGCGCCAGCCGTCGCTCCCCCTCCGGACCAGTCTTCAGCGAACGGTCAACGCCTTCAGGAACCCTAGTTAAGTCATTGTTGCCATTGCAGCTCCGGGTTTGACCTTTGCACGCGCCAGGGGGCGGCAGAGGTCGGGTCCCCTGCACCGGCCGGGCCTGAGATCGAGAGAGATGAGCACCGAAGAATTACCTCCGCGCGAATCCATGGAGTTCGACGTCGTCATCGTCGGCGCCGGCCCCTCGGGCCTGTCCGCCGCGATCCGGCTGAAGCAGCTCAATGCCGACCTCAACATCGTCGTGGTCGAGAAGGGCTCCGAGGTCGGCGCGCACATTCTGTCCGGTGCGGTGATCGATCCGGCCGCGCTCGACAAGCTCATCCCCGACTGGCGCTCGGACGACGATTGCCCGCTGAAGACCCAGGTCAAGGTCGACAAGTTCTTCTGGATGACCGAGAGCAGCGCGATCTCGCTGCCGGGCTTCGCGATGCCGCCGCTGATGGACAACCATCACTGCTACATCGGTTCGCTCGGCAATGTCTGCCGTTGGCTGTCGCGCAAGGCCGAGGCGCTCGGCGTCGAGATCTATCCGGGCTTCGCGGCCACCGAGGTGCTCTATGACGAGCAGGGCGCGGTGCGCGGCATCGCCACCGGCGACATGGGCATCGGCAAGGACGGCAAGCCGAAATCCTCGTTCACGCGCGGCATGGAGCTGCTCGGCAAGTACACGCTGTTCGCGGAAGGCGCGCGCGGCAGCCTGTCCAAGCAGCTGATCGCGAAATTCGCATTGGACGCCAAGAGCGAGCCGGCGAAATTCGGCATCGGCCTCAAGGAAGTCTGGCAGATCGATCCTGCCAAGCACCAGAAGGGGCTGATCCAGCATTCCTTCGGCTGGCCGCTCGACATGAAGACCGGCGGCGGCTCGTTCCTGTATCACTACGACGACAATCTCGTCGCAGTCGGTTTCGTCGTCCACCTGAACTACGACGATCCCTATCTGTCGCCGTTCGAGGAATTCCAGCGCTTCAAGACGCACCCGTCGATCCGCGGCGTGTTCGAAGGCGGCAAGCGCCTCGCCTACGGCGCACGCGCCATCACCGAAGGCGGCTATCAGTCGGTGCCGCGGCTGTCGTTCGCCGGCGGCGCGCTGATCGGCTGCGCCGCGGGCTTCGTCAACGTGCCGCGCATCAAGGGCGTGCACAACGCGATGGGCAGCGCGATGCTCGCGGCCGAGCACGTCAATGCCGCGCTCGCATCCGGCCGCGCCAATGACGAGCTGGTCAGTTACGAGAACGCCTGGCGCGGCTCGCCAGTCGGCGAGGATCTGTTCAAGGTCCGCAACGTCAAGCCGCTATGGTCGAAGTTCGGCACGGTGCTCGGCGTCGCGCTCGGCGGCTTCGACAT
The DNA here is from genome assembly GCF_032485055.1 of Bradyrhizobium sp. SZCCHNRI20481. NCBI lineage: Bacteria > Pseudomonadati > Pseudomonadota > Alphaproteobacteria > Hyphomicrobiales > Nitrobacteraceae > Bradyrhizobium > Bradyrhizobium sp. SZCCHNRI20481. The sequence continues at coordinate 42,318 of NZ_JAUEUE010000013.1, forward strand.
GTGGTGCAACACGCTCGGTTTCTCGTTGTTCGGCACCCAGTTGCACGTCAAGCCCGATCGCGCGACGCTTGATCCGGCCAAGGCGCATCAGCCGAAGCCTGCGATGAAGCCGGACGGCAAGCTGACCTTCGACCGGTTGTCTTCGGTGTTCCTGTCCAACACCAATCACGAGGAAGACCAGCCGGTGCATCTGAAGGTCGCCGACATGGCGCTGCAGAAGAGCTCCGAGCACGACGTCTATGCCGGGCCATCCAACCGCTATTGCCCTGCGGGCGTCTACGAATGGGTCGAGGAGGGCGCCACCCCGCGCTTTGTGATCAACGCGCAGAACTGCGTCCACTGCAAGACCTGCGACGTCAAGGATCCCAACGGCAACATCACCTGGGTTCCTCCGGAAGGAGGCGGTGGGCCGAACTACGAGGCGATGTAGCCTCGCATAACGCACGATTGCGTGAGTCGGCTGCTCCGGGGAGGGCAGCCGGCCACGATACGGCCATACTGGCGCGGTTTGACGCAGGTCACCTTCGCCAAAGGGGCCTCCGGCTGACCCGAATATCCTGCAAATCCTTGCGGTTGGCCGCCAAACGCGGCATTGTCGGCGCCTTGAAGAGCTGCCGATCGGGGTCCTGTCCGTACCGATCCGTCATTTCCAACAACCAGAGCGCACCGTGATGTTGTCAATTCGCAATCGCTGGACCGCAATTGCCGTTTCTGCCTTGCTGCTCCCCGGTGCCGTCCTGGCCCAGACGCCGGATCATCCTGCGGATAACGCCGCGAAGTTTCCGACCAGCGTCGATCTGAAGTCGCTCACCACCTCGGGCAGCTATCTGGCGGCCCGCCACGCCAGCGTCGAGCGCGACGCGGCCTCGGCGGCGGCGTTCTACCGCTCGGCGCTACGTAGCGACCCGAAGAACAACGAGCTGCTCGACCGCGCCTTCATCTCCTCGGTCGCCGATGGCGACATCGACGAGGCCGTGAAGCTGGCCGAGCGCGTGCTCACGATCGACAAGGCGAACCGCATCGCGCGCCTCGTTGTCGGCGTGCAGGACATCAAGCAGAAGAAATACACAGCCGCCCAGACCAACATCAACCAGTCGGTGCGCGGGCCGATCACCGATCTCGTCGCCACCTTGCTGTCGGCGTGGGCCGCGGCCGGTGCGGGCGATTCGAAGACCGCCGTCGCCAATATCGACAAGCTGACTGGTCCCGAATGGTATCCGCTGTTCAAGGACCTCCATGCCGGCATGATCCTGGAGCTGGCCGGCAAGGAGAAGGACGCCGGCACGCGGTTCGAGCGCGCCTACAAGCTCGACGATTCGATGCTGCGCATCACCGAGGCCTATGCGCATTGGCTGTCGCGCAACAAGGATGCGGCCGCCGCGACCGCGATCTATGAAGCCTTCGACAAGAAGCTCGCGCGCCATCCGCTGGTGCAGGAGGGCCTGCGCGAGACCAAGGCCGGCAAGAAGCTGCCGTCGCTGGTCGATTCGGCGCAGGCCGGCGCCGCCGAGGCGCTGTACGGCATCGGCGCCACTTTGAGCCGCCGCGGCGGCGAGGATCTGGCGCTGGTCTATCTGCAGCTCGCGCTGCATCTGCAGCCGAATCATCCGCTGGCGCTGCTGTCGCTCGCCGATCTCTACGAGACCGTGAAGAAGCCGCAGATGGCGATCAAGGTCTATGAGCGGGTGCCGGCGAGCTCGCCGTTGAAGCGCAATGCGCAGATCCAGCTCGCCACCGATCTCGACAGCGCCGACCGCAGCGACGAGGCGATCAAGATCCTCAAGGACGTCATTGCGCAGGATCCGAAGGATCTCGAGGCGATCATGGCGCTCGGCAACATCGAGCGCGGCCGCAAGAAGTTCGCCGACTGCGCCAAGACCTATTCGCTCGGCGTCGATTCGCTGCCGGTGAACAATGAAAAGGCCAACAGCGTCTATTACTACTACCGCGGCATCTGCCTGGAGCGCTCCAAGCAGTGGCCGAAGGCTGAGGCCGACATGCGCAAGGCCCTCGAGCTGCAGCCTGACCAGCCGCATGTGCTGAACTATCTCGGCTATTCCTGGATCGACCAGGGCATCAATCTCGACGAAGGCATGAAGATGATCAAGCGTGCCGTCGAGCAGCGGCCGGACGATGGCTACATCGTCGACTCGCTCGGCTGGGCCTATTACCGCATCGGCAATTACGAGGAGGCGGTCAAGAACCTCGAGCGCGCGATCGACCTCAAGCCTGAGGATCCGACCATCAACGACCATCTCGGCGACGCCTATTGGCGCATCGGCCGCAAGCTGGAAGCCAAGTTCCAGTGGGCCCATGCCCGCGACCTGAAGCCCGAGGCCGAGGAGCTGCCGAAGATCGAGGCCAAGATCCAGAACGGCCTGACTGATGATCCGGCACCCGCTGCGGCCAGCAACGACACCAAGGATACGCCGTCCGACGCCAAGAAGGACGACGGCAAGGGCGGCTAGGTCGTCCTGATTACGATGTGAGAGCCATCACGGGCTCCTCGGCTTGCCGGGGAGCCCGGATGATTTTGATGAAGCGTGTGGCGGTTGCCGGCCACGTTCGTTTCGGCCTCGGGCCGCGGCGAGTTGGCATCTGAGCTCCACCACCGAACATGCTGGGGGCATTGCGCCGATGTTGGCGTCCACGGTCACCGGCGCGCTGCAGGAGCAGGGGCGCGCCAAGGTCAATCTGACCCTGCGGGTCGTCGGCCGCCGGGTCGACGGCTATCATGATCTCGAAAGCGTCGTCGCCTTTGCGGATTGCGCGGACCAGCTCGCGCTGGTGCCGGGGGCGGAGCTGACGCTGACCACGACCGGACCTCTCGCAGAGGCCTGTGGCGAGACCACGGACAATCTGGTGCTGAAGGCGGCGCGTCTGCTGGCGGAGGCCGTTCCCGGCCTGAAGCTCGGCGCGTTCACGCTGGAGAAGGTGCTGCCGGTCGCCGCCGGCATCGGCGGCGGCTCGGCCGATGCCGCAGCGGCGCTGCGGTTGTTGGCGAAGCTGAACGGCCTGTCGCTGGACGATCCGCGCCTCACTGCGGTTGCCCTGAAAACCGGCGCCGACGTGCCGGTTTGCGTCCCCTCGCGCGCCTGCACCATGACCGGCGTCGGCGAGAACCTGCAGCCGCTTGCGCTTCCCGTCCTGCCCTGCGTGATGATCAATCCGCGGGTGCCGGTCGCGACCAAGGACGTGTTCCAGGCGCTCGGCCTGAAGCCTGGCGACCTGCTGGTCGGCGTGACCGATGTCCTCACGGCGCCGTCCTGGCCGCAGGCCGGAGCGTCGGTCGGAGACTGGGTCGCTGCACTCGATCAGGTGAAGAACGATCTGGAGCCGCCCGCCCTGAAGGTGCAGCCGATCATCGGCACGGTGCTCGACGCGCTGCGCGCGAGTTCAGGCGTCCTGCTCGCTCGCATGTCCGGCTCCGGCGCGACGTGCTTTGCGATCTATGGCAGCGAGGCGGATGCAAAGTCGGCCGGCGCTGCGATCGCAGCCGCGCACCCGGAGTGGTGGGTGCATGCGGGGACGCTGAGCTAGTTTGCGGGCTCGGCCCTCGTTGCGAGCGAAGCATCGAGACTCTTTGCTGCGGCCCTGGATCGCGTCGTCGCTACGCTCCTCGCGATGCCGGCGCGCTGATGATTCGTAGGGTGGGCAAAGGCGCAGCCTGGCTGCAGCCCGGCACAAGGTTGTGGCGGTGCCGTGCCCACCGTCTGACCGCGGGGCACGACGCCCGATGGTGGGCACGGCGCCATTGCAGCGTGATTTGTCGCATCAGCTGGGCAGGGCGCCTTTGCCCACCCTACAGAACTTGCTTGGGTGACGGTCTCTCGGCAGACGGACGAACTAATGCGACCGCGCCAGGCAGAACGCCACCACCTGCTCCAGCGCCGCCTTCATCGGTGACGCCGGGAACAGCGCCAGCGCGTCGACGGCCATCGCGCCATAGTGATGCGCGCGGCTGATCGTGTCCTCCAAGGCGCGGTGCTTGTTCATCAGCCCGATCGCATGGTCGAGATCGTGATCGCTGATCTCGCCGCGCTCCAGCGCCTTGATCCAGAAGGCACGCTCGCTGTCGCTGCCGCGGCGGAACGCGAGCACCACCGGCAGCGTGATCTTGCCCTCGCGGAAATCGTCGCCGACATTCTTGCCGAGCTTGGCGGCCTTGCCGCCATAGTCGAGCACGTCGTCGACGAGCTGGAAGGCGATGCCGAGATTCATGCCGAAAGACCGGGATGCGGCCTGCTCGGCCTTGGGACGGTCGGCGAGCACCGGGCCGACCTCACAGGCGGCAGCGAACAGTTCCGCCGTCTTGCCGCGGATCACGGCGAGATATTCGTCCTCGGTCGTTGCGGTGTTCTTGGCGGCGGCAAGCTGCATCACCTCGCCTTCGGCAATCGTGGCTGCGGCGGCCGAGAGAATGTCGAGCGCGCGCAGCGAGCCGACCTCGACCATCATGCGGAACGCCTGGCCGAGCAGGAAGTCGCCGACCAGCACGCTGGCCTCGTTGCCCCACAGCATGCGCGCCGACAATTTGCCGCGGCGCATTTCGCTCTCGTCAACCACGTCGTCATGGAGCAGCGTCGCCGTATGCATGAACTCGACGGCCGCGGCGAGCTTGACGTGACCATCGCCGGTGTAGTCGGTGAGATGAGCCATCGCCAGCGTCAGCATCGGCCGCAGCCGCTTGCCGCCGGAGGAGATCAGGTGGTTTGCGACCTCCGGGATCATCGTGACGTCCGAGCCGGTGCGCGACAAAATCGTAGCGTTGACCCGTTCCATGTCGGCTGCGACCAGCGCGACCAGCCCATCGATGGAGGCTCCCGATGGACTCTCGAAAGGTACGATAACCGCCACTCTGGTCTCCGATTTTGCTATGCTCGAAACGACAATAGAAACTGCGGCCGCAGGCGGCAAGGGCAGACACGGAACCTTGACCCGAGCCTTCTTGCCCAACCCTTCTTGACCCAAGCCCGCATGGAGACATAACGATTGAAGGAATTGGTTCGGACCAATGATATCGTGCTGGTTTCGGCGATAGGGGCGCTACTCGACGGCGCCGACATCCATCACCTCGTGCTCGATCAGAACATGAGCGTCATCGAGGGCTCGCTCGGCATCCTGCCGCGCAGGATCCTCGTGCATGAGGACGACAATCTCCAGGCTCGGCGGCTTCTCACCGACGCCGGTCTGGCGCATGAACTGCGCCCTGATGAGTGACGCTGTCGACATTTCCGAGGATGCCGTGCTCGGCGGCCAATTGCGGCTGCGGCAGCCCACGACGGGCCATCGTGCCGGCCACGATGCAATCCTGCTGGCGGCGGCGACGGCCGCGCGTTCGGGCGATCGCGTGGTCGATCTCGGTGCCGGCGTGGGGACGGCCGGGCTGGCCTTGGCCCGGCGCGTCGGCGGTCTCGGCTTGACGCTGGTCGAGCGCGAGCCGGATCTGGCGTGCCTCGCGCGCGACAACGCACGCGCCAATGCCTTGCCGGCGGAGGTCGTGGTGCTGGACATCGCCGCGGACGCGGCCGCTTTCGCTGCCGCAGGGCTCGGGCCCGACAGTGTCGACGTGGTGCTGATGAATCCGCCGTTCCACGATGCCGCGCGCCACCGTGCCTCGCCCGACGCCGCGCGCGCGACCGCGCACATGGCAACGGCGACGACGTTGGAGATCTGGACGCATGCCGCGCGGCGGATGCTGAAATCCGGTGGCGTGCTGACCTTGATCTGGCGGGCCGATGGTTTGAGCGAGGTCGTCGCGGCGCTGGCGCGCGGCTTCGGCAGTCTCGCGATTCAACCGGTTCACGGCCAAGCGGGGCAGCCGGCGATCCGTATCCTGGTCAGGGCCGTTAAGGGAGGGCGGGCGCCGACCCAGATTCTCGCCGGAGTGGTGCTGAATGAGGCGGCAGGCGTGCCGAATGACGAGGCCGTGCGTGTGCTGTCGGGGCAGGGGGCGCTGGCTTTGAGCACCCCCTGAACGGTTGATCGTGGTCGGGCGTTATTGCGTCTGAGCTTCGGACTGGCGTTCGGTTACCGTCGTGAAACGGATCGCAGTCAATAGAGTACCGATCAGCAGCATCAACAGGTAGACCTTCATGTATTCCTCCGCCGCACTCTGCACCTTGGCTCGCCGTGCGATTGCCCAGGAGATTGCAAGGCTCGTTCCAGCCCTTTGAATGGCAGCGGCGCGATAAAAAGTGGTTAATCCGAGGTAACAGGATGGTGGACAATTTGACACAACCCAGCGATGCAGCCGGACTCTTCGATCGCCTGAAGACGCTGCTTCCGGCGCGGCTGCGCGGCGTACCGGTGGTGCCGGTCGTCCGCCTGTCCGGCGTGATCGGCGCAGTGACGCCGCTGCGGCCGGGGCTGACGCTTGCGGGCGTCGCCAAGGTGCTGGAGCGCGCCTTCTCCATGCGCAACGCCAAGGCCGTGGCGCTGGTGATCAATTCGCCCGGCGGCTCGCCGGTGCAGTCGCGCCAGATCTATCTGCGCATCCGCCAGCTCGCCGCGGAGAAGAAGCTGCCGGTGCTCGTGTTCGTCGAGGACGTCGCGGCCTCCGGCGGCTACATGATCGCCTGCGCCGGCGACGAGATCTTCTGCGATCCCTCCTCGATCCTCGGCTCGATCGGCGTGGTCGGCGGCTCGTTCGGGCTGCAGGACCTGATCAAGAAGATCGGCATCGAGCGCCGGCTGTATACGGCCGGCGAGCACAAGGCGATGCTCGATCCGTTCCTGCCGGAGAATCCCGACGACGTGGCGCGGCTGAAGAAGATCCAGCGCGAGATCCACGCGCTGTTCATCTCGCTGGTCAAGGAGAGCCGCGCGACCCGGCTGAAGGGCGCCGACGATGTGTTGTTCACCGGCGAGTACTGGGCCGGCGACAGCGCCGTCACGCTGGGGCTGGCGGACGCTATCGGCGACCTCCGCGCCGTCCTGCGCACCCGCTTCGGCGACAAGGTTGCAACGCCTGTCGTGGCGCCGGCGTCCGGCCTGTTGTCGGGTCTGCTCGGCCGCCGCGCCGCGGGCGCCGGCAGCCTGGGATTCGGCTGGACGGGGCTGGCCGAGGAGCTGATCTCCGCGGCCGAAACCCGGGCGATCTGGGCCCGTTTTGGGTTCTAGACTGGAGGCCGCGCCATTTCGCCCCTCGCAATCCGGATTGCGGGGGGAACCGGGATCGGCGACAATGGGAATCGGGGTGGCTCTGTTCATGAACGAGGATCGACCAATGCCGCCGTTCGTTGCTTTCGCGGGTATGCTGGGCGGGCTTGCCGTGGTTCGCTGGGCCTACAAGGCCGCTCAGAAGATCAACCGGGAGCTCGAAGAGGCGCGACTGTCGCGCGTCGCCGAGGCCGCGCAGACCGCCGAGATCAAGACTCTGCGCCGCGATCCCGTCACGGGCGCCTACCGGCCGGGCTGACGCGAGCCGCTGGTCTTCGAGCGACGGCACGTCGCCGCCGTTCGGAGACCCTATTGCCTTGATTCCTGATGTCCCCGCCGATACGGTCCGCGCGCTTTTCCGACGCCTGCGAAAGACCGATACCGACGATGGACTCGCTACCTCTGCACATGCGCCCCGAACGTTCGTTCCAGGGCTTCATCCTGGCCCTGCAGCGGTTCTGGGCCGAGCAGGGCTGCGTGATCCTGCAGCCCTACGACATGGAGATGGGGGCAGGCACCTTCCACCCGGCGACGACCCTGCGCGCGCTTGGGCCGAAGTCGTGGAATGCCGCCTATGTGCAGCCGTCGCGGCGGCCGAAGGACGGCCGCTACGGCGAGAATCCGAACCGGATGCAGCACTACTACCAGTTCCAGGTGATCATGAAGCCGTCGCCGCCGAACCTTCAGGAGCTGTACCTGAAGTCGCTCGGCGCCATCGGCATCGACGCCGCCGTGCACGACATCCGCTTCGTCGAGGACGACTGGGAGAGCCCGACGCTCGGCGCCTGGGGTCTCGGCTGGGAGTGCTGGTGCGACGGCATGGAGGTGTCGCAGTTCACCTATTTCCAGCAGGTCGCGGGCTTCGAATGCGCGCCGGTCGCGGGCGAGCTCACCTATGGCCTCGAGCGGCTGGCGATGTACGTGCAGGGCGTCGACCGCGTCTACGACCTCAACTTCAACGGCCGCGACGGCGACGCCAAGGTCACCTATGGCGATGTCTTCCTGCAGGCCGAGCGCGAATATTCCCGGCACAATTTCGAGCATGCCGACACCGACATGCTGTTCGAGCAGTTCAAGATGGCCGAGGGCGCCTGCCGCAAATATCTCGATGCCGGTTGGAAGGACGACAAGCGCGAGGCGCATCTGATGGCGCTGCCCGCCTACGACCAGTGCATCAAGGCGAGCCACGTCTTCAACCTGCTCGACGCCCGCGGCGTCATCTCCGTCACCGAGCGCCAGAGCTACATCCTGCGCGTCCGCGAGCTCGCCAAAGCCTGCGGCGAAGCCTGGCTGCATACGGAGGCGGGCGGGGCGGGGGCGGCGTCAGCCGGTTGAGCGCGAAGGCTGACCCTTCACCCTCCCCTGGAGGGGGAGGGTCGGCACGCGATCGAGCGAAGCGAGATGCGTGCCGGGGTGGGGTGATCTCTCGGCTGGAACACTGTTGATGATGGATAGACTGTCACCCCACCCCGATTGCTCATGCATTCGCATGAGCAATCGACCCTCCCCCTCCAGGGGAGGGTGGCCCTGGGGCCGGGAGGGGCGCCAGGACATGACCACCCTCCCCTGGAGGGGGAGGGTCGATCGCACGCGAAGCGGGCGAGCGGGGTGGGGTGAAGGTGGCAGATGGGCAAACGGCCGATCAGCGATTTCAAACGCCGAACCGCGAAACGGCTGCGCGAAAACACCACGGCCGCCGAAGACATTCTGTGGCGCTACCTACGACGCCTCGAGATCGACGGGACCCACTTCAGACGACAAGTCGTCATCGGTCCCTATGTTGCTGATTTTGCCTGTCTGGCCCGTCGTCTCGTCATCGAGGTGGATGGGTCGCAGCACGGAGAAGATGCGAACAGCCAGCGCGACGAGGCCCGGACGCGCTGGCTCAACTCGGAAGGCTATCGCGTTTTGCGATTTTGGAACAACGACGTTATGACCAGGACTGAGGCGGTGCTCGAAGCCATTCACACGGAGATCGCGGTCACCTCGCCCCACCTGCCTACGGCAGGCGACCCTCCCCCTCCAGGGGAGCGTGGTTCTTCGTGCAGAGAGACTTGAGACATGCCCGACCTCCTTCTCGAACTGTTCTCCGAAGAAATTCCTGCGCGCATGCAGGCTAAGGCGGCGGAGGATCTGCGCCGCATGGTGACCGACAAGCTGGTCGCCGAGGGCCTCGTCTATGAGGGCGCCAAGGCATTCGCGACGCCGCGGCGGCTGACGCTGACCGTGCACGGCATCCCGGCGCGACAGGCTGATCTCAAGGAGGAGCGCAAGGGCCCGCGCGTCGGTGGTGCCGATGCGGCGATCCAGGGTTTTCTCAAGGCCACCGGCCTGTCCTCGATCGAGGAGGCGACGATCCAGCGCGATCCGAAGAAGGGCGATTTCTACGTCGCCCTGATCGAGAAGCCCGGCCGCGCCACGCTCGACGTGCTCGCCGAGATGCTGCCGGTGATCATCAGAACGTTCCCTTGGCCGAAATCGATGCGCTGGGGCAAGCGCTCGGAAAGGCCCGGCGCGTTGAACTGGGTGCGGCCGCTGCATGCGATCACCGCCACTTTCGGCCTTGAGACCGAGGAGCCGGACGTCATCGGCTTCGCCGTCGACGGCATCGAGGCGGGACAGACCACCTACGGCCATCGCTTCATGGCGCCCGCGCCAATCTCGGTGAGGCGTTTCGAGGACTATGAGGCCAAGCTGCTCGACGCCAAGGTCGTGCTCGATCCTGACCGCCGCAAGGACACCATCGTCACCGACGCCAAGCAGCTCGCTTTTGCGCAAGGCTATGAGCTGGTCGAGGACCCCGTGCTGCTCGACGAGGTCGCGGGCCTGGTCGAATGGCCGGTCGTGCTGATGGGCTCGTTCGATCCGGAGTACCTCAAGGTCCCCGGCGAGGTGATCCGCGCCACCATCCGCAACAACCAGAAATGCTTCGTGGTGCGCGATCCCAAGACCGGCGGGCTGGCGCCAAAGTTCATCCTGACCGCGAACATCGAGGCGACCGACGGCGGCAAGACCATCATCGCCGGCAACGAGCGCGTCATCCGCGCCCGGCTGTCGGACGCGAAGTTCTTCTACGAGACGGACCTGAAGACGAAGCTCGAGGACCGGCTGCCGAAGTTCGAGCAGATCGTGTTCCACGAGAAGCTCGGCACCCAGGCGGCGCGCATCGCCCGCATCGAGACGCTCGCCGCTGAGATCGCGCCGCTGGTCGGCGCCGATGCTGCGAAGACCGCGCGCGCCGCCAAGCTCGCCAAGGCCGACCTGCTCACCGAGGTCGTCGGTGAGTTCCCGGAAGTGCAGGGGCTGATGGGCAAGTACTACGCGCTGGCCCAGGGCGAGGACGCCTCCGTCGCCGCAGCCTGCGAGGAGCACTACAAGCCGCAGGGACCTGGTGATCGCGTGCCGACCGATCCGGTATCGGTGGCCGTGGCGCTCGCCGACAAGCTCGACACGCTGGTCGGATTCTGGGCGATCAAAGAAAAGCCGACGGGATCGAAGGATCCGTATGCGCTGCGTCGCGCGGCTTTAGGTGTGATCCGGATCATCTTGGAAAATAATCTCCGACTTCACCTCGCTAGTATCTGCGGGCCTTGGTTTTTCCAACTGGCCACGGCAATTCGCGCGCGCGAAGTGGGGAACGAAGTGAAGCAGGTGGAGAGTAGTGAGAAGCCTGGGTTCACTACGTTTGTTGTGAGGGTGGATGCGGAAACGTTTGGTAGACGCAGCGTCCCAGTGGCAGTTGTCGATCTCATCTCATTCTTCGCCGACCGTCTGAAAGTGCAACTTCGTGAGCAAGGCGCCCGGCACGATCTTGTCGATGCCGTTTTCGCGACATCACCTTCCCCTTGGTGGCGGTCGGATGCCGTGAGAAGTGGTGCAGCCAAACTTGATCTCATCGAAGCAGCCGGCAGCCAGGAGGCCCTGGATCGTGAGCCTCCGCCGGAAGAGGAGATGAAGGATGACCTGCTGATGGTCGTCCGCCGCGTCGAGGCGCTCGGAAAATTCCTCGAGACCGACGACGGCAAGAACCTGCTCGCCGGCACCAAGCGCGCGTCCAACATCCTCGCGATCGAGGAGAAGAAGGACAAGCGCAAGTTCGACGGCGCGCCGGATGCGGCGCTCTACAGGCTGGACGAGGAAAAGGCACTGGCGAAGGCGATCGGCGAGGTTGGCTCGGAAGCCGGCGCTGCCGTTGCCAAGGAAGACTTTGCCGCGGCCATGCACGCGATGGCGAAGCTGCGGCCGGCGGTCGATGCGTTCTTCGACAAGGTGAAGGTCAACGATGACGACGCCAAGATCCGCGAGAACCGGCTGAAGCTCTTGAACGAGATCCGCAGCGCGACGCGTGCGGTGGCCGACTTCTCAAAGATCGAGGGCTGATCGCCCTATCGCAACGTAGGGTGGGCAAAGGCGCTGCCGTGCTATCCCCACGTCCCGCGATCGCAATGGCGCCGTGCCCACCGTCTCTCAGCGGAGTTGCTGCCGAATGGTGGGCACGCTGCCGCCTTCGGCGGCCGCTTTGCCCACCCTACAAGTTACGCGCCAATAAAAATTAGCCCTACCCGGCGGGGGGAACCGGGCAGGGCCTTTTACATCTGGCCGCTTGCGGGGGCGTTGGCGACCAAATGCAGCTCTATAACTATTCAACGACCTGAATGATCCGCCGCGATCGCGGTTCGACCAGGACAGTTTCGCCGTTGACCACGGTGTAGCGATAAGGTGTCGCACCGAAGCGCTGCGGAACGTCGTAATATGTAACACCGGACTCTGGCAGCACGGTGCCAACAACGACGCGATCGGGGATCACATAGTTGGGAACACGCTCGCGGACGACATATTCGCGAAACTCCGGCCGTCGCTCGACCGTGATCACTGGAGCGTCCTCCTCGACCACGACGCTGCGCCCGACGCCCGTCGTGTAGGATTGCGCCTGTGCGGCCGCCGGTATCACGAGTGCGGCCATGAGGGCAGCAAGGGTGAGATGGGTTCGCATGGGACGGGACTCCTGAGCTGTTGATCGCTGAGAGAAACCGGCGCGTGCCGGCACCTGCTTCCCAATGCCGGCAACAGGTCATCGTTCCGCGCGGGGCCACGTGGAACCGGCGGCATTTTTGCGGCAGATTCAGCGGTGGGGGAACCGGAACTCGTGCCGTGCGTCTCCTATTCCGCCACGATGGGCCAGGATAAAGTCCGGCCAAATCGAATCGCCCCAGCCTCGTCCTTCAATCATTCAGAGCTTGTCGATGACCCTGACCGTTGCCCATATCTCGCCGATCATGTCCGTGATCGCCGGCGTCCTGATCCTGATCATGCCGCGCCTGCTGAACCTGATCGTCGCGATCTTCCTCATCCTGAACGGCCTGATTGGCATGGGCCTGCTGAAGTGGCTCCACTTCTAGTCCCCAGGTTCTAGTCCCAAGGTCGGGAACCCCCGAGCTTGCGCCGCGGCGCCCAAAGTGGTGTAAGGCGCGCGATTTCTCCTCCCATTTGCGGATCGAAGCACCTCATGGCCAAAGCGGTAGCGAAGTCTAAGAAAGTTACAGCGAAATCAAAGCCTTCCAAGCCGGGCAAGGCCAAGACCGCAGCACTCGCTCCACCGCGCAAGGCGCTCAAGACGGCGTCGAAGCCCGTCGCCAAGGCCCCGGCCAAGGTCGCGCCCAGGTCTGCACCGAAAGCGCCAGTGAAAACCGCTCCGAAGAAGCCGGCCAAGACGGCTGCCAAGCCGGTCGCCAAGGCTGTGAAGGCGTCGGCTGCGAAGGCCCCGGCCAAGAGCGCGGTCACCGCGATCAAGCCGAACAAGTGGGTCTACACCTTCGGTGACGGTAAGGCCGAAGGCAAAGCCGGCCTGCGCGACCTGCTCGGCGGCAAGGGCGCCAATCTGGCCGAGATGGCCAATCTCGGCCTGCCGGTGCCTCCGGGCTTCACCATTCCGACCTCGGTCTGCACCTACTTCTACGCCAACGACAAGACCTATCCGAAGGAGCTGCAGTCGCAGGTCGACAAGGCGCTCGACTACATCGGCAAATTGACCGGCAAGAAGTTCGGCGATCCGGAGAACCCGCTGCTGGTCTCGGTGCGCTCCGGCGCCCGCGCCTCGATGCCGGGCATGATGGACACCGTGCTCAATCTCGGTCTCAACGACCGGACGGTGGAAGCGCTGGCCTCGCTGTCCGGCGATCGCCGCTTCGCCTTCGACAGCTATCGCCGCTTCATCACGATGTATTCGGATGTCGTGCTCGGCTTCGAGCACCATCACTTCGAGGACATCCTCGACAGCTTCAAGGACACCCAGGGCTATCAGCTCGACACCGATCTGAGCTCCGAGGACTGGGAGATGCTGGTCGGCAAATACAAGGACGCGGTCGCGCACGAGACCGGCAAGGACTTCCCGCAGGACCCGCACGACCAGTTGTGGGGCGCGATCGGCGCCGTCTTCTCATCCTGGATGAACACGCGCGCGGTGACCTATCGCAAGCTGCACGACATTCCGGAATCCTGGGGCACCGCCGTCAACGTCCAGGCCATGGTGTTCGGCAACATGGGCGACACCTCGGCCACCGGCGTCGCCTTCACGCGCAATCCCTCGACCGGCGAGAGCAAGCTCTACGGCGAGTTCCTGATCAACGCGCAGGGCGAGGACGTCGTCGCCGGCATCCGCACCCCGCAGGACATCACCGAGGACGCGCGTCGGGAGTCCGGCTCGGACCGGCCGTCGATGGAAGTCGCGATGCCCGACGCCTTCCACGAGCTGACCCGCATCTACACGCTGCTCGAGAAGCACTACCGTGACATGCAGGACATGGAGTTCACGGTCGAGCGCGGCAAGCTGTGGATGCTGCAGACCCGCAGCGGCAAGCGCACCGCCAAGGCGGCGCTGCGCATCGCGGTCGAGCTCGCAAATGAGGGCCTGATCTCGCAGAGCGACGCCGTGCTCCGCGTCGATCCGGCCTCGCTCGATCAGCTCCTGCATCCGACCATCGATCCCTCCGCCAAGCGCGACGTGGTCGCCACCGGCCTGCCGGCCTCGCCGGGCGCGGCATCCGGCGAGATCGTGTTCTCCTCGGACGAGGCCACCAAGCTGCAGGCCGACGGTCGCAAGGTGATCCTGGTCCGCATCGAGACCTCGCCGGAGGACATCCACGGCATGCACGCCGCCGAGGGCATTCTCACCACCCGCGGTGGCATGACCTCGCACGCCGCCGTCGTCGCGCGCGGCATGGGCAAGCCCTGCGTGTCCGGCTGCGGCACCATCCGCGTCGACTACGGCCGCGGCACGATGAGCATCGGCTCCCGCACCTTCAAGACCGGCGACGTCATCACCATCGACGGCTCCGTTGGCCAGGTGCTGGCCGGCCGCATGCCGATGATCGAGCCGGAGCTGTCCGGCGAGTTCGGCACCCTGATGGGCTGGGCGGATGCCGTGCGTGAGACCGGCGTGCGCGTCAATGCCGACACGCCGGAGGATGCGCGCACCGCGATCAAGTTCGGCGCCGAGGGCATCGGCCTGTGCCGCACCGAGCACATGTTCTTCGAGGAGACGCGCATCCGCACGGTGCGCGAGATGATTCTCTCCGAGGATGAGCAGGAGCGTCGCGCCGCGCTCGCCAAGCTGCTGCCGATGCAGCGCGCCGACTTCGTCGAGCTGTTCGAGATCATGAAGGGCCTGCCGGTCACGATCCGCCTGCTCGATCCGCCGCTGCACGAGTTCCTGCCGCACACCCAGGCCGAGGTCGAGGAAGTCGCCCGCGCGATGAACACCGATCCGCGGCGCCTGGCCGACCGCGCCCGCGAGCTGTCGGAGTTCAACCCGATGCTCGGCTTCCGCGGCTGTCGTCTCGCCATCGCCTATCCGGAGATCGCCGAGATGCAGGCGCGCGCGATCTTCGAGGCGGCGGTCGAGGCCGAGAAGCGCACCGGCGAGGCCGTCGGCCTCGAGGTCATGGTGCCGCTGATCGCCACCAAGGCGGAGTTCGACCTGGTCAAGGCGCGCATCGACGCGATGGCGCAGGCCGTGATCCGCGAGACCGGCGCCAAGCTGGAGTACCAGGTCGGCACCATGATCGAGCTGCCGCGCGCTGCGCTGATGGCCGGCCAGATCGCGGAGGCCGCCGAGTTCTTCTCGTTCGGCACCAACGACCTGACGCAGACGACCTACGGCATCAGCCGCGACGACGCCGGCAGCTTCCTCGGCGCCTACGTCGCCAAGGGCATTCTCGAGATCGATCCGTTCATCTCGATCGACCGCGAGGGCGTCGGCGAACTGGTCAAGATCGGCGTCGAGCGCGGCCGCGCCACGCGACCCAACCTCAAGGTCGGCATCTGCGGCGAGCATGGCGGCGATCCCGCCTCGGTCGCGTTCTGCCACAAGGTCGGCATGAACTACGTGTCGTGCTCGCCCTACCGCGTGCCGATCGCGCGCCTCGCCGCCGCGCAATCCGCGCTCGGCAAGGAGATCGCGAGCCAGGCCTGATCCTGCTGCGATCGATCTAATCCTGATGAAGGCCGGCACATGTTGCCGGCCTTTTTCATTGGTGAGGGTTCGTCGCGATGCGGCGCGCACGTGACGCAAGGTGCACTTCTTCTCCACCACCGCCGTCATTCCGGGGGCGCTCCGGAATGACGAGTGGAGAGAGCGAACGTCACAGGCCGATGGAACACTCCGCCTCATGATGTGCAGATGATTTTCATTCACCGCATCTGTTGACTGAATGTTCACCCGTTCTCGTCGGTGCGCTGTTTACCAAGCATCTCGATCGCTCGGCGCTCTGCAACTTCCCCGCTTGCCTGTTTCACAATTGCAACGCGGATTAACTCCTCGGCAACCTAAACCCGATACGAAGAGAGAAGATCGAATTGCACGGAAGCACTGTTGTTCGGTCGATCCAGTAAGCGTTGCGTTGAGCGTATCGATGTTAGTTCTGCGTCCCGATCCGAAGGGCGCGCGATTTGCGTCCTTCGGACTCGGTCTCTGCGTCTTCGCTCTGATGCCGACAGAGACCGGGTATCAAGACATCGCTTCTCTGCTCGCCCGCCAGCCGGGCGTCGCCGAACGCTGGCAGAAGCGTGTGTTCTCGGCTGCGGCCTCCATTCAGCTCGCCACCTATAGTTTCGGTCGTCCGATCGGAACCTCGGCGCCGCAGGCGGTGAGCATCCGCCTCGCAAGCCTCGATGGGCGCGATCTCGACATCACCGGATCGACGCCGCGCAATCCGGCGCTGCAGGTTCCGCCACGCTATCAGGCCTCCGACTTCCCCAAGGTCGATCGCACGCTGAAGGGCGATCGTCTCGTCGTGCGCCCCCCGACGCCGTCGGCGCAGCCGACCGAATCGGCCGCGCCCGTCGAGCCTGCGCCCTCCGAGCCCGCACCCACGCCATCGACGCAACCGGATTCGAATTCCTCGGTGTTCGGCGCCAAGACGACGGAAGCGCCGGCGCAGGCGCCACTCCCGCAGCGTTCTGCACTCGATCCCGAATTGCAGGAGGCGCTGAGCGCGCCGCCGCTCGTGCAGTACGACGCGGCGAAGTCCGAGATCCAGCCATCGGGCGAGCTGAAGCCTGCCGCCGACCAAATTCTGGCAGATGGCGCCGTCAGCTATGACGGCCTCAACATCAAGACGTCCAACCTCTATTTCGGCACGTCGTCGTTGGGCGTTGCCGCCGGAACCATGGAGACATGGCTGCCGGGCGAGGCGCCGCTGATCGTGATGCCGGATCCGGACCTCAAGCCGATGGCGGTGCTGTCACATCCGGCCGACGATGCCGCCAAGGCCGGTGATGGCGGCGAGAGCATCGCGCCGAAAGGCGAGGTCAACACCGACAATCAGCGCGACAGGACTCCGGCCGAACGGTTGAGCCTCACGGACGAGAAGGCGCGCTTCAAGTCCGAGAAGTGCCTTGCCGAAGCGATCTATTTCGAATCCCGCGGCGAGGCGGTGCGCGGCCAGATGGCCGTGGCGCAGGTCGTGCTGAACCGGGCGTTCTCCGGCTATTATCCGACGACGGTGTGCGGCGTCGTCTACCAGAACAAATACCGCCACTTCGCCTGCCAGTTCACCTTCGCCTGCGACAACAATCCGGATGTGATCCGCGAGCCCGAGATGTGGGATCGCGCCAAGAAGATCGCGAAGGCCATGCTGGACGGGCTGATCTGGCTGCCGGAGGTGGGCAAGTCGACCCACTATCATGCCTATTGGGTGCGGCCGTCCTGGGTCGCCGAGATGAAGCGCATGTACAAGTTTGGCGTTCACACCTTCTACCGGCCGAAGAAATGGGGCGACGGCAGCGACGCGCCGAGCTGGGGCACGCCGCAGCAGACCGCAGCCATTTCGGCCGAGCTCACCGAGGCCGCCAAGAGCGAGGCCGAGAGCAATCCGAACTGGACGCGGCGCTAATCATCTAGCGACGCGTCGCATTCCACTCGAGAAAGCGGCGATACAACTCGGTCTGGCGCGCCTGGTCCGGCGGCGTTGCGGCCGCCGGCTTTGCCGTGACAGGAATGCGCGGGGACGGTGCGGCGGCCGCGACCGGCTTCGACGGTTTAACGGTGGCCGTAGTGGCCGCCGGAATCCGTGTCGTCCCATCGAGCCATTCCTGCGCGGCCCGGAACCTGGTCCAGCCGGCGACCGGCGCGCGGGGCGCCATCTCCTGCCATTTCGGATGGAAGGGAGGCCGCTGCAGCTGCGACATGCGCGAGAACAGCGACTCGACCAGCAGCGACAGCCGGCGATCGCGGTCGCTTCCCGGCTGCCAATTATACGACGCCAGGATTGCCTCTGCTGCGATCGTTTCCACCGACTCGGAATTGGAGATCAGGTTGGGGTAGTCGTCCGCGGTGAGCTTGGATGGAAGGTAATCCTCGCGCAAGGTCTTGTCGTAGCCGACCGGGACGAGATGCAGATTGGCATCCGTGATCTGGCTGAGCCAGGGCACCGGCTTGCCGTCGACCGCAATCATCGCGTCGATCTCCCCCTTGCGCAACATTTCGAGCGCGATGCGCGGCTCGATATAGAGCAGATGCGGCTTGATCTCGAGCCGCTCGAACACGTTGATCGCGGTCACGAAGGTGCTGCCGTCCGGCAGGTCGACCGCAACGGTCTTGCCGTCGAGCTCCCGCATGGTGCGGATCGATCGCGGTGCCAGAACATGCATTTCCTCGTTGAACATCTTGGTGACGTAGACGAGCTGATTGCGGATGTTGCTCGCGAAGTCCTTGCGTTCGAGATAGGACAGCGTGTCCTTGCGCACGATTCCCACGTCGACGCCCTTGAGCATGAGGATGTCGGCCACCGCCTGAACCGAGCCGCTGCCGAGGACCGGCATGACCCGCAGGTTGATGCCGTCATTGAGGACCGAGGCGACGTCGGCGCCCATCTGGGAATA
Source organism: Bradyrhizobium sp. SZCCHNRI20481 (assembly GCF_032485055.1). NCBI lineage: Bacteria > Pseudomonadati > Pseudomonadota > Alphaproteobacteria > Hyphomicrobiales > Nitrobacteraceae > Bradyrhizobium > Bradyrhizobium sp. SZCCHNRI20481. Next base: position 60,858 of record NZ_JAUEUE010000013.1, read on the forward strand.
GGTGCTGCCATACGAGCCCGTCATCAGGCTCACCGTATTGGCGTTGAGCTGGCTCGCGAGGTCCCGCTTGGCCGACGCATAGCGGAAGATCGCCTTGAAGGAATCGCTGACCGCACCCGGGTCGATTCCGCTGCGCACCGGCCCGAACCGTTCCCAATGGCCATCGACGAAACGCTTCATCTGCATCTGCTCGATCGGCGCGTGGTCGCTGGCGCTGGTATTGGCGACGATCCCGGGAATCAACATGGGAATTGGCGTCCCCTTCAAGGAACGCGCCTGCCTCATGATGTTGTCGCGGGAGAAGTCGTCGCCGCAATTGCGCAGGACCGCAACCATCAGGTTGGCAAGCGCGTAGCCCACGATTCCCAAGCTGTTGTTCTTGCTGATTGCAGGCGCGTAGCGATCCATGAACGCGGACCACTCGGCGAAGCCGGGATCGCCGCCCTGCACACCGCCCTCGTACAGGATGGTGGCGGAAAGCACTCCTTCCGCGTTCTGCAGGCCTGCAGGCTGCAGCACGGTGGCAACCGAATCCGAAACCGTGGGGATGATGTGCTCGGGTCTCCAGCCGAGCTCGGCGAGGCGGCGGATCGCGAGCACCGTGAATTTCGGGGTGCTGACGTCGACCAGGATGTTGGCTCCGGCGGTCTTCAGCTTCGCGATCTGCTGATTGATGTCGGCATCGGTGACCGCGTAAGCCGCTTCCGCGACGATCGGCAGCTTGCCGCCGAGCCCGTCCTTCAAACCCTTCAGATAGTCCTTGCCGAACTCGTCGTCTTGATAAAGCACACCGATGCGCGTGCCACCGGCATGTTGCTCGAGCAGATATTGCGCGTGAATATGAGCTTCAATCTGGTAGCTGGGTTGCGCTCCCATGGTCCAAGGATAGTCGCGAGGCTGATCCCAGATCGAGGCGCCGGAGCCGACGAACAATTGCGGTATCTTGTTTGCGTTGAGATAAGGCCGCACCGCCGCGCTGGTCGCTGTTCCAACGCTCGCAAAGATGACGTCGACCTTGTCTTCCTCCACCAGCCGTCGTGTCAGCTCCACCGTCTTCTGCGGATTATAGCCGTCGTCATAGGAGATGTAGGTGATCTTGCGGCCCCTGATCCCGCCCTCGTCATTCACCTTCTGGAAATAGGCGGAGATGACCTTGCTCACGCTGCCGTAGGCGGCGGCCGGCCCGCTGTAGGGCGTCGTATTGCCGATCCGGATCTCGCCCTCGGCAGCACGCGCCAGGCCTGGCACGGCGGCAAGCACGAGGAGCAACGCCACGGTCGGAGAACCCGGCGCGCCAAGCAGCCGAGGACCACGGGGCGCCGACGACAAGGCCGGTTGCAACAGACGATCAAACATTCCCATCATGGACCTCATCACGCAACACAACACTTTGCGGGGACGCGCGTCGCCCGCACGACACCATCGACCAGGATCCGGCGGTCCGCGCCCCGCCGCAATTCCTGCGCAGCGACCGGCGTGAGACCGCGCTGGATCACCCGGTTTCGAAGCTCGGGTCACTCGAGCCGCCGTCGAGCCTCGAGTGACCCGAGTTCGGCGGCTCTCGCGTACCAGGCGCGGGCCTTGGCCGGATCGGGCGCGACGCCAACGGCTTTCAGGTTGGACAAGATCGCGGGGTCATAAGTGCCGGCCAGCGTCAGTGATGCTTCGGCGTCCGCTTCCGCGACATGCGCCAGGATCAGGCGGGCACTCGCAACGTCGCCCGCGCCGATGAGATCGCGTCCGCGCTTCAGCATTTCGCTGATCTCGTTCTTGGTCAGCGCAGACGCGGCCGCCGGTGCAGGGCTCCTGGTCGCGATGGTCCGAGATGCTTTCGGCGGAATTGACTGCGGGGTCTCGCCTCCGCCCGGAGCCGGCTTGACGATCGGGATCGACGCCATGATCGAATCGGCCCGTCCGATCGTGTGCGCCGCGGCGTCCAGCGATGCTTGGCCGTCATCGGATTTCGATTTCCCCGCTGTCCCGAAGTTTCGGGGAGACGATGAAGCGGTCGCTTCAGACTTCGTAACTGTTTCAATGTTCGGAGCCTGCATGATGCGCACCGCAAAGAACGCGAGGCACGCAAGCGCGGCCACTGCGGCACCGAACCGGAAAACAGAATCGAATTCGAGCCGTTCGGGCGGAGGTGGAGGCATCACGACGGGATCGAGTGAAGGGATCTGCCAGGATCGGTCCGCTTCTGCTGGCGCCATTGGCATCGGCGCATCGTCAACCGCTGAAGCGGTTTGCCACCACGGCCGGGAGAGATCGATGGCCGCATCCTCATCAGGCGCAGACGTCGCATGCGCGAGGCTGTTGGACAAAGCGGCAGGCTTTGCCGGGCGCCAACGTTCGCTCTGCGCATCACCCACGGTGATCCGCGATCCGCTACTCCGCAATAAGGAACTCATCCTCAACTACTCCTGCGGACACGCGCCATCGCGTCGCCCCGCAACACTCCCTGGACCGTTTGGCGCCTTTCTGCTCGGCGACTCGGCTTCCAAACCGGCGGCGAGACCGATGACCGAATCTATGGCCATGCCAAGCGGTGAATCGGCGATCTGGCAGCCGTGAATTCCCATTTCCTCGTCAGCAGGACGGACAAAACGCGCGCTACTACTTGAGCACCGCTAAATTTCGACCATCTCTTTTTCTTATTTGTACAGGTTCTGCGGTTCTTTTGCCGAAATCATGGCGAACCTGTCCAGCCATTTAGTTGGTGCTGGTAAATGCCGTCGGCGCCGGGGCGCACGAGATAGTGCGGCGGCGTCTGGCCGAGAACGATCTGAAGCCATGGCGCAGGAGCATGTGGCGTATCCCCACAGATCGATGCGAATTAGTCGCGCGCGTAGAGGATGTGCTCGATCCGTGCGGCGATTCGCATCAGCGTCAGCCGGTGATCTGCTTCGACGAAAGGCCTCGTCCAACTCATTGGCGAGGGCCGCTCAGATCGTGCGCGTGATGACGACGAGCACCAGCGCAACGGTACGGCCGATTTGTTCGTCCAGCGCCCGCGGATCAATGGATGCACGCGGCCGACACGGCACGCACTAATTACATCGTGCCTGCTCCCAAATACCGGCGAGGCAGCAAATAACAACGAGTCGTAATATCTGTATTGGGCGACGATGGCTGCTTCGTCATGAGCACCGTCATTCCGGGACAAGGCCGCAGGCCCTGAACCCGGAATGACGGTGATCACGAATGACGGTGAAAACGCGACTGCCGAGCTCCGTCGTGACGCAGTCGGATCAGCTCTTGCTACGCGCTCAACGGCCGCGACTGCCGCGCCGTCGGCCGTGCCGCGAGCTCGTCGGCGATCTCGCGGGCAGCGGCCAGTGTGGTCATCGTCCGCTGCGCGAAGCTCGGATTCTCGGCCGGGCAATCGGCGCGGCAATGCGCGCCGCGGCTCTCGCGCCGGCTCCAGGCCGCGGTGGCGATCAGCAGCGCGGCGCTCGCCATGTTGCGCAGCCTCGGGCTGCCGGCGTCGCGCTCCATCCTGGCAATCGCGGCGATGGCCTCCGCCAGCCGCTCCTCGTCGCGAATGACGCCGAGCTGCGCCGTCATCGTCTCGCGCAGCGAGCTCGCCGCAGCGCCGGCACAGGGGCCGGCCGGATCGGCGAACGCAATGTCCTGTAGCGTGGAGGGCGCGGTGAACGTCCGGCCGGAGATATCCTCGGCGATCCGCTGGGCGAACACCAGCGCGGCGAGCAGCGCGTTGCCGGCGATGTGGTTGGCGCCGTCCGTTGCCGTCGCGGCGACTTCACCCGCCGCCCAAAGCCCCTCGATCGAGCTGCGGCCCTGCGCGTCGACCGCGATCCCGCCCATGTGGAAATGCGCCGCCGGCGCCACCGGAATCGGCTGCCGGGTGGGATCGAGCCCCGCGGCGTTACAGGCCCGGTGCAGCATCGGATAGCGTTCGGCGACGTCGTCATCGAGCACGTCGCGTGCGTCGAGAAAGGCGCCGCGTCCGGCGATGATCTCGGCCATCACGCCGCGCGCCACCGTGTCGCGCGGGGCAAGATCGACCAGCGGATGGCGCGGCAGCATGAAGCGCTGGCCGCGCCGGTTGACCAGGATGGCGCCGGCGCCGCGCAGGCTCTCGCTCACAACCGGCGCCGGATCGTGACCGGTCATCATCGCGGTCGGATGAAACTGAACGAACTCCGGATCGGCAATGACCGCGCCGGCGCGCGCAGCGATGGCGAGGCCGATGCCGGTGGCGTGCGGCGGATTGGTGGTCGTGGCGAACAGACGGCCGATGCCGCCGGTGGCCAGCACGATTGCCGGCGCCGCGATCAGCACCGGCGCGGCCGCATCGTCGTCGGTCGGCCGCAGTTGCAGGCCACGCACCGCGCCGTCTTCCGTCAGCAGCGCGTCGGCGACATGGCCCTCGATGATGCGGATCGAGGGCGTTGCGCGCACGGCTTGAGACAGCGCGGTGATGATCGCCTGTCCGGTGAAGTCTCCGCGAACGCTGAGAATCCGTCGCGCGGTGTGCGCAGCCGCACGAGACGTCGCCAGCCTGCCGCTGTGATCACGATCGAAAGCCACGCCGAGGCGGACCAGGTCCTCGATTGCAGCCGAAGCGTCGCGCGCGAGCGCCAGCGCGGCCGTCGCGTCGACCAGGCCGCCACCGGCAGCGATCATGTCGGCGGCATGGCTATCGGGGCTGTCGCCGGATGACACCGCTGCCGCGATGTCGGCCTGCATCGTCGCGCCGAACGAGGCCTCACCCAATGCGGTCGCGGAGATCAGCGTGACCGGCTGCGGTGCGAGCTTCAGCGCGCAGAACAGTCCGGCAACTCCGGCACCGACGATCACGACGTGGCCGGATGTCTCGATCTGATCGTGGTCCATGTGATGTCCAAATTCCACATTCCGTGCGCATGTGTACCGCGGTACCTGTTAGTTCTTCTTCAGAGACTTCCTTCGCTGTTTATCGGTGTTTGGCGACAAATAGCGGCTGTTCTGAAGGTCACTCCCGCACAGGATGAATCGTCGTTTGCGACTCGCGCATCAGGACGTTTCGCGCCGGGACAAGGACGCATGAGCGAGTTCCGCTGCGGGAACTCGCTTCGGATGACACGGACTCATGGCTGGCCGCCGCATCGAAATTTTTCATGACTGGGTTCCGCTTTTGAGCTTGGGAGTTCAATGCAAATGCATTAATCGGAAGGCCGCGGCGGACAGCGACCGCAGCAGGGGAGGACACGGATGTCGGTACAGGCAGGCGATCTCGGCACGGCCTCCCGCAGCCAGAGCTGGCGGACGCCGGTCGTCATCATCGTGTGCGGCTGCGCGATTGCGCTGCTGAGCTTCGGTCCGCGCTCCAGCCTCGGCTTCTTCGTGCAGCCGATGAGCCGTGAATTCGCCTGGGGACGCGACGTGTTCGCGCTTGCGGTGGCGGTGCAGAACCTGTTGTGGGGGCTCGGTCAGCCGCTCGCCGGCGCGATCGCCGATCGTTTCGGCGTGATGCGCGTGATCTGTGTCGGCGCGCTGCTCTATGCCGGCGGCCTGCTGATGATGCGCTATTCCAGCTCGCCTCTGTCGCTGAACATCGGCGCCGGCGTGCTGGTCGGCTTCGGCCTGTCGGGCTGCTCATTCAATCTCATCCTGTCGGCGTTCAGCAAGCTGCTGCCGCCGGAGCGCCGCGGCATCGCGCTCGGCGCCGGCACCGCGGCCGGGTCGCTCGGCCAGTTCCTGTTCGCTCCCTTCGGCGTCGCGCTGATCGACCAGTTCGGCTGGCAGAGCGCGCTGATGGTGTTCGCGACGCTGATGCTGTTCATCGTGCCGCTGTCGCTCGCCGTGGCGACGCCGCCGGCGGCCGAGGCCAAGCCGTCGGAGGCCGAGCAGCAGTCGTTCACGACCGCGCTGATGGAGGCGTTCGGCCACCGCTCCTACGTGCTGCTGGTGCTCGGCTTCTTCACCTGCGGCTTCCAGCTCGCCTTCATCACCGTGCACCTGCCGGCGTTCCTGGTCGATCGTGGCCTGTCGGCGCAGGTTGGCGGCTGGGTGATCGCGGCGATCGGCCTGTTCAACATCATCGGCTCGCTCAGTGTCGGCTGGCTGCAGAGCCGGCTGCCGAAGCGCTACATCCTGTCCTTCATCTATTTCACCCGTGCGCTGGCGACGCTCGCCTTCATCTCGTTCCCGGTCACGGCGGCCTCCGCGATCGCCTTCGGCGCGGTCTCCGGGCTCGCCTGGCTCTCCACGGTGCCGCCGACCTCGTCGCTGGTCGCGATCATGTTCGGCACCCGCTGGCTCGCCACGCTCTATGGCTTCGCCTTCGTCAGCCACCAGGTCGGCGGCTTCCTCGGCGTCTGGCTCGGCGGCATCGTGTTCGAGCGCTACGGTTCCTATACGCCGATCTGGTGGCTCTCGATCCTGTTCGGCGTGCTGTCGGCGCTGATCAACCTGCCGATCGTCGAGAAGCCGGTCGCGCGCGCCGTTCCCGCGACCTGAGTTGCGCGGCCGACCCGATCGGCTAAACATGGCGTGAGACAAAGAAAGCGCAGGGAGTGCCGCTGTGGGAACGTTCAAGGCGATCCGGATCGACAAGGCGGACAAGGGAACGACCGCGACGCTGACGCAGTTCGATGAAGCCGAGCTGATGGACGGTGACGTCACGGTCAAGGTCGAGTGGTCGGCGCTGAACTACAAGGACGGGCTGGCGCTGACCGGCAAGGCGCCGGTGGTCCGGCGCTTCCCGATGATCGCGGGGATCGATTTTGCCGGCACGGTCGAGCAGTCCAGCCATCCCGTCTGGAAGCCGGGCGACGCCGTGATCTGTACCGGCTGGGGCATGGGCGAGACCCATCTCGGCGCCTATGCCGAGAAGGCGCGGGTCAAGGGCGATTGGCTCGTCGGCCTGCCACAGGGCCTGTCGGCCCGGGATGCCATGGCAATCGGCACCGCCGGCTTCACGGCGATGCTGGCCGTGCTGGCCCTGGAGAAGCACGGGCTGACGCCGGCCAGCGGGGCGGTGGTGGTGACGGGCGCGGCCGGCGGCGTCGGCTCGGTGGCGACGGCGGTGCTCGCCAAGCTCGGCTACCACGTGATCGCCTCGACCGGCCGCCTGGCCGAAGCCGACTATCTCAAGTCGCTCGGTGCCGCCGAAATCATCGACCGCAACCAGCTGTCCGGGCCGGCCAAGCCGCTGGCGAAGGAGCGCTGGGCGGGCGGCATCGACAGCGTCGGCTCGCATACGCTCGCCAACCTGCTGGCGATGACCCAATATGGCGGTGCCATCGCCGCCTGTGGCCTCGCTGCCGGCATGGATTTGCCATCGTCGGTGGCGCCGTTCATTTTGCGCGGCGTATGCCTCCTCGGCATCGATTCGGTGATGTGCCCGCTGCCGGCGCGCAAGGCGGCCTGGCAGCGCCTCGCCACTGATTTGGATCGCGCAAAACTAGCTGAAATCACTCACGAAATTGCCTTGGACCAGGTGGCGTCGCTGGGGCTGCAGATTCTCGCGGGCCAGGTCCGCGGCCGTACGGTGGTAAGAATATCCTGAGGATGTTCAGACTTTTCAAACCATGCTGCTCCATTGTTGCCATGGTTGGTATGGTAAGCATGGGGTAAAGATACCGCCTTACCCGCTGCGTTGGGTTAAGTGGGAGTTTGATGCATGCTCGCGCGTATATTGCTGGGGACCGTGACTGCCGGTGCCGTGATTGCTCCCGCGGTTGCGGGTTCGATGACAGCCGACGAGGCCCGCAAATTCGTCGCCGGAAAGGTGTTCGCCTTCACCTGCGTCGACGGCACCCGTGGCGCGGGCCGCATCCTCGACGACATGGGCGCGGCGGGCGCGGTGCAGTTCTCCGGCTCTGGCCCGGTGCGTCACATCCGCCTGCCCGGCAACACCCTGCAGATTCGCGGCCAGAACGTTTGCGCTGCCATCAAGGGCATGCCGTTCGAGCCGTGCTTCAACCTCGACAAGAAGGACGACCGCAGCTTCCGCGGCTCGGTCTCCGGGCTCGGCGCCTTCGCCTATTGCGACTTCCAGCACCAGGGCGGAGCCACCATGCTGATGGCGCGCGCCGTGGCGCGGCCGCGCGCCGCGCGCGCTGCTGTTCCCGCTGCCGACGGCTTGCACACCGAAGTGGCGGCGCGGGTCGAGACCCCGCGGGTGGAGCGCAGCAAGGTAGAACCCCTGAAGGCGGATCCTGCGAAGGCCGCCAAGGCGGAAAGCGCGAAGCCCGAAACCGCCAAGGCCGAAAACGCCAAGGCCGAAAACGCGAAGACCGAAATTACCAGATCCGATAACGCGAAGTCGGATGCGGCGCCGGAGCTGCGTCGCTCGACCGATTAGTTGTTAGTTCACCGATTATTGAAAAACCAGTCCCCTATTAACATAGAGCAATATTTTAAGCTGACCGCACGTTAGTGGTCATTGCGCCGTAGTCGTACGGAATCTCAAATTCATGCCTCGGTAGTGACTCGTGTGCAGTTTGCAACCAGGGGGGTGGCCCACGAGAAAGGGTCGTTATGTCGCTTTATTTCTTCCGAATCAGCCAGGGCCGCTATTCTGGCGCTGCTGATCAGCCTTATGAATTCGCCAACCGGGAAACCGCCTGGAACGAGCTGACGGCTGTCTGCTCCGACCTGATCGGTGGCATCTCGAAGTCGTTGCAGCAGGGGGCCGAGTGGCAGATGGAGCTGCTCGACGAAGCCAAGCAGCCAGTGTTCCGGATCCGCCTGATGTCCGAAGCGGTCGGCTGAGTTCCAACTGTCCGGGTGATTGCGCCGCTGGCCATCGGATTCGAGGTCCGGTGCGCCGTGGCGCCAATCCGCTGAGGGCGTGTTCTCCGTCTGTCACACTTCTCGCGCTCAGACGGCGTTTGTGATGTTGCCGAACGCAGTTCGTGGTTTTGCTTCCACACGATCCGTCAACGGTATCAGGAGACCCGGTGCCTCGGGCGCCGGTTCCGGAGCACCGCGCCGTTCCTGAGGGCCATCATTTTACGCGCATTGTCAGTAATCTTACGGTTCCAGCATTAACCTCCGATAAGCCTGTTTCGCGCCCAATGAGGTCGTCAGGGACGACATGCGGGTTCGGAATTTTCGGAGCCCTCTGATCCTCTGACCTCGACCGCGCAGCGCAGCGCAGACCTGGATGTTCGGGCCGTCTCTGGCGCTGGCAGAACGCGGCCGAACCACGCAGTCAGCTGGGGTCCTCCGTGTCAACAATGTCCATTCGTACGAAGATCATTTCGGTCATCGCCTTCATGCTCGTCACCATGTGCGGGCTCGGCGTGCTCGCCGTCACCAGCATGCAGTCGATCAATGCCAACACGGTCGACATCGCCACCAACTGGTTGCCAAGCGTGCGCGCGATCGGCGAGCTGCGCGCCGACATCAACCTGCTGCGCATCGCCTTGCGCGCGCATGTGATGTCGGAGACGACCGAGGCCAAGCAGGCCGCGGAGAAGCGCGTCAACGGAATCCTCGAGACGATCAACAAGGACCGCAAGACTTACGAGCCGATGATCACCTCGGCCGAGGAACGCGCGATCTACAACAACTGGGTGCAGTCCTGGGAGAAGTACGTCGTCGCCGTCAAGCAGGTGATGGATGAATCCAACAAGAGCGTCGGAAAGATTCCGCACGAGGCCACCGAAATGCTGGAAAAGTCGGCCGCGGCGATCGCGCGCGACGCCGACAAGTATTTCATCCAGGACATCGAGTTCAACAACAAGGGCGCCGACAACGCGACGCGGCAGGCTGCCGAGAGCTTTTCGCGCGCGATCTGGCTCGTGGTTTCGATCATTGCCGCCGCCGTCATCGCCGGCATCGCCGTCGGATTCTATCTGGTGCAGAACGTCTCGTCCGGTATCGCGTCGATCATCAAGCCGATGCAGGAGCTCGCCAAGGGCGATCTCGGCGCGGAAGTCACGCATCGCGGCGAGCCGACCGAGATCGGCGCCATGGCTGATACGCTGCAGGTGTTCAAGGAGGCGCTGATCGCCAAGAAGGAGGCCGACGAGCTCGCGGCCCACGATGCCGAGGTCAAGATCGAACGCGGCCGGCGCGTCGACAACATCACCCGCCAGTTCGAGGCGACCATCGGCGAGATCGTGCAGACGGTATCGTCGGCCTCGACCGAGCTCGAGCATTCCGCCGGCGCGCTGTCATCCACCGCGACGCGCTCGCAGGAGATCTCGACCGCGGTTGCGGCTGCTTCGGAGGAGGCTTCGACCAACGTGCAGTCGGTCGCGTCCGCGACGGAGGAGCTATCGTCGTCGATCACCGAGATCAGCCGCCAGGTGCAGGAATCGGCCCGCATGGCCACCGAGGCCGTCGACCAGGCGCGCATGACCAACGATCGCGTGAGCGAGCTGAGCAAGGCCGCGGCGCGGATCGGCGACGTCGTCGAACTGATCAACACGATCGCCGGCCAGACCAATCTGCTGGCGCTGAATGCGACCATCGAGGCGGCGCGCGCCGGCGAGGCCGGCCGCGGCTTCGCGGTCGTCGCGTCCGAGGTGAAGGCGCTGGCCGAGCAGACCGCCAAGGCGACCGACGAGATCGGCCAGCAGGTGTCCGGCATCCAGGCGGCGACACAGGAATCGGTCGGCGCCATCCGGGCGATCTCCACGACCATCGAGCGGCTGTCGGAAATCTCGTCGGCGATCGCGGCTGCCGTGGAAGAGCAGGGTGCCGCCACGCAGGAGATCTCGCGCAACGTCCAGCAGGCATCGGAGGGCACGCAGCAGGTTTCTGTGAACGTCGTCGACGTGCAGCGCGGCGCGACGGAAACCGGAACGGCCTCCACGCATGTGCTGGCCGCGGCGCAATCGCTGGCCTCGGACAGCGACCGGCTGAAGCGTGAGGTGGCGTCGTTCCTGGAGTCGGTGCGCGCGGCCTAATCCGACATGGCGCTACGCCGCCGGCTGAGCCGGCGGCGCCTGCTGCTGCCGTCGGAACAGCACCTTCTGGTACAGCCAGCCGATCGCGACCAGCACCAGCCCGAGCCCGATGAATGACAGCGCGCGCCACACGCCGGTCAGCGCCGACATGTCGATCAGGAAGGCCTTCAGGATCGTCAGCGCGATCACGATGGCGGACGCCAGACGGGCGCGTTGCGACTGCACGATGATTCCGATCCCGAGCAGCACCACGCCGAAGGCGAGCCAGGCGATCGAATAGGTGTACTGCTCGGCCGCGCTGGTCGGCCCTGCCGTCAGATCGGGGCCGTGATAGATCCGGCGGATCTCGAGGCTGACATAGGACAGCGCCAGGATCAGTGCGCCCGCGGCCAGCGTATTGCCATAGGCCGGCGGACGGCGGCCTGCGACCGCGTAGGACAACAGCAGCATCAGCACCGCCGGGAACGCATAGGCCAGGATCAGGATGTTGAGCAGGCCGCCCTTGATCGCGACATCCGAGATCATCGGATTCTCGAGCAGCAGCAGCCCGAGCACGGTGGCGCCGCCGGCAAAGCCGGTCAGGATCACGGCGCTGATGTTGTGCACGATGCTGCCGCTGCGCTCCCGGAGCCGCTCCAGCCCGATCGCCAGCGCCAGGGCCACGCAGACGTCGAGTCCCACTTCGGCGAGCGATGGCACCGCCAGCATGTCGCCGTCATTGACGGCGTGGCGGATCTCCAGGAAGGCGAGCAGGGTCGTGAACAGGATCGCGGCGGCCTCGACCGCGCGCAGCGGCGCGTCGTCGCCATGGCGGCGCATCAGATAGCTCGCGCTCCAGAACGACGCCGCCGGCACGCCATAGCCCCACAGCAGCCAGTTGACGATCGGCGTGGTGCCGACATCGGCGCCGACGATACGCGGATCGTAGCCGATGCGCAGCACGACGAGCCCGGCAAAGACGGCCGCCAGCGTGCGCAGGAACGGGATCGGCCGGCTCTCGAAGATCCAGGCGGTGCCGAGCGACATCAGCGCCAGCGCGATCGTCAGCCAGCCCTTCTCCAGCGCGAAGGTCAGCGCCAGCGCCAGCGCGGCCAGCGTGCCGGTCGCGAACAATGCGATCGAGGCGCTGAGGCCCGGGCGCTCCTCGCGCCGGGTCAGCGCCTCGGTGGCGACGGCAAACGCGGCGGCGAGCACGACGGCGAGGATCGCGAACGGAATCGAGCGGTCGAGATGGGCGATGCGCGCATAGAGCGCGACAAGAAGCGCCAGCGGCGTGAACACGCCGGCCGCCGACCACACCACCGGCACGACCGCGTTGTGCGAGCGGCCCTGCGCCAGGAAGCCGGCGCCGCCGAAGCCCAGCGCGAAGATCGCCGCCGTCACCAGATGCGACGTGACCGACGCGCCGAGCGGGTTCGGCCCCATCCCGGGCAGCGCGCCGCCGGGCAGCACCAGCAGGTCCGGATTGTCGCGCAGCGCCCATTCGGCGAAGACGAGGAACACGGTCGCAGCGGCGGCGGCCACCGCGCCGACGGCGCTCGGCGCGCGCCAGGCGACCGCGAGCGTCGCCGCGACCAGCACCGTGAAGCCGATCAGCGCCAGACCGTCATGGAAGCTCGCCAGCACGACCAGCATGGCGCCGAGCAGATAAACCGCCAGGCCGACGGATGAGATCGGCTCGACCTCGTCGTTCTCGGCCGCGGGTCCGAACATGAAGCCGCAGACCACGATCAGCGCGGCCAGCGCGAAACCAACAGCGACGTGGAAGACATGCGGCGCCACCGTCTCGACGCCCGCGTCGAGTCCGGGCAAGGTCCACAGGAACGACAGCCCGATCGTGGTCATCGCGAGCCAGCGCCACAGCCGCACGCGTGCCAGCGCGAACGCGGCGGCGGTGACGATGGCAAGGTAGATGTAGAGCGCCCAGTAGTTCGGCTCGCCAGTCGACACCAGCACCGGCGTCGTGAATGCGGCGACGAGGCCGAGCCCGGCCAGCGCCGGGCCGTGCAGCAGCGCCGCCGCCAGCGTGCCCAGCGCGACGATGCCGAGCAGCATGAAGGCGATCGCGGGCGGCAGGAACTCATACAGCGCGTAGGCCGCGTAGATCGTGGCGAAGGCGACCGCCGTGCCGGCCGCGGTCAGGATCGCCGGAATGTTGGCGATCGGCAGCGCTGCGATCTGCGAGATGCTCTCCTTGCGCCGGGTCCATTCGCCGGCCGCAAGCAGCGCGGCGGCGAACAGCGCGCCGAGCGCGACGCGCACCTCGGGGCCGACGAGGCCGGCCTCGATCGAATAGCGCACCATGAAGAAGCCGCCGAGCGCCAAGGTCAGCCCGCCGATCCACACCACCCAGCGGGTGCCGATGCGCTCCTCGAAGCCGGCCGCAGGCTGCGGCACGGGTGGCGGGGACGCGAGCGGCGGCGGCTGTTCGGCCGCGTCGTCGCTCGCCATCGCCGCGGGCTGGAGAGCAGGCTCGGTCAGCTCCGGCAATGGCGGCGGCATTGGCGGGGCTTCAGCGGGTTCCTGAAGCGGGCTGAGCGGCGGCGCGACCACCGGCGCAGCCGCGATCGGGCGTGCCGCCTCGAGCTTGGCCAGCCGGGCCTGGACCTCGGCCAGGCGATCGGAAATCCGGCGCGCGAAGGCGAGCGCCGCGAACGCGACCAGCAGCGCGATCCAATCCAGGGGCCAATCGAACATCACGCGGGGAATCCTCAATCGATGGCGCCGGTGGGCGTCAGGGGTGGAAGGTGCCGGCCTGCGGGTGGACCGCTGGCGCAGCGAATCGGCCGACGACCCACGGCGGGTCACCCGATGGCCGTCGTTCCCTCTGTGTCAAACCGCGGAACAAAAGTTCAAGGCGCGCCGGTACGCGGCTCCGCCGCGTCGCAACTCAGTCCAGATCGATCCGGAACGGCGCGCTGTCGACCATCATGGCGCCGGGCCCGATCGCGTCCAGCGCGCGCACCATGCGCCCCTGGCGGCCCAGTGCCCTGTCGGCCAGGCTGACGATCAGCCGGTTCGGCGAGGCGATCGGCGAGGCCTGGCGGATCGCCCAGGCAATATCGAGCTCGTCGCGATTGGGGTTGAGCGCGCAGGCCGTGGCGAAGGCGCTCGCGGTGGAGCGGCTGATGCCGGCATAGCAGTGGATCACCAGCGGCGCCGCACGATCCCAGCCGCGCACGAACTCCAGCACCTGGGCGACGTGATCCTCGCTCGGCGCCATGAAGCCCGGAAGCTGCTCGGTGATGTCGTCGACCGAGACCCGCAGATGGTTTTCGGGGCGGATCGTCTCCGGCCGCTTCACCTGCTCGACATTGGCCATGATGGTCAGCACGTGGCTGGCGCCGGTCAGGCGCACGGTCTCGGGCAGGGCGGCGAGTGAGCAGACGTGGATCATGGCGAGCCTTTGGAGGCCCGATTATACGAATGGGGGCACAAGGGCAAAAGCGGGTTTTGGATGTCTGCTGTCGGGCTGGCGCATATATGCGCCGACAGCCCTCAGCGCGCGTTCTTGAGCTGCCGCAGCTCCTGGCGAACCAGATGGGCCTTGCCTTCGATCTCCGCGTTCAGTCGCTCGAGATGGTCGAGGAGCCGCTCACGGTTCTGGGGGGCGATCTCGACCGGTTTCTCGGACCAGGGCCGGCGCACGAAGAGGGCCACGATGGCGACGGCCAAGGCGGTCAGAAGCGGAAAGCTCAGGGCAACGAGCTGGTGCAGGGTCATCGAAGACCTCCCAGGATCCACTGACCCAGCAAATGTATGAGCACTCCGGTGATAATGCAAACGACGCCCGACCCGTAGATCAAGCCCGCGGGGGTGCTGGGCGGCAGCACCCCATAGACGAACTGGGCAAGCGGCACGAACGTTCCGGCGGTGACGATGGCCGTCGCCAGCGTGTTGACCCAGTTGGCGGCCAGCTTCAGCCGTTCGTTGCGGCGCTCGTCCGGCGTCAGCGGCATCTCAGCACGACCCCAGCACCGTGTTGAAGCGGGTCAGGAACTGCTTCTCGGCCTTGGCCGCGCTCCAGGGCGTCAGATAGTCCGTCACAGTGGCATCCGGCAGGCCGGGGTCGCGACCGAACAGCTTCTTCGCCTCGCTCTCCGAGAAGCCGGCCAGCCGGGTCGCCTCCAGAAAAGCGGCGCCGCGGTCGGCCGCCTTGATCTGGCGCTCGATCTCAGGAGCAATCTCCGCCGGCAGCCCGAAGCGGATGTGGATCGCCCCGAGCAGCCGCTTCTCGACGCTCTTGTAGCCGTCGCCGAGCACAGCCTTGAATGGCGAGATCATGTCGCCGATGACGTATTCCGGCGCATCGTGCAGCAGCGCGGCGAGCCGCAGCCGGGCATCGATGTTCGGCTTGCGCGCGCGCATCACCGTCTCGACCAGCAGCGTGTGCTGCGCCACCGAGAAGATGTGCGCGCCGGTGGTCTGGCCATTCCAGCGCGCGACACGCGCGAGCCCATGGGCGATGTCGGCGATCTCGACATCGAGCGGCGAGGGATCGATGAGGTTGAGCCGCCGGCCGGACAGCATGCGCTGCCAGACGCGGTCGTGCCCGCTCGGGGCCTTGTCAGTCGTCATTTGGGAGGCTTGAGGCGTGGGGTGCGGCGCTTGCCGCTGCAGGTCTCGTGGCAGAAGCAGGTGACGAGATGGTCATTGACCATCCCGGTCGCCTGCATGAAGGCGTAGACGATCGTGGGACCGACGAACTTGAAGCCGCGCGAGGCCAGCTCTTTCGAGATCTTGATCGACAGCGGCGTCGAGGCCGGCACGCTCGCGGTGGTCTTGAACTGATTGACCTTGGGTGCGCCGTCCATGAAGTCCCACAGCAGCTTGGAGAAGCCGGGACCCTTGTCCTGGATGTCGAGCCAGGATTTCGCGCTGAGAATCGTCCCTTCGATCTTGGCGCGGTTGCGCACGATGCCGGCATCGTTCATCAGCGCGTGGATCTTCTTGTCGGTGTAACCAGCGATCTTCTCCGGCTGGAAATCGTCGAAGGCGCGGCGGAAATTGTCACGCTTGCGCAGGATCGTGATCCACGACAGCCCGGCCTGGAAGCCGTCGAGGATCAGCTTCTCGAACAGCGCGCGGTCGTCATATTCCGGCACGCCCCACTCGGTGTCGTGATAGGCGACATAGAGCGGATCGCTGCCCGGCCAGGGGCAGCGCGTCAGGCCATCGGGATGGACGACAGCAGCGCGACCCATGAGACCGGCTCAGGCGACCGTCTGTTTCGGCGCGCCCTGCAGCGCGTCGGGATCAGCGATGCGTAGAACGAGGCCGCCGGCGGTAAGCGGCGTTCCCGCCTCCAACGCCTCGGCGGCGCGGTCGATGCGCAGCAGCGCCATGCCCTTCTGCGCGGCGGCCGAGCCCATGGTGCCGACGGTCTTGTCGCCGGCCAGAATCGGCGTGCCCGGCTCGGGACTCGGCCCGTCGAGCAGCACCTTCGCCGCGCGCGTGCGCGTGGTGCCGCGATGATGCATGCGGCTCACGACCTCCTGGCCGACATAGCAACCCTTGCCGATGTCGACGCCGTGCAGCCGGTCCATATTGGTCTCGTGCGGGAAGGCATCGCCATACGTGAAGTCGAGCCCGCCGCGCGGCACGCTGCAGTCGATACGATGCGCCTCATAGGCGTCGGTCTCGACGATCTCGGCCCCGAGCCGTGCGGCGATCTCCGCGAGCGCCTCCTGCGGCGCAATGACGCGCGCGCCGAGGCGCTCATGACGCGGATCGGCGAAGCTCGGCTCCGGCGTGGCGCCGATGGCGCCATCCCAGACCGCGATCACGCCGAGCTCTCCGGAGCGATTGCTGACCGCGACCTTGGCCCTGAGCTTGTAGAGGTTGAGCTTGTCGGTGAGCGCCTGCGCCAGCGCGCGCGG
Organism: Bradyrhizobium sp. SZCCHNRI20481; assembly: GCF_032485055.1. Taxonomy (NCBI): domain Bacteria; kingdom Pseudomonadati; phylum Pseudomonadota; class Alphaproteobacteria; order Hyphomicrobiales; family Nitrobacteraceae; genus Bradyrhizobium; species Bradyrhizobium sp. SZCCHNRI20481. The sequence goes on from NZ_JAUEUE010000013.1 coordinate 77,605, forward strand.
ACAGTCGAGCAGGAAGCGCTCGCCGGCGTCGGTCGCCGGCACCTGCGCCACCAGGAAATCAACGATGATCTTGCCCTGCGGCGTCAGCAGCGCGCCGAACCGGGCATCGCCGGGCGTGAGCTTGGTGACGTCGGTGGTGAAGAGACCGTTGAGGAACTTGCGTGCATCGTCGCCGCTGACCTGGACCACGCCCCGGTCGTCGAGAAACGTCGCCTTCATCCGAAAAACCTCTTGCGACAGGCCGCACTGAAACGTAAGCCGCCCAGGCATAAACCACAAGGCTGAAACGCCGCCGCGCGGTGGCTTCATTCTAAAGATCGAGACTCGCGTGCCACCGGAGGCCAGCAAATGGGCAGGCGCGCAGCATGATCGATCTGTCTTGGGGCGGTCAGGAGAATGAAATCCTATGAGGGCTTCATGAGCGCGCGCTTCGACGTCATTCTGAAATCCGGCACCGTGGTCAATCAGGACGGCGAGGGCGTCCGCGACATCGGCATTTCAGGCGGACGTATTGTCGAGATCGGCGATCTCGGCACAGCCTCGGCCGCCGAGATCATCGACTGCAAGGGCCTGCACGTGCTGCCCGGCGTGATCGACACCCAGGTGCATTTCCGCGAGCCTGGTCTCACTCACAAGGAGGACCTCGAAACCGGCTCGCGCAGCGCCGTGATGGGCGGCGTCACCGCCGTGTTCGAGATGCCCAACACCAATCCGCTGACGGTGACCGAAGAGGCGTTCGCCGCCAAGGTCGCTGCCGGCCACCATCGCATGCATTGCGACTTCGCCTTCTTCATCGGCGGCACCCGCGAGAATGTCGAGCAGCTTCCGGTGTTGGAGCGCGCCGAGGGCTGCGCCGGCGTAAAGGTGTTCGTCGGCTCCTCCACCGGCTCGCTGCTGGTCGAGGACGACGACAGCCTGCGCCGCATCTTCCAGGTGATCCGCCGCCGTGCCGCGTTCCACGCCGAGGACGAGTACCGCCTCAACGAGCGCAAGGACCTGCGCGTCGAGAACGATCCGCGCTCACACCCGGTGTGGCGCGACGAGGAGGCGGCGCTGCGCGCCACGCAACGTCTCGTCACCCTCGCGCACGAGACCGGCAAGCGCATCCACGTGCTGCACATCTCGACGAAAGAAGAGATCGTGTATTTGCGCGACCACAAGGACGTCGCCACCGTGGAGGCGACGCCGCATCATCTCACCTTGGCGGCGCCGGAGTGCTACGAGCGGCTCGGCACCTACGCGCAGATGAATCCGCCGGTGCGATCAGTCGATCATCGCGACGTGATCTGGTGGGGCGTCCACCAGGGCATCGTCGACATCTTAGGCTCCGACCACGCGCCGCATACAGCCGAGGAGAAGGCCAAGACCTATCCGGCCTCGCCCTCCGGCATGACCGGCGTGCAGACGCTGGTGCCGATCATGCTCGACCACGTCAATGCCGGCCGGCTGTCGCTGCAACGCTTCGTCGACCTCACCAGCGCCGGCCCCGCCCGCATCTACAACATCGCCCGCAAGGGCCGCATCGCCGCCGGCTACGACGCCGACCTCACCATCGTGGACCTGAAGCGCAGCGAGACCATCACCAACGAATGGGTCGCCTCGAAAGCCGGCTGGACGCCCTATGATGGCCTACGCGTCACCGGCTGGCCGGTCGGCACGTTCGTCCGCGGTCAACGCGTGATGTGGCAGGGCGAGCTGCTGACGCCAGCGATCGGCGAGCCGGTACGCTTCACGGAGACGCTGCGGCCGTAACGGCGCTACGCGTTAGTTTGCTCCGTCATTGCGAGCGCAGCGACGCAATCCAGAGTCCTTGCGCGGCCCTGGATTGCTTCGTCGCTCTGCTCCTCGCAATGACGCGGAGCGGGCATCACGCCCGGCCGTCGTTCACGCGAACAGCTTGTCGATGTCGTCCTGGGAAATCGCCACGCCGGGCCGCTTCGGGCCCTCCAGCAAGTCTGGGACGCTCGAGGGGGCAGCAAGCTCGGTGGCCAGCCGCGCCAGCTCCTCTTTTCCCCAGATGCGGACGAGCTTGTTGATGTGGTCCTCCATGAACTGCAGCGACTTGACCACCCGCGTGATCCGCTGCCCTGTGAGGTCCTGGAACGCGCACGCCTCGAACACCTTGTTCGTGCTGTCGACGATCTCGTCGCTGACCGCCGCGGCCGTCGGGTCTTTGACGCTCTGCAACTTCGCGACGCTGGCGCCGATCGCCTCCATGCTTTCGAGGATCGCGTTCCCGGCCACCTCCGTATTCTCGACGATCGCGTCGAGGGTGTCGGTCATCGTCGCGAAACTGCCCTTGCCGTCGCCTTGAAGAGCGGCGAGTTCGCGCCGCATGCTGCTAATCTGGCCGAACATCTCGACCAGGTACGTTTTCAGCAACCTCTCTTCTTCCGGCGCAATCATCAGAAATCCCCGACTTTTCCTTAACGTTTCCTTACCAATTCTTCACGCGGCAGTTGCGAACCCCGGCCTGCTCTTCTGTGAAGGCATTTCGGATTTCGCTTCGGCGGTGACCGGCTCGCGACGCGGCTATCGAGATTTCGCGTAAGCTCGAAACGGCACTGTGGTCAGGTAGGTGAAGATCAGCGACCCATTTTTGCCCGTTTTCGTTAAGGGCGCATGTTCATTCACGTCAAAGCCTTCAAATTGCTTTGTGAAGAGTTTCCGAGCGACATGGCTGCCGAGGGGGCCGTTGGGCAGTTCTCGGTCTGCTGTCGGTTTCCGCGACGCCGGGACGGCCTTTGGAGCCTGGATGTCCGAGCGGGCGTCACGACAGGAGGCAGGCGGCGGCGGCCGGCCAAGACGAATGCGAATGTCCGCTGCCAGGGACGACGCGGACGTGGGGGAGAAATTCCAGTACGCCGCCTCTTGACCCAGAGCTCTCTACTGACCGCGATCGTCGATCGACTTGCGTTTTGCCGAGCAACATTTTTGCCGGCACCCGATGGTTCCGCTCTCGGGGACGACCTGACGTCTGCAATCCCAGGAATCGCTAGGCCGCCTGTGACCCCCGATCATCGTTCGGTTCGCGGCCAGGCGCACCGCATCGGCGAGGCGCTGACGAAGCCGGATATTTCGACTATCCTGCCATCCGGACCATCAAGGCGGGGCAGGACGGGGTCCAGGAGGGGACATCGATGAGCACAGTAAGAAGCGCGCTGGCCCAGAAGAGTGGCGCCCTGATCCATGTTCGTTCCGACGACATGGTCGTCGAAGCCTTGCGCCAGATGCGCGACAACCGGGTCCGGTCGGTGCTCGTCATCGACGACGGCGCGCTGGTCGGCATCGTGACGCAGGGGGACTGCGCCATCAAAGTGCTGCTGCCCGGGCTCGACGCCAAGCAGACGCCGGTGGGTCAGGTGATGACGGGCAACCCGGTGACGGTCAAGCCGGATCACCGGCTGGACAGTTGCATGGCGATGATGGCTCAACGTGGCTTTCGCCATCTGCCGGTGCTGGACGCGGGCAAGGTCGTGGGCGTGATCTCGGTCGGAGACGTCGTCAAGAACATCATCCGGGACTTGGAGCACAACGTGGACGACCTGATGGGCTACATCATGAAGGACGGCCCCGGGGGCTGACGGACGAACGTGGTGCCGTCGCTCTCCGCCGATATCTGCTTGTGACCCATCTCGGACCTTTCCGCCCGGCCCCGCGACGTCCGCTGTCGGGGTGCACCGGAAGTTAACGACCGTGGAAGCGCAGGGGCCGCTTGTGACCCGAGGCCGACGTTGTTCGCGGTGCATGGTCAGCCCAGGAATGTGGTCAGGTCTGACGCGCTAATGCCTTCTCTCGCCCCGCGCGTCGTTGCCATTCTGATGAAGAACTAGATGGGAGATCTGCCCGGCGTCCGTCGAGAAAAACTCCAACTGGGCGTCAACGACTTTCGCGAAGAACTTGCTCTGCGACTCGGGAAATAGCCGGATTTTGCGTTGATAGGTCGCTTGCGACATCAGTTGCCCATTCTCCAGAGTGATGGTGATCGAGAACGTCGGCGTAAAGTCATAGACGCCAGTGTATGTCGCGAGAATAGCGGGATCGACCTCTACGCTCGTGCGGACGATCGGATGAAAATCCGGCCAGCCGTAGACCGAAGCGATGCTGCGCAAGATCTCGGTCGCTAGTAGCTGGCCGCCTTGCGCGTTGGTCATGATGACCGCTCCATCGCCACTATGCTGATAGGCGACGAGCACCGCTTCGAAACCCTCGTCGATACCACCGTGCGAAAAGAAGGGATTTTCCTGCGAGCCCCCGATCGGAAAACCCAAACCGTGATTGCCTTGACCGGCAACGAGCATCTGCTTGGTCATCTCAGTCGAAAGCACTCGATTTGAATCGCCCAGCAGCGAACGCTGAATCTCGATCGCGTATCGCGCGAGGTCAGTCGGCGTCGTCCAAAGTCCTGCAGCCGCCATTTCCGGATAGATGTGGGACCCGCCCTCTACAGGAGCGCCGTTTGCCTTGTAGGGCGTCGCAGCGCTGGAGCGCAGTTCCACCGGCAGCGGCTGTTCGTAGGTACTGCGGGTCATGCCGATAGGCGCAAGCACTGTGTCATGCATGAGCTTAGGGAACGGTTGATGCGAGACGTCGAGCAGCAACTGCTGCATCACCGTGTAGCCACCGCCGGAGTATTTCCAACGGCTTCCCGGAGCAGCCTCCAGGCGAACGGGGGCGGTGTTGGCTGGCTTCTCTCCATCTAGGACTTGGACGAGCGAGGGAATCGGAGCACCCGCCGAGTAGCCCGGGAATCCGTGCACCGTGAGCCCGGCAGTGTGACTGAGTAACTCACGCAGCGTAACCACGGCGCCTGGCGCAGCTGCGCTTGCGGGGATCTTCCACGAGGTCAGTGCCTGATTGACGTCCGAGTCGAGCGCCAGCTTGCCTTGCTCGATGAGATGAAGCGCAGCCATCGCCGCGACCGGCTTGCTGATGCTACCGGCCTGGAACAGGGTATCGGCCGTCACGGGGCCGCCCCCGAGTTGTGCGACGCCAAATCCCTGCGCCCATTCGACGGCGCCATTATGGATCACCGCAATGCTGACGCCCGGCACTCGATCAGCGGCCATGCGGTCCGGGAGCCTTTGACAAATGTGAGGATCGTCCTTCTCCACCACCTTCGTCCTGAGGCACGCGCAGACATCATCGATTCGACGCTGGATTTCGGGCGAGATCATCCCCTGAGCCTCAATCTTTTCTGATCGCCACAACAGTACGCCGAGACACAGTAGAGCGGTCAGCAAGCAAAACCGTATCACAATCATCGGTTGATACCTCTAGGCAGCCGACGTTAACGTAGCTCGATCCCTCAACACGAGACAAATGTCCGCTTGTGGCCCTGGCTGTGTGAAAAGGCCCATAACGGATCTGGTCGCCGGCTCGCGTGAAGGTCTGCTTCTGATGCTCAACCGGAAGCAGGTGCCCGGCAACAGGGCTCCGACGGGGCTGTATCTTGTTGTCTTCTTAGGGTTGAGAAAACCGGTTCGCGCTATTCGCCTGTGACCTTCAAGACGGTAGGGTTGGCCCCAAGGATAGTGTCTGGTGTACTTCATCGCCTTTATGATCGTGGTCGTCTTGACTGCCGTGGTGTCGCTTCGTCGATCCATGGCTCTATCACGGAACGCTCGGGGGGCTGGCCCGGCCCAGCGGCTGGCAGCGCGGCGGCGGGCGCTTTGGCCTGTATTCTGCGCGGCAATTCTTGAGTTTGGGTTGATTGGACTTAGTCATGTTCAAGACAACCAGGAGCTTGGTCCCTCCGTGACGATCGATCTCATGGCGCTTACGGCCGCTTTTATCGGCGGCTGGTTTCTTGGCGTCATCGGCGGAATGGATTGGGACTGAAGCGCCGCAAGAAACGCAAAGCAAAAGAGCCCGTCGGGCGAATCAGTCGCGCGATCTTGTTTGTAACGCCGTCGTTCGGGTTCGCCGCAACTACACGAAACGCCTGTGCCGAAACGGCAATTTTGCGCATTGTCTCAACGTGATCGCGCCCGCAGCACCTTCCGGGCGAAAGATTTCACTTTCGTTTTTCCAGAATACGTGTCTATCCTCCACCCATCCCGCCTCAACGAGAGGGGCGTACGCGCGGTCGTCACGAGACGCGAGGCGGGCAGGCGGTGGACGTGTCGGGTTGCAGCGTGGCTTTGGCTGCGCGGACGAACAATCCCGATGCGGACGTTAAGTCGCGTGGTCCTGGCCTCCCGATGCCGAGGTCAAGCCTGAGCGTGATGCGAGAGCATCGGCGCAGGCGATGGGGGCAATCAAGCCGGTCCCCAGGGAGAGCGCGAAAGAAGCGTTAAAACCATCGCGCAGGGAAGGCTGGGCTCATCCGGCTGCACCTGTGGTTCCTGCCCCGTGCACTTTTGTTCGCACGGGGGCCATGGGCGTCAGCAGACGCCCAGCCTTCCCTGCGCCCTCGATTGAATGAGGGCCGAACGTCGGTCATCGCTCGGACGCATCGCGCCGCGAGGACGATGAGGCGTGTCTCGATGCTGTTTGAGATGTGGAGACGGATCTCGGCACCGATGGGCGCTCTTCGTTTTGGCTCCGTCATTGCGCTCGCAATGACGCGGAGTTTGTCGACGTAGTTGTCGTAGCCTGGATAAGCGCAGCGATATCCGGGTTCAACGAGGCTGCGGATGAGACCCCGGATGTCGCTGCGCTCATCCGGGCTACGCGCGAGGAGCGTGAGAACCTACTGCGTCGCGCGCGACAGCGAGAACTCGCCGTTGCGGACGCGCTCCGGCAGGCCTTCGACGAAGGTTGCGACCGCGTCCTCGCCATAGGTGGTGACGAGTTCGGCCAGCGCCGCGAACAGGCTGGCCTGCGCCAGGCAGTCGCCGTCGACGCCGTCGTGGCGCGCTTCCGCCCAGGCTTCGTTGAGGTAGCTGAGCGCGGCCTGCTTCTGCTCGTGGTCGGGCAGGACGGCGGGGAGGGCGCTGAAAGTGACGGGAAAGCTCATTGAATTCAGTCTGGCGGGGCCGCGAGGCGCGTTGAATTCCGAACGCGGACGCGCCGGACCAGTGAGGTTTACCACGCAGGCGGCGGACGCCTAGGCCAGTTCTTTAGGAAAGGTTAACAAGGTTAACGCAAACGTGGATAACGCCCGTGCGCCGTCAACCATGGGCCGTCAGTTGGCGTAGCGCGCCGTGAGGTCGCGCGAGATCTTCGAGCCCTCGTCGATGTAGCGGCGGATCGCCACCATCGCCGCCGGCGTGCAGGTCCGGTAGGTCTGCTGAAAGCCGTTATAGCCGCGGTTGAAGCCGGCGATCATCCGGGCGCGGCGTTCGCCCGACGGCGTCTCGGCATCGATCAGCGCCTGCATCTGGTTGCGCCATTTGGCGCCTTCATTGCTGCCGCAGATGCCGCGGAGGTAATGCAGGGTTCCGAGGATCTCGGCCAGCCGCTGCAGATCGCCATCGAACGGCGCGGCCGCATCCTGCGCGCGCGCGGGCACAATGGCGCAGGCGGCAACGAGCATGAGGACGGCCAGGAGGCGCTTGGGGATCATGGGGAACACCGACGTCATATGCCTTTGCCGGACGGCGGACGCAAGGCGCCTACACCAGGGTCCGTGCGGCGGCGATGATCTCCGGCAGTCCGTCAGTCAGCGTGAGGCCCTCGAGCGCATCGGGGAGGCGCCACTGAAAGTCGTCCAGTTCCGGGTTGAGCCGGGGCTCTCCGGCCTGCCAGCGGGCCGCAAAGGGAAGGATCACATAGTGGCCGCCGCTGCCCTGGGCCGGCAGGACCTCGCGCCATCCGGCCAGCCCGACAATTGCGATCGAGAGTGCGGTTTCCTCCATGACCTCGCGCGCGACGGCCTCGTGCAGGGTTTCGCCGAGCTCCACCCGGCCGCCGGGCAGCGTGTAGACGCCCTTGGCGGGGGAACGCGCCCGGCGCACCAGCAGGAGCTTGCCGTCGCGGAAGATGGCGGCGCTGACGGCGAGTTGGGGGTGGCGGGGCGGCGTCGGGGCGGTCATGCAATGGCTCCAGGCGTGGTCTGCACCATAGCGTGAAGACGACCGGGCCGGCAGCCCGTGCTGCTCAGAAGCTTGCCATGATGGCGTCGACGGCGTCGACCTCGTCGACCGGGTCAGGGTCGACCTCGATGTCGCCATTGATGATGCCGCCGGCCTGCGTCACCAGCGGCTTGACCCACGCCGCGGCCTGCTCGGCGAGCTTGGCCTTGGTGGCGTCCTGCTTGGCAGCGCGCATCGCGCTGCCAACCGCGAGCAGGATGTCGGTCATGGTCTTCGTGAGATGATCGAACTTGTCGCGAATCGCAGGGTCGGCCTGCTCATAGGCCTCGATGACGAGATCGCGGGCCTTGAAATTGGTGTGCGTGAAATGTTCTGGATAGGTCAGCGGCGACCACGCCAGAAAATCCTCGGCGCATTCCGGAATATCGGGAATCATTTCGAGCAGCATCACGGCTTCGTTGAAATGATTCAGATAGTCGGTGGCGAGCCCGGTGCGCGGATTGATGTTGGCGGCGCGCAGCATCGCGGCCCGCGCCGGGTCAATGGCGCTGCCCGCCGGTCGTTGGGTCGTGCGATCGGTAGGCACGGAATGGGTCGCCGCTGCGGTCATCCGCTGCAGTGTTGGCAACCTAAGTTAAAAGGTGCTGAACACACGACGATTTGAGTGAGATTATGTGTGGACGCTTCGTGATCACTTCACCACCCGCGGCTCTCAGGCAGATTTTCGGCTACGAGGAACAGCCGAACTTTCCGCCGCGGCACAATATTGCTCCGACGCAGCCGATTCCCGTAGTTCTTCTGGACCAGGACATCAGGCATTTTCGGCTCATGCGCTGGGGATTCATTCCTGCCTGGGTCAAGGATCCCCGTAATTTCACGCTGCTGATCAATGCGCGTTCGGAGTCCGTACGCGAGAAGCCGGCGTTCAAGAATGCGATCCGGCGGCGCCGCGTGCTAGTGCCCGCTGATGGATATTACGAGTGGCAGGTGATCGATGGTCGCAAGCGGCCGTTCTTCATCCACCGCAGTGACGGCGCGCTGCTCGGCTTCGCGGCCCTCGCCGAGACCTGGTGCGGGCCGAACGGCGAGGAGGTCGATACGGTGGCGATCGTCACCGCAGCTGCGAGCCGCGATCTCGCCACGCTGCATCATCGTGTTCCCGTGACGATCAGGCCGGATGATTTCGCGCTGTGGCTCGACTGCCGTTCCGATGATCCTGACGAGGCCATGCGGCTGCTGATCCCGCCTCGCGAGGGCGAGTTCGCGTGGTACGAGGTCTCCACGCGCGTCAATGCGGTGGCCAACGACGATGAGCAGCTGTTGCTGCCGATGACCGCGGAGATGCGCGCCGCCGAGGACGCGCAGCGCAAGCCGGCGAAGAAGGTTGCATCTCGTAAAGTTTCGCCTGCGGCTGCGGATGACGGGCAGGGGAGTTTGTTCTGAGGCGGGATATATCGACAGAGAAGATCGTCATCCCCGCGAAAGCGGGGATCCAGTACGCCGTGGCCTCTCGTGCCGAAACGGCTGCCGGTGGAAGACTGGGTCCCCCGCCTTCGCGGAGGACGACAGAGAAGCAAGACCCGCGACCGAGCGTTGGCCGCGCTCAGCCAAAGATCCTCAGCGCGGCGTGCTGCAGCAGCATGATGGTCTTGGCGTCCTGGATGCGGCCGTCGGCGATCATCGCCAGCGCGTCGTCGATCGAGAGTTCCAGCACCTCGATCTCCTCGCCCTCATGCGCGAGCCCGCCGCCGGCGCTGACGCGCATGCGAGGCTCGTATTCGGCGACGAAGAAATGGATCTTCTCGGTGACGACGCCCGGGCTCATGAACGCCTCGAACACGAACTTGACGTCGTGCAGCCGGAACCCGGTCTCCTCCTCGGCTTCGAGCCGGATGCGCTCCTCCGGCGAGGCATCGTCGAGCAGGCCGGCGGCGGCCTCGATCAGGAGATCGTCGTAGCCATTGAGGAAGGCGGGATAGCGGAACTGCTTGACCAGGATGACGCTGCGCTGCGCGAGGTTGTAGGGGAGGATCGCCGCGGCGTTGCCGCGCTCGAACACGTCGCGGCTCTGCATCTGCCACGTGCCGTCGTCGCGCCGCCACTCGAACTTCGTCGAGGTCAGCGTCCCGTAATGGTCGGAGAGCACGCGCGTCTCGTGGACGCGGATGCGGTCGGAGATGCTCATCGCTCGCCTCTATTTCATTCCGGGCGTCGGCGGGCGCCCGTCGAGCCATTTCGAGAACACGACGCTGTCCTGCACGGCATAGTCGAGCGCCTGGTAGAATTCCTGCACCTTGGTGTTGTCGCCGCGCACCATCAGCATCAGCTTGGCGATGCCGCGCGCCCGCAGCCAGTCCTCGGCGGCGGCCATGATGGCGCGGCCATGGTTGTGGCCGCGATGCTCGGGATCGACGCTGACGTAGTAGACCCAGCCGCGATGGCCGTCATGGCCGACCATGACGGAGGCTGCGATCGCGCCGCCGCTGCGGCCGACCAGGACGGTCGCATTGTCGCCGCGGCGGGCGAGCGCGATGTCGGCGGCCGGATCGTTCCACGGCCGCGTCAGGCCGCAGCGCTGCCACAGCGCGATGAGGGCTGGCACGTCGGCATCGGTGATGTCGGAAATCGCGAGAGCAGGGGCACTGTCCATGGGAGCGTCGAAAGCCTAGAGCACCTTGCCGGGATTCATGATCCCGAGCGGATCGAATTGCGCCTTGATCGCGCGCATCAGCGAAATCGCGGTCGGGTCCTTCACGTCGGGCAGCTCGTCGCGCTTGAGCACGCCGATGCCGTGCTCGGCCGAGATCGAGCCGCCCATGCGCAGCACGATCTCGAACACGACAGCATTCACCTCGTGCCAGCGGGCGAGATAGTCGGCCGTGTTGGCGCCGATCGGCTGGCTGACATTGTAGTGGATGTTGCCGTCGCCGAGATGACCGAACGGCACCGGGCGCGCGCCGGGCATCAGCTTCACCACGGCCGCGTTGGCCTCGGCAATGAAGGCGGGCACCGCGGCGACCGGCACCGAGATGTCGTGCTTGATCGAGCCGCCCTCCGGCTTCTGCGCCGCCGAGATGTCCTCGCGCAGCTTCCAGAACGCCATGCGCTGGGCGAGGCTGTCGGCGATCGCGGCGTCGTCGACGATGCCGTCCTCGAGACCCTTTTCCAGGATCGTCTCCAGCGTGGCGCGGGCATCGTCGCGCGACGACGACAGTTCCATCAGCACGAACCAGGGATGGGCGCCCGACAGCGGCGCGCGGTTGCCGGCGGCGTGGCGGATCGAGAAGTCGAGCGCGATCGCGGCAATCAGCTCGAAGCTCGTCAGGTTGCCGGCGGCCTCGCGTTGCGCGATCGCCAAGAGCTTCAACGCGTCATCCGGCGACTTCAGGCCGACGAACGCGGTTTCGACCGCGCGCGGCTTCGGAAACAACTTCAGGCTCGCCGCGGTGATGATGCCGAGCGTGCCCTCGGCGCCGATGAAGAGATTGCGCAGATCGTAGCCGGTGTTGTCCTTCTTCAATTTCGACAGCGCGTTGAGCACGCGCCCGTCGGCCAGCACCACCTCGACCCCGAGCGCCATCTCGCGCGCCACGCCATAGGCCAGCGCGGCGGTGCCGCCGGCATTGGTCGAGAGATTGCCGCCGATGGTGCAACTGCCCTCGGCGCCGAGCGACAGCGGAAACAGGCGGTCGACCTCGGCGGCCTTCTGCTGCGCCACCTGCAGCACGACGCCGGCCTCGGCGATCATTGTATTCGAGGCGGTGTCGACGTCGCGGATCTTGTCCATGCGCTTCAGCGACACCACCACCTCGCCATTGTGCGGCGTCTGGCCGCCGACGAGACCGGTGTTGCCGCCCTGCGGCACCAGCGCGATGCGGTGCTGACTGGCAAGCTTGCAGATTGCCGCGACCTCGGCCGTCGAGCCCGGGCGCAGCACCAGCGGCGAGCGGCCGTGGAACAGGTTGCGCTCCTCGGTGACGTAAGGCGCGACGTCGGTCTCCGCCGTCAGCGCCTGGCGCTCGCCGACGATGGCGGCGAATTGCGCGATCAAATCGGGCGGCAGCGGCGGCAGGGCAGGCTGGCTGATGTTCATGGTCAGTCGCTTCCAGTGTTATCTCGGCGCGGCGGCGCGGCGCAGCCGGTCGTTGATGGCCTCGCCCAGTCCGTCGTTCGGGATCGGCATCACCGCGATGCTGCGCGCACCCTTGGCATCGAGGCTGCGAAGATAGCCGAAAAGATGCATCGCCGCCTCCGCTGGATCGCCCAAGGGCGAGAGGTTCAGGATCGCGGCGGCTTGGTCGGCCCCGGGCAAGGTCACCGGACCGAAGGCGAGCAGCGCCTCGCCGGCCGCGACCTCGCTGGCGTCGAGGCGGACGGCGGCGCGCGGCGCATAGTGCGAGGCCAGCATGCCCGGCGCCAGCGGCTGCTCGGACGTATTGGTCTCTGCGGCGGGCCGCGCCAGCGCACGGCCGAGCACCGCCTCGATCGCCTCGCTGGGAACCCCGCCCGGGCGCAGCAAGGTCGGCTCGTCGAAGCAGCCGACGATGGTCGATTCGACACCGACCTCGACCGGCCCGCCGTCCAGGATCAGGTCGATTCGTCCCGAGAGATCTGCCGCGACATGAGCCGCGGTGGTCGGCGACACGTGGCCGGAGATGTTGGCGGAGGGCGCCACCACGGCGCCGGCGAACGCCGCGAGCAGCGCTCGCGCGATCGGATGCGAGGGAATGCGGATCGCGACCGTGTCGAGACCGGCCGTCGCGAGATCTGCGACCGTGCAGCCCGCGGCCTGCGGCACCACCAAAGTCAGCGGTCCCGGCCAGAACGCGGCGGCCAGACGCTCGGCGGTGGCATCGAAGCGGCCGATGCGCTGCGCCGCCGCGATATCGGCGACATGGGCGATCAACGGATTGAAGGCGGGCCGGCCCTTGGCCTGATAGAGGCGGGCGATGGCCGCGGCATTGGCCGCATCGGCGCCGAGGCCGTAGACGGTCTCGGTCGGGAACGCGACCAGTCCGCCGCGGGCGAACGTCGCCGCGGCTTGCGCGATTCCAGCCGCGTCGGCGGGCAGGATCCTGGTCTCGATCGCTTGCATGTCTGGGGCGGGCATCGATGGTACGGGACGGCAGTGGCTTCCGCGCTCGGCTATAGCGGGCGCGGACGTTCGAATGAAGCGCGCAAATCGCCTGTCGCATTGCGCTCGCGCCATGGCCGCCGGACAAAGCCCCACGGCCTCAAGCGGTTAACCCCTCTGCCGACGATCAGCGATTTCGATGCGATTTCCTGCCTTGTGTCCTTGCGAAGACGGAAACCCAACGCTATAAGCCGGCTTCCCAAGTCGGAGCGTGGCTCAGCCCGGTAGAGCACTGCGTTCGGGACGCAGGGGTCGCAGGTTCGAATCCTGCCGCTCCGACCATTTTTTCAAGCACTTAGCTTTTTATCTCCCGAGAAGCGCAACGAAATGCGCAACGAATTGGTGCAAAAGGACGGCTAACCGCGCCGTCTGCGTCATGTCGGCTGTTCGTGAGCATCTACCGCCGTCCTCCAAACGCCTCAGCCGCCTCGCCCTGGAAATCCGGATGGTGGTGGCCATACGTTTGCTCTAACTGCTCAACGGTCATGCCGAGCCAACCGGCCGCTTGCCAACGGTCGGTGCCCTGCTGCATCAGCCACGTCGCGGCGGTATGGCGCAGGGAGTGGCGCACTACGTCATCACCAAGCCCTGCGTCTTCCAAAATGCCATCCCATGCCGAGCGGATCTTGCCAGCGAGCGGCTGGCCATCGTGCATGCGGTTGATGACGAAGCGGATCTCCTCGCCAGGGTCCAGAAGGCCGGTCGCGCGCAGCTCTGCAGATCGGCGTCCGTCGATCTTGCGCCAACGCACTAGATGCGGCCGCAGCCGATTGGCAATCTTGGCCGGCGGTCGGCGCTTCTTTGTTCTGCGCTCCTCTGCACCGCGCCCCTGGTAGACCATGGCATCGAGGTTCATCCATGGATGCGTGGTCGTCGGCACCCATTGTGTTCGGCGGATAGTCTCCTCGCGCCGAGCGCTATAGAGTCCAACTAGGATGAAGCGGGCCGCTGGCCGGCGCCGGTTGATGATCCAACGCTCGCGCCGCAGTAGAACGCCGGCGGGTGTACGCTTCCAGCTCTCGCGCTGCGCGTCCCAGACATAGCCCAGCGCTGCACTCAGCAATCGCGCGGCCTCATTGCGGGTAAGCCAACGCTGCCGGCCCTCGACCTTTTCGGGCAGCGTGATCTTCGGCAGCACGTCGAGCGTATGTTCGCCGTGATAGCGACGAACAGCTGCGCGCAGGTCTTCCAAGCGTCGCCGTGCCGTCTGATCCGAGACCTTGCCGGCACGAGGAGGGATGCCGGAACGCCGGTTGTTCTCGTTCGGCGTTCCGGTCGACCAGTCGACGAAGTCGCGGCAGAGCTGGCCTTTGATGTCTGCTACATTTTTGTCACCGAAAAACGTATTAAGATCGAGCAGACGGATCAATAGTAGATCGTGCTGTGCCCAAGCGCGGGGATCGTCCCCCTTGGGTCGCTTGGCTATTTCGTAGTCGGTAAGGACGTCGGCTATCCCGAGGAGGCGAGGGTCCGTGGCCCCAAGGGTGGTCGTATGCTTTTGCCCGATGTGTTTTTCGAGCGCTTTCGCTGCGCCTTCAGTGTCATTGCGGCCGCAGCCTGTGCGGATTTGCCTCCCTCGGTCGAGGATGATCCAACTGTCATCGTCTTCGCGATACCAGAGGCGGGGTGGCTTAGCTTTGCGGCCAGGCATGACGGTTTTACCAGCCTTCGTATTGCTCTTGGCGTGGTCAAATCTTTACCTGCCACTTTGGCGATTTCAAGAGTCCCAGCAGCAGCTGCCCTACGTAACGACGACAATGTCAGCGGACCGTGCGGAAAGAAAACAGCTGTTGCTTCGACAAGTGTCATCACCTCGTCCTCGCTCCATTGGGCCGGATTGGGACGCGCTCTAACTCGAGCTAACTTGTCGGTGCGGCGCTTCGCCATATGGGCTACAATGTTGATAACGGCCCGAAGGCGGGGTCGAGGGGCAATATGTATGCGAGGCTCAATGATTTTGAGAGCAACAAATCTTATTCGTACAGTGATCGGCCGCCGTAGAGTACAAATGGGATAGCTTCAGAGTTGGGGCCGAGCGCGACGACAGTTTCGCCTTGGACTGGTCATGCCGTGCGAGCGGCTGATCCAACGCTGGATCATCTGCTCCGCCCCTGAAGCGGGCGGGCTTTTGTATATCCATCGGATGCCTACACGCCGTTGCCCTTTCGGTGCAAGATGATTTTGCCCAATCAATCCAGGATATCATTCGCGCGTGATGATGCGATTCTGGTCCAGCGGCCCGCCTGGTGGCCAATACTCATCCGCAACCCATTCATACATGAGAAGAAGCAGGCGAAACTTGAGCCTGCAACCTCACCGTTATGAGCGGCCCTGCCTGCTCGATAGTCTCGGAGAACATTGACGTTTTTCGTGACGTTACCTGACGAGCTTCTGCCTTCGTTCACGGCGTATCGGTGGTCAAGTGATGGTTGGGTTCAGTTTGAGAACGACTCGAAAATTCAGGAATCTGATTCGGATCGCGATCGGGGATGAGATTGTACGATCTCCAGATCGATCCGTGGGAAGGGTGGGGTTCCTTGAGGTTCGGGCCGACAATTGGCCTGAATCGGTGAGATCGAGCCCGAAATTCAACGGTGGACCGCGAAATTCGCTCGCCTCATAGTCGAGTCAGTGAATTGCCTTTGAGAAGACCCTTACGGGGCGTAGAGCGGCCCGGTAGCTCGTCAGGCTCATAACCTGAAGGTCATAGGTTCAAATCCTATCCCCGCAACCAAGCTTATCTGAATTAGATCAATGAATTAGCCCGCCTCTGGCGGGCTTTTTCATGTGTTGCAAGGCGTTCCCGCGCGTCGTCAGGGATTCCGGTGAATTGCTATTGATTATCAAATGTTTACGCGCCAGCACTTCCATCGGCTCCCGCGCGTTACAATTCTCTACATGGCACATGATTGGCACATGAAAATGGGGCTGTTGGACGCGGATCGAATTCCTGCACGGCACTAGCGCGGACTAGAATTGTTGTTTGGCGATAGCTCGGATTGCACGGCAGTACCGGCCAAGCCGGGCGGTACGACCAGCTTTGGAATCTTCGGGAACATTACCCCGCAAATGTGAATCTCACCGATAGATGATCCTGCTATGAGGCCGCGATGGCGTTCCGGATCTCAATCGGCGAACTCATCTGGTGAAGATGTTCGATGCTCTGGCCGGTGCCGAGCACGTGGATGGTGCCATAACCCAACAGGCGCACCAGGACAGATTGATCGACGCGAACCGACTCAACCTTGTCCATGTTCATCTCAAGCGTGTTGCGGAAGACAAAACTGCGGCCGTAAACCACCCGCCTGTTCGTTACGGTGAGCTCGGTAATCCACCGTATGAACCAGCGGCGAATAAAGGAGACCATCGCAAGGCTGTAGGCTACAGCGCAAGGTAGCACGAGTGACTCCCCATGCAGTCCGAGTGCGGCGGCGATGCCAACGAAAATGGAGCCAAGCAGCAGCAATGCCGCCGGCACGAGGTAGATCGCCCAGTGCAGTCGTGCGGTGATGATGATTCTCTCCTCGGGCTGAAGGACCCTCTTGACGTAAGATCGCATGGCGGGCTTCTCGAGGCGGCCATGGAAGCACATGAATTGCGCCTCCTTTCGCCGACATAGGGCGGAAGGTGGGGGCGCCGACGTAACGCAGCCATCAAAATGCGTGCGTCGATCTTGATTTGCAGCGCAGTGGCCCGCCCGGTGGTGCAGCCGGCCTTCACTCGATCTTCTGGGCAATTCGTGCGGCCTAATCTGCGGGGGGCGGGAGACATGGGTTGATGGTTGGACCCAACCTGCGGAATGCGCTAAGTTTGCTCAATTCAGCCAGTTGAAGGCTAAAGGCTATCTCGATGCCGGCCAGCAATGATTTTGAATTTGCGCGATTAGTCTATCAGCTTCTGGTCACGGAAAGGACCGTCGAACTGGACGTGGTGGCCAACGCCATCGGAATGAAATATGCGACATTGCATGCGCGCCTGAACCGCCGGGTGCATTTCCGCCCGGCCGAGATACGCGCGCTGCTTGGCATAGTTCAGGACCAAAGGCTTATTTCCTATTTTCTCCAGAATACCAGATTCACTTTTGCCGAGCGGCCTCCGGTCGATCCGGCGCCCGCGAACGCGCTGGAATGGTCGCATGAAGCGCTGTTCCGCATTGTTGAAGCGCTGCAAAAGCTGACCAGCGCGCTTGAGGACAACGTGATCGATCACCGGGAGCGGCTGCAGTTGCTCAGTCAAATCGAGCAGGCCGAAGTCGCGGTAGCCAGCCTGAAGGCGACGGTCGACTGCGGAGGACGCCACGGCAGTACGACCGATCGGCGAGGGCAAACGAGCGCGTAGCATCGCGTCCGATCGAAATGAATCCACCGGCAGCGTGATCCGGTTCGATCAAACCAGGATTATCAAGATGCTTGAAGACGCCTTGATCCAGCTTGGCCGCGACGACAGCCAATTTGGCGCGCAGTTGAAGATCGGATTGATAGACGATCCGGGCTTGGCGGATGGCGTGCTTTCGATCAATCACAAGAGCAAGAAGCTGGGTGTCCGCTCGGCGACCGAATACGTCGCGACCGCCACGTGCGAGATGCTGCGCGCATGGCGCGCGGCGATTCCGTTTGGGCCTGACGCCTCGCCGTTCCGGGGCATGAGGATCGCCGTAGAGGATGCATCTCCCGATACGTGTGTGGCGATCGTTGCCCTGGGTGCGCGGCTGGCCGGTCGCTCCATTCCTTCCGATTGGGTCGATTGCATCTACCGTTGGGAACTCGGCTTTTTGGATGGGGCCCGCGAGCCTGAATCCTCGTTCGTCGCCCTTGCCAGTGCGTTGGTCCATGCCGCCTTCAACCGGGAGCGCCTCCGGCTCCGCGACGGAGACGTGGCCAATACCTTCGTGCTGCGCGACGCGGTCAGCTATGCGCGGGGCCTCATCGATCTGAAGCTCGATCCGGCCAATCTGCCCCGGGTGCTTCCGCGGGAAGCCGACCCAGCTCTTCACGACCTGCACGGCAGGGCGCACGCCAGCCTCGCGCGGGAACATGACATCTATCGACGGGTCGTGGCCGGCGCGCTGAAGGTGGAACTGTCCTTGCCGATCGCCACAACGGACCGCCGCACCGACGTCGATGGGATATTTTTCAGTGAGACCGAGCTTACTGGCGTCATGAAGCTGTTTCTGAGAACCGACAGCAAGGCACCGCTCGGCCGGGGATACGGTCTCATCGGGTTGCACAGGCCTGACTTGGCCGGGTCGGGCAACGACATGACGGTTTCGGTCGATCCGTCGTCCTCCACGACTTTGAAAGACCTCTGGATTCTACTCGAAGCAAGGGAAGAGGAGGCTTGGGCTGCATTCGCTTCGCAATCCACGGGCCACGGGTTTGCCCGTCCACGCGACTGCCCGCGAGACGGAATGGCGAGTTTCCTTGAGGACCCGCCGATCGCGATTCCCTCGAACGAACCCTGGTGGGAGGGACGGCCGCTTTACACGCTCATCGCGGCGCCCCGCGCGGTTGAGATCGACGGCGAGCGCTTGCTAGGAACGCGGTTGACCTGGACGGACGTCAAGACGGTGGTTTGGAAGCTTTATGCTCCGATCGACGCATGTCGCTTCCGCCGGTACGATGTACCTGCGGAACCACCTTGGCATCTAATGGATCCGGAGGCCGCATGGGCTCGATCGCCGCTTCCCGGAGACAAATCGGGATTGTACTCGGTTAGGCTCCAGCTCGTTTCCGTATCGGGCGAACCCGCGCGGTGGTCGCAGGCGCTGTCATCGAATCTCGCCGCGTTCGTCGATGTCGGCCGCATCGACATGGAGGGAATTCCCGATTCCGAAGCGTACGATGTCATCGAGAGCCGGGGAGGAATCGCGCTCGTCTCCGAACGAGGCATTGGGCTCATCGAAATTGCGACATCGGGCGGTTTTCCCATGAGAGAATTGTCGCGAGCCGCGACGGAAGTCGCCATTACGGTCGAATGCGCCCGCACGGTCGCTGACGACATGGACAATCGCATCCACAATCTGGTGCGCAAGGCGATCGATACCGGCGCGGCGAGAGACAAGCGTGAGGCGCTCAAGGCGATCTATGCCGCAAAGCTGAGGGCGCGGGAGACATGGTCGGCGGCGGAGCGTTTCGAGCAGGACATGCTCGTTCGCCGTTTCCGCGCTCACTGCGAGACGCGCTGGCGAGCCAAGGAACGGTTGGCGACGGCCCTGTCGGAGGTCGCTGAACTCGAGGCGATGGTGGTATCCTCGAGCGAGGTGAGGGCGAACGGCATGATCAACGCCATCGCCCTGATCGGATTCCCGTTCACGATTTTCGGAAATCTGCTCGGTGGCTTCATCCTGCTGAACAGCGGCACCCACGCGCTGGAAGGCTTCTCCTGGAGCACGCTTGGGGTCTATCTGCTCGCGTCGGCCCTGGGCATCGCCGTCATCGGCGGGCTGGCGAAGATGGCGGATAATCGCTGGCGTCGGATCGACGACGAGTAGCGTATCGCTTCCTCCAATGCCGGAGCGCCGCGCGGTGTTTGCCGGGATGGTTACAATTCACCGAAATCGCTCGAGGTTCAGTCGCAGTCATGCTGAACGGCCGTGAGTACAGCGGTCATGCGTATGAGGTTATGAGGTTCAGTCTGCTTTCAAAAGAGCAGTCATGCTGAACGGTCGGTCTTTAAATCTCTCGTACTACTTCGAGGTTCAGTCTGCTGAAAGACGAGCAGTCGTGCTGAACGGAAGTTCGCAATGTGCGTTCATCCATCGTGGTCAGTCTGCTTAGAGATGAGCAGTTATGCCGAACGGCAGACAAATATCGATCTTTGATGTTTGGAGGTTGGGGGCAGTCTGCTGAAAGATGAGCAGTCATGCTGAACTTCTGTTCTTCCTAGTTCTTTGAGTAAGGAACAGGGGTAGTCTGCTTTCAAAGAGCAGTCATGCTGAACGGTTCCTTTGTAAGGGATTGAAGTCCCTTGCGCAATTCCGCAAATTCTGAATCGAACCTTGCGGCGCTCATCGTCATGCAAATCGTTCTGCCATCGAGGTTCCGTAACCCTTCGGAACGGGCCGGTACGGTAGGTGCCGCCCAGCAGTTCGACACGCAGTTGGGTCAGGTTGGCATAGAGGTTAGCGCCGAATTCGGCGATGCCGACACCATCGCCGCCTGCCGATCCTTCGTTGGAAGCGACCTTGAACCAGGCGGCCTGAAGGGCTTCGTGGGAGGTGATGGCTTGCCAGAGATCCGATGCGCGGTCGTCATTCATGTTCGCGGTCCGTAACTGGATGCGGCCCGCCGCCGGGTGGCAACCGTCAGCGGATGGCTCATGCGGAGTGGATGGCCCGATTTGGCCGACGTTCTTACGAAGGCGGTAACAACGAGCGGTTCAGTCTGCTGGAAGATGAGCAGTCGCGCTGAACATCGCGCATGTTGGTTGCGTGACTTTACAGAGGTTCAGTCTGCTTTCAAGAGAGCAGTCATGCTGAACGCGGTTTTTTGTTTCCGCAAAGAGTATCTAGGGTCAGTCTGCGTTCAAAAGAGCAGTCATGCTGAACCAGAACGCCGGTCGCGTAGTTCAGCCTGCTTAGAGATGAGCAGTCATGCTGAACATGCTGACCAAGCAGAATAAGGCAAAGCGGTTCAGTCTGCTGAAAGATGAGCAGTCATGCTGAACGGAAGTTCGCAGGCGCGTCCGTCCCATCTAGGTTCAGTCTGCTTCGAGATGAGCAGTCCATGCTGAACAAGTTGCTCATTGGTTCGCGATCGCAAACGGTTCAGTCTGCTTTCAAAAGAGCAGTCTTGCTGAACGGCAGCTCTTTAAGGCATTTCGTTGATTCGGGGTTAGTCTGATTCGAGATGAGCAGTCATGCGGAACATTGCATGCAACGTTGTTGCGTGTCACGGTCCAGTCTGCTGAAAGATGAGCAGTCATGTTGAACGTGAGTGCCACACAGTTCGTGTAATCGCGTGGCGGTTCAGTCTGCTTTCAAAGAGCAGTCATGCTGAACGATAGTCCTTTCACTCCACCCTCAGGGTCAGCTTAAGCGGTGTCCCGTCGCTCTACATAGGCAGGATAGCTCACGAAGATCTCAGACGGAAGATCTCTGCCATACCGCGCCGAAAGCTCTGGCGGATACGTCAACTCGCCTTTGTTTTTTCGCTCTGCCCCAACACCGATCGGAATCCGGTATCCGCCGGTATCGAAATCGAACAGAGCCTTGACCATGGATGTAAACCGCACGGATGCCTGCGGCAGCTTGAACTGGATATCGCCTGCCTCCGGTCCCCTGGCCATCGATAAGTGAGTCTCCAGGTTGGGTAGGACGAGGGCCCGTGTCAGCCGATCCCTTTCCAGGGCCCAGGTGACGACCAGGCCTTCATCGAGCAAAATGTCACCGACGGCCTTGCTGACCGCGTTCATCAGTTTTCGGTCGTAGCTCATCAACGAGCGCACCGCATTGACGGCATAGTTGAGGTTGATCAGGTTGCGCTTCTGCGGCCGCAATTGATCATTCCTTCCCCGCTTCACGCGCGTGCTGATGATGTTGTAGTGAGCAAAGTCGTTCCTGATCTGGGCCTTGCCTAACTTCCAATGGGAGCGCTGTTCGTCAGGCGGACGATGCGCGTTTGCCTCGACATCTTTCTGGTTTTCCTTGAAGGGACCGGTGAAATATCGTTCAAACAGCTCCTTGTTGCCGGGGTCCAGCAGGCATGACAGCAGCCCAAAGCCGCCAAGGTCGAAGCCGTGATCGTCATTCCACAGCGAGATGAATCCCTCGTCGACATCGTGCCATGCGAGGGCGTGCTCAAGCCTCTGCCGTTCGTCTCGCCGTGGAAACGAAGCTTCGAAATGCGTCCGAAGGGTCGCTTTCAGATCGTCCGGCAGCGTGATCCCGATC
Organism: Bradyrhizobium sp. SZCCHNRI20481; assembly: GCF_032485055.1. Taxonomy (NCBI): domain Bacteria; kingdom Pseudomonadati; phylum Pseudomonadota; class Alphaproteobacteria; order Hyphomicrobiales; family Nitrobacteraceae; genus Bradyrhizobium; species Bradyrhizobium sp. SZCCHNRI20481. The sequence continues at coordinate 99,608 of NZ_JAUEUE010000013.1, forward strand.
CGGCGAGGCACCGCCTCCATCTTGCCGCCGAGATCAACGGAGCGCCGGGTCGAAACCTCGACCGTGAGGTCCGTGCCCCGGGTCTTGACTTGCCGATACAGCATTCCCAGAAAAAGATAGGCCCGATCGCGCTCCCACATCAGCGTGAAGTCGGTCAGACGGCCAACTATTCGTATCATGAGCTGATGCAAACGGGCGTGCTCCGCCAGCCGCGCGGCATTGGCGCTGAAATCGTAGAGCCTCGTCTTCGTCGCGAGCTCCCGATAGTTGTTTGCGGCGGCACTCAGCCTGGCCGGATCCGGCTTCTTCTCCTTGCAGAGCGCGATGACGGCCTTATGCGCCTCATACTTGTCTTCGAACAGCCGCTTCGTAGCGTCCGTCTCGATCGCGGTAAACGCATCCACCTCGTCCGTCGTGATCCTGTGCTTTTCAAAGATTCTCTGCAGCACCCGATAATGGCCGAAACGCATGATTTGACGAAGCCCGCGGCGCGTTCCGGAAAACGAAACATGGTGGTGCTCCATCTCGTCCGAGTACACCCGGGCGAACTGCGTTGGATCTTCGTAGAGCAGAGTTCCAAGCTCGCCGAGCTGGAGGTGCTCCTTTCCCGCAAAGCCGGCGGACTGGACGCGCAGATAAAGTCCCATCAACTGGTCCAGGTCGCTCAATAACTGGGATGAACTCTCGGACGTGCCGCCTGCTTTCCCCTCCAGGGCTGCGGTCTTGCGAAACTCGTGCCGCAACAGGGATACATATTCGTTCGGCAGCAGGTACAGCCAGGCATAGAACTGGCTGTGCCAAGGCTTGATGTCCCGACCATTAGCGTCTCGTTCGACCACGACTTCGCCTGGTTCGACTGGACGGTCGTCTTGCACAGAGCCGTCTCGATCTGTCAGGTTCCAGACCCAATCAAGTTCAGATGCGCGAAGATAGCTCCCGAACAAGTGAGCAAACAGCTCCCGCTTGAAATCCTCCACCCAGTTGCTGACCTTCCTTTGCTTCTGCGCGTCCATGCGATAGCGGTGGCCCAGCCGCTCTTCCGCAGCGGAATACGCAACCAGTTTCCGGAAGAGCGTATCCAGATCGTCCAACGAATCGAGCGCGAGACTGCTGACCAGCGTGTCCGCCAGGCCATAGACGCGCCCCATGTCGCTCTGGTATTGCTGAGCCCGCCGTTCCTTCGATGCTATGACGTCCTTGATGCATGTGCGCAGCGTTTCCGCCCTGCACTTCTCGAGCCAGTGCTGAAATCCAGACCCATAGAGCAGTCGAAGTATTCCAATCTGGCAGAAGGCCGTGCTTCCCCCCCGCGTTGGCAAGTCATCCAGTCTCAAATTGCCGAATGGCTCGATGAGCGCGGCCACCTTGACGGAGTCGTTTTCGGCCAACTGGCGTACCCGGCTCATGACGGACCGGAACTTCGGCACCAGGAATTTTTGTCCCTGTGGAAACGATGCGACCTGGGCAAGCAGAATTTGGCGGTTGTCATCGGCGACAAATTTGCCGACGCCGATCTGATTCAGCTCATCGGCCACGGCCTGGCTCTGCAAGACTCGATCGAACGCCAGAAGCTCATCGAAAGTCTTCAGCGCCTCAGGATGCGCAAGAATGCCGGATCGTTCGAAGAAGTTGTGATCGGCCAGGTCTGCAGTCGGTTTCAGAATGCCGCCCTCGATCAATCTGATCAATCGCCGCTTGGTCGAGAAATGATTCGCCCTGTCTCTGAGTTCCCCGGCCAGTCTCAACATCGCCCACAGCCTCTCTTTCCTGGTTGTCAGGTCGCCGGAGCAGAAGAGAGCCGCGCGCTGGAGTTCGCCCACCTGCCTGGTCCCAAAAACCAGTTGGGCGTGGGACTTCAAGTGATCGTCCCCGATCCGGCTGACGGCGCGCTGTGCAACCGTCGTGCTGGCCAGATCATCATTCTTCGGGACGTCCTTGTCGAACTGAGCGGCGTCATCAGGATCCGCCCAGGCCTTCAGCGTTCTCAGCGAAAGCGCGACCGAATTCCGCCACGCGCGCGTGAACGCCTCGTTCCGTTTGATTTCGCTCTGCCCGGCGCTTTCCACGAGCGCATCCATGCGCCGATCGAATGTCGCAGCGACATCCCTTGTATAATCAGGCATATCGGTCGCGTGGACGATCAATTTTCCAATTCGGATCAACTCGCTGACCGTCGCATTGCGCTGCTTCGCACCGAGAGCCGACAGCAATCTATCCTTGTTGGCCGGCACAATTCTCCGAATTTCGTCCAAACTGTTCGATGCTATGGCCTTCCTGAAGCGGTCAGATCTTGCCAGCTTCTGATAGAATTTTCGAACCGCATTGTGCATGGACCAGAACCGGTCCCGGCTTTCTTGGTCGTCTGAGAACGCCGCGCGGGCCTTGCTGAAGTGGCCGTGTAAAATCTCTCCAAAACGCGACGCGAAATTGGTCCGCGCGGGGGGCGAGCCGTCGAACTTCGGCTCAATCGCCGCGATGCTGGCGGCTACGTCATTGTAGATCGCTCCCGAAACATCTTCCCCGAAATACAGATCTGCGTCGTTCGGCCCCCACAGGGGCCGCTTCCACTTCGTTTTCTCCGCCCGTGGGTCGTTTGCGCTCTTGACGATACCGAGGCCACGCCTCTTGATGAGACCTTTGTCCGGCTCCGCTTTGCTTGGCCTTGGTTTGCCTGAAATCTTCAATTCGTGATCGAACAAATGATCAAAGATCGCCCTTGCTATCTCGCGATAGTCCGGTCGGCCGGAGGCGGGCCAAAATGCGGCGTGCCAGCGCCCATTGAAATCTTGGCGCTTCTTCGTCGGGTCACCGAATTCACGGATAAAGTCTGCATTCGAATCTCTTATCGGGTTGACGGGATCGGGTGCTTTGCGAAGGTAAGGATGAATTTTCCAATTCCAGCTATCCTGAAAAAGCTCGAATGCCGCCTGTCCGTTGGCCAGCGCAAGAATTGGCGTCCGATATCTTTCGCATAGCAGCCGCCACAATTGCTCGGCCAGGAGGGTCCGGTCGACATAGGCAGTAACCTCGAATGCGCGGAGAGTGTTTGGTTTGCGCACAATCTTGTCGAGAACCGAGACCGTTTGTCGGAGCACCAGCGCATAGTCTTCGCCGACATAGTCGGCCAACCTGTCCGGCAAGATCGCTCTCACCCCCACGTAGTCCGCTGGAGTTAGTAGATTATCCGCGTTCGTGACCAAGCCGCGGGTCATCTCTGCCTTTTCCCGATTTCGCTGCGTGAAGCTAATTCCCTTTGAACGCAAGATCTTCATTTGTCAGCCTCCTTGTCTAGAAGTTGAAAAGCATGTCCAGCGCCACGCTCCCGCGGTGACAAGCTGCCGGCGACGTGGTGGCAGGGAGGGTTGCAACTCACATTGGTGAAGTCGCCTGTTCAGGAACGACTGGGGTCTTGCCAACGGCAACCGAGAGCTGCATCGGTCGCGTGCCGCTCCGTATCCGTGCATTGGAACACACAGCGAAGAATTCGCAAGGGAAAACCCAACGCACCAACGACACCGATCGGAAATCTCCGAGGTCGGCCCGTGCAACGAATTCCGAAAATTATCTCAACGGCACCGTCTTGTCGCCGCGCCGGTCCGGGATGGACGTCAAATCGCGGCACCACGTTTTGACAGGCGCGTGCCGATTGCGGCGGACGGTCTTCGGCCGCGCGCTATTCGACATGCGATCTTCATGGCACCGCGCGCATCGTTTGCATGAACCAAATCAGGACTCTTCGGACGGACCCAAAAGACGCTGCCAGAAGCCCCGTTTTGACTTTGGAGCCGGCGGCTCAACTTGGGGGCCCTGCCGTGCACCAAAATGTGCGTCCCGGGCGGCGCGATCATGTCTCCAGGCAGCCTCGGTCTCGGCAGGCGTGAGCTTTTTCACCCAAATGACCTGACCTTGCCTTATCCAGTAGTGGGATCGGCAGCGGAATCGCGAATTACCGATCGAGGGATGCAGCGAAACGTTCTCCCCATCGAAGTAGAGCTGCCACTCGCCCGGGCTCAAAGGAGTGACAACCTTCTCGCCGCAGCCGCAGCAACAGCGATGAATGACGCAGCTGTGCACCATGGAGACGTAGAGCACGCCATCCTTCAGTTGAGGCGGCGCCAGCTCGACGAATTCCGGAGTGAGGTGTGTTTGGCGCGCCATCACGTTTCGTCGCTCGTGAGAAGGTTGGTGTCGATCGAGTATGTGCTGAAGTGTTCGCCCTCGTTGTCGGCATAGAAGCCGAAAAGCTTCTTCCATTTGATCACAGCTAGCGCGGCATTCAGCATGTTCAGATCGGGGATCTGAATGTTCCTGTCATATTCGTTCTCAGGATCGGCTTCGCTGCAAGGGATTCGGCGATGAGCCCCGCGCTGTTGGGGCGTGCTCGTGGTAACACGCAGGATGCCGCTCAGCTGGGAGTCTTTTTCTACCAAGCCCATGCCGACATCGATGAACGGCACGCCGTATTCCTGGAGCTTTCGGATTATAAATGCCTTTGATCTTCCGTCGTCCACGCATACGAACACGAGATCCGCGTCGCGCAGGTGCTTTTCTGCGTTTGATTCGTTGATGTGCTCCGGATGCGCGACGATGCCCTTGTGCATCTTGTCATAGATGGCTTTGAAGTAATCCACCTTGAACGGTTGCGCGCGAAGCTCCTCGATCGATGGCGCTCCCGGGGAACGAAAGGCGTTGTGCGTGTTGTACACGTCGCCATCCACCAAGTGGATCGAGGCAACAGGAGCCTTCGCCACCGGATCGAGAACATAGGAACCAGTGCCGCCAACACCCGCGATGACGACCTTGCGTAGCTTCAGTTTCGCCGTGGCGCCGTTGATTCCAGCGCGGCTTGAAGCTGTATCGAGGTAGTGGAACGGTGTGTCTTCGTCGGGCTCGGGTTCTACCACGCGGTTCGCGCGTGCGTCAGCGCCCGGCTCAAGCCAAGTTGCCTGAGCTGCAAGGATCGTCGCGTAGGCGGTCATCTTCTCGTAGTAGTCGGCGTAATAGCCACATGCGGGCTTATGGGAGAAGGAGAAGCGGGCTACCAGGCCCGGCGCGATTTCATTGTTGATCTCGCTGCCGATCAGCTTCGTCATTGGCGAGCCGTCTTTGTTGCAGGGCCGTTCACCGATGAACTGGACCTGATGGTCGCCCGGCCGGATGGTGTTGTCGCCCGCGAGATCAAGCGGGCAGACGAGGATACCGCGCTTCACCTCCTGCTTCTGGGTGACATAGGGCACGTCCCTCACGAGGAGGGAGCTGCCCTTAATCGCGACGAAGTATCCTTCGTCGCGGAGCCGCGCGAGGTCGGCGTTACGAGCGATCAGTGCGGCGGACATTGAAGATGGTCCCGTTCTTGATTTCGACACTCTGGCCTTCATCGAGGGTGCCCTCGCGTTCGGGCCCGACTGCCTTTTTGAAGGTAACCGTGTAGATGACGTCCGGGCCGTCTTGCACATGCGGGTAGGCCAGCTTGACCACGCCGCGGAACGTGAGCACCCGCTTGTCGACGACCTTTTCCTCGAGGTTCACGATGATCTTGAACTTGCGGTCCTTCGCGCTGTGGAAGTGCTCGTCCTGCTTGAGGCGGATTTCGTTGCCGTTGTTGGGCACGAACTCGTCCTCATGGTCGCCGGTTACCTCGCGGAACAGCTCATGACCCTCATGAATATGGGCCAGGGCATAGAGAGCAGCCCCCGTGGTGGGGCTGGGCGAATGGTAGGGAGTCTGATCAATGTGGACCCGAATCTCGTCGTTTCGGGCATTTTCGGTGAGATTTTCGCTCATGTCGGACCTCTTTGTGCTAAAATTCCTAGAATCTTCAACGGGAATGCTTGACCGCACTCGCTAATTGGGAAAATGTTAGGACCTAATTTAATCCTAGTCAAGAGGTAACCCATGGCTACGCCCCAAACTGCGCTTTCGCCATCCATTGCCGCTCATCAGCATCCCGCCGACGAGACCTGCCCGTATTGCGATCAGCCGATCCCGAATGATCGTGCCGAAGAGGTCCGCTCGCGATTTGAGTTCAAGCAACAGCAGGCCGCGGCCGCGCTGAAGGTGCAGGCCGACAAGGCTATCGCCGACGCCCAGGTGGCCATGGAGACGGCGAAGAAGGAGGAAATTGAAAAACTCAAGGCTGCGGCTCTTGCCGAGAAAAACGCAGCCTTGGAGGAAGCCAAGAAGGCAGCCGAAGAAGCCGGGCGGCAAAAAATCGAGTCGCTAAGTGCCGAGCGCGAAGCCGCTACCCTGAAAGCCGCCGAAGCCGAAGGCAAGCGCCTAGAGGCCGTCAGCCAGTTTGAGGCCCTCAAAGCTCAAACCGAAACCATCGCGGCAGCGCGCGCAGCCGAGACACGGACCGCCCTCGAAAAGGACAACGCCGACAAGATGAAGGTGAAAGATGCCGAGCACGCTGCCGCCATACAGAAGTTGTCGGACCAGTTGGCAGCCGTTCAGCGCAAATTGGATGGCGTAGAAGGTGAGGGCGAGGACATTGACCTTTTGGAAGCCCTGAAAGAAACCTTTCCAAATGACGACATCGTGAGCGTCGACAAAAAGGACGGCGCCAACATCATTCACACCGTCAAGCACAATAAGAAAATCTGCGGCAAGATTGTTTATGACTCCAGAAATCGGAAGATTTGGCAGGACAAGTTCGCGAACAACCTTCACGACGACCTGGTCAACGCACAGGCGATGCACGCGATACTCACCACGACCAAGTTTCCGAGAGGGGTGCAGCAGATTCATATTTCTGGTGGTGTTGTACTCGTGCATCCGGCTCGCGCATTGGTAATTGCCGAACTTCTTAGGGACGAGGTCGTCCGCAACTTCGCCCAACGCATGAGTGACGAGGACCGAGGCAAAAAGACACTGCGGTTGTACGAATTCATCACTTCCGAGCAGTTCAACAATGTTCTCGTATCTCTCGATACCAACGTCGACAAACTTATCGAAATTGAGGAAGAAGACAGGAAGCGTCATAAGAAGACGTCAGAGTCGCGCGAGAAGCTCTATCTGGGGTCGCGGCGACTACATGCAAAATTGCGGTTAGACGTTGCGCGCATCGTCGGTACCGCAGACACGGAGTAGCCATGCCAAACGTCGAAACAAGCAGCGGCCGCGTTATCGGCCTCCAGGAGCGACCGCTTGGTCGAACCGTATTGAGAACGTATCGGACCAAAGCCGATATTGACGATCTCATTCCAAATCCCAAGCAGCCCCGTCTCGGTCCAAAAGAAGATGACGAGCTGCAGCGGCAGATCAAGGAGAATGAAGGTGTATTTGAGCCAGTGCTCGTCGAGCCGCATCCCGAATTCAAAGGAAAATTCCGGATTATTGACGGCGAACGGCGTTGGACCAATTCGCGTATTCTAGTTGCGAATGGCAAAGACCAATATCGGAAAATTCCAGTCGAGGTTACAGATCGCACGCTGAGTGACGAAGATCGCTTGCGTGTCTGGATTTATATACACAGGCAACGCAAGGAATGGGACGCCAAAGAGAAGGAGATGGTGGCCTACCAGCTTATTCAGCTCGTTGGCAAAGCGAGCGCTGCCGACATTCTAGGAATTTCCTTCAAAGAACTCGACCGGCTGGTCGAAATCTTTGAGTTATCCGAGCGCTTCAAGGAGCTAAAGGACGTTAGTTCAAGCATCACCTGGGCGAGGGAGTTGATTGGTGTCAGCAAGAACCTGAGAACACCAAGCGTCATTGACGCAGTCGTCAAAAAAGTCGCCGAGAAACGCATCACGAACTCCAAGGACTTGCGCAAGCTGCGACAGATATTGCCAGATCCCGTTGCAAGACAGAATTTCCTCTCTGAAGACGGCGACCTAGAGACCGCGATGCTTCGATTGGCGGGGGCGCCGAAGAAAGAGAAGGGCGGTATTTCGGGTGATCTCGACACGATCGTTGAGTCAGTGAAAGGCTTGCCTTGGACCGCTCTAAACGACCTAAAGAAGGATCCCCATATCCTCAAGAAGATCGACGAAGCATCTAGTCTTCTGAAATCGCTTCGCGATACTTTGTCCAGCTAGATTGGATCCAAAGTTTTTCGATAGTCGAGACCAAGTTACCCTTCGGTGTCGCTCGCCGGAGGCACTCGCGTTATCGAAGGAAACTTATGAGGAACAGTCGCGGCGTCTCTTGGAGCGGCGGCTCGGCTCATAGAGTTGCTGTCTGTGGCGGCTTCATTGGGAATTCCGCGCCGCCACCCCGCAGGTGCCGCGACAGAGGGTCATCAGGCCGAGCAACGAGGCGGTAATTAGATACTCAACTTGTCAAGGTTGAGCCATCGCTGTACGTCAATCGGAGAACCCGCTTGCCGAATGGACGATCGATGCGCCTGATCGAGTGGTTCTTGTTTGCGCTCCCATACATTGCGACCGGAGGAGCCGTATTTTCGGACTGGGGCAAGAACCATAAGGCTCTGGCCGTCCTTGCCGGTCTCGTCGCTTTAGTCACCACGGGCTATTTTATTCGAGACCGTTATTTTGAGTATGGGACGCCAGCGCCCCACGAAATTACAGCCGACGTCGCGACGCTAAAATTCTTCGATCCAACCACTTCAAAGCCGCGCATTTGGTACTTGCTGAGTCAAGCAGGGGCCTACACGCTCTACGACGCGCCAGGTTTTGATCCGATGACAGGAAGTCCTCTTCTGCCCATTACGTCAGAGATCGCCCAGGACATTATGTCCAGGGCAGCCGCGGTAAAGGCCGAGGAGCGGCGGCGTGCTGAAGAGGCCCAAAGAGCACGGCAACAGGAGCTTGACCGACAAGCCGCTGCGGCCCGCCAACGCCAGCAAGATGAGCAGGATCGCATCCGCGCTCAGGAACAGGCGAAACAGAAAGCCGCTCAGGATGAAATTGACCGCCAGAATGCAATTGCCCAGCAAAAGTTGCAATTGCAGCTCCAGCGGCAGCAGCAGCTGCAGGAGCAGCAACAGGCACTCGCGCGGCAACGGGATGAGTGGCGACGCACACACAACGGCTGCAACATGGGAACGCACTACGCGTGCGTCGATTGCCAACGGACCAATGCACCAGAATGCATTCATATCGGGGCAACGGTGGCTGTGGGTGCTTTCCCAACTAGCGAGCTTTGGCGCACCCGCTGGTCGCGGAACGGGCTCTCGTGAACCGAGTCGCCTTGCGTCTCGGCCATTCGGCTTCGATCCCTTGCGCGATATGGTGTCGCTCGCCGGAGGCACTCGCGTTAGGGGCTGCCGCTTCGCGGCACCGCTATCACTGCCCCGAACGCGGGTGCCTTGTTAACCGGTCTCGCGACTGCACTCGGTCCCGGGTCCCGCCGCGTTCCGCGTCGGCGCTATGCTGACCCTCCTGCGGGTGCCATCTCTCCTGCCTCCGCTTCGCTCCGGCCTGGGCGCCCGGCCCTGATGCAGCGAGCGGAATCTTTGGCGCGATTATGTAACGCAAGGGAAGCGTCCATGGCGCGTCCGCTTCGCCTGCGCGAACCTCTACAGGATCGAAAATCTCCTGAGGTTCGCCATGCAAGACTTTGTGAGGCAATCGCACGACTGGCGGATTGCGACGACCTATCTCGATCTTCGCCACGTCCCGACCGGGGTGCTGTTCCGGCTAAAACCGAGAATCCTGGTCGATCCGTCAAGCGGTCAAGCGCAAGGAAATCAAGAAGACCGAGCCGATCCGCTGCATCATCGAGACCGAACATGACGCGGAAGAAATCTCGCTCGCCGAGAACGAAATACGCACCCCGATGCACCCCGCCGACCAGTTCGAGCGTTTCCATGCGCTCCATACCGAAAAGGGCCTCGGCGCCGAGGACATCGGCGCACGGTTCGGCGTGACCCCCGCCGTGGTCAGGCAGCGCCTCAAGCTCGCCGCCGTCAGCCCGCTGCTGATTGAAGCTTACCGCGAGGGTTGCTTTTCGCTCGCTGAATTGAGCGCCTTCGCCATCACCGATGACACCAAACGTCAGGAGCAGGTCTGGAACGACCTTGGGCCCGACGTGACGCGGCAGGAAATCATCGACGCTCTCACGGAAGCGCATGTCGCGGCGTCCGATCCCCGCGCTATCTTTATTGGCAAGGACGCCTATTGCGCGGCGGGCGGCGCGATCCTCTCCGACCTGTTCGACGAGGAACACGAAGGCTTCTTCACCGATGCCGCGCTGCTGTTCGATCTCGCGGCCAAGAAGCTTGAAGCCGCCGCCGGACCCGTGCGGGCGGAAGGCTGGAAGTGGGTCGAGATCATGCCGCGCTTCGATCATACCGCGCTCGCCGCGTGCCGCCGCGTCTATCCGGACACGCGCCCGATGAGCGAGGACGAGCAATTGCGCCTCGCGGCGCTCGAAGAGCAATACGAGGCCCTCGAAATCGACTACGATTCCGAAGAGGCGGTGGCCGAGGCCGAGCGCCTCGAAGCCGAGATCGAGGCCTTGCGCGGCGAGGATGTGTTCGCGCGCGGATGTCATCGCGCGGGCGGGAGCGGTGGTAATCCGCACGGGCACATATCGGCCGGAGGCCACAAAGATTCTTGTTAGCGAGCTGGCGGAGACGTTCCTCGACCATTGCCGCGGCCGCATGGAGCGCGGCGAGCGCATGCCCCGCCGGAATTTCCAGGTCTACGAGGGCTACGTCCGCAACTACATCTGCCCCGATCCCGAATGGCACGCCGCCAAGCACGCCAAGCCCGGCACGGAATTCAGCTACTTCGACAAAGGCCTTGGCGGCCACAAGCTCGCCGACCTCACCGTCGGCGTCGTCAACCGCTTCCGCGATGATCTCCGCGCGACGGGCCTTTCCGTCGCGACCACCCGCAAGATCATCGGAATGCTGCAAGTGATGCTGGCTTATGGCATCTCGATTGATCTTCTCGCCTTCAACGCCGCCAAGGACGTTGAAGTGATCGCGAGCCGCGCCGACGAGGCCCGCCAGATCGTTCCGCCCGATCCCGACGTGATGCGGCAATTGATCGAACTTGCCGACGAGCGCTTTCGCGTCCTCCTGATGTTCGCGGCCTCGACCGGCGTCCGCGCGGGCGAGCTTCACGCCCTCCGCTGGAAGCACGTTAATTTCCAGCGCCGCGAGGTTCGCATCGAGACCCGCGTCGATAGCTTCCGGACCGAGGACGTGCCCAAGACCCGCGCGGGCCTGCGCTCCGTCCCGCTCGGCGAAGCCGTTATCCGCGCCCTGCAAGGCTGGCGGCAGAAGACGCGCTATCCGCAGCCCGCCGACCTCGTCTTCCCCAACTTCAAGGGCGGGTACTGGAGTCATGACGCCATGGTCAAATCGAAATGGCGTCCGCTGTTCAAGCGCCTGGCCGCGCGTTGGCAGGAGCAGCAGCGCAACGACCGGCCGGAATTCTTCAACTGGCACGCGCTGCGTCATTTCGCGATTTCCTGCTGGATCGACGCGGGCCTTCCGCCGAAGACGGTGCAGACCTTCGCGGGGCATTCCATCCTGCAAGTCACCATGGATCGATATGGCCATCTGTTTCGGTCCGACAGCCACGCGGCGGCCATGGATGCGATCGCGGCGACCATCGAAAGCCCGACCAAGCCCGCACCGGTCAAGAATGCAAATCGGACCTGGTCGGATTTTGTGCCATGATGAAAGATAGTTAGATCAAAGGGTTAGATGGCGTTTTACCGGTTGTTAGGGTTGGCTCCCTTATGATATAAAAAGTAGGATATAGATATTTTATATCCTGCGGAACAAACCATATGTGTGTCATGACAAAGTCACCGACCCAGCAGGACAAAGCCATCACGCTCCTCAAGGAGCGCGGCATCGTGCGTCTCTCCGAGCTTGTCGCCGCCGGCATCACCCCGGCAACCATCGCCCGCATGAAGAAAAAGGGACTCGTCAGCCAGCTTGGCCGCGGGCTCTACCAACTGCCCGACGCGCCGATTGACACGCATCATACGCTCGCCGAGGCCGCCAAGCGCGCTCCCAAGGGGGTCGTCGCGCTGACCTCGGCGCTCGCCTATCACGATCTGACGGACACCATCCCCTCGCGAGTCTGGCTGGCCATCGGCCCGAAGGACCGGCAACCTCGTCAGACCCATCCACCCATGCAGTTCGTCCATTTCAAGCCCGAACGGCTGGTGGAGGGCGTTGAGACCCATCTCATCGAAGGCGTGCCCGTGAAGATCTTCAATCCGGCCAAGACCGTGGTCGACCTCTTTCGCTACCGCAAGAGCGCGGGAACACGGTATCGCCATAGCACCGGCCTCAATCTCGCGCTCGAAGGCCTGCGCGAGGCGCTGCGTACGCGCAAGGCAAAACCCGCCGAGATCGCGGACTACGCGCGCAAGGCCGGGGTATGGAAGGCGATGGAGCCCTATCTGGAGGCGATGACCGCGAATGGCTGACCAACTCCGCAATGTCGGCGCCTCGGTGCGCGCGCGGCTGCTCGCGCTTAGCCAAGAGCGCAATCAGCCCTTCGAGCTGCTTCTCACGCGCTATGTGCTGGAGCGGCTGCTCTATCGTCTCGGCTCGACCGAGTACCGCGAGCGCTTCGTCCTCAAGGGCGCGATGCTGCTCGCGACCTGGGTCGACAACCAGTTCCGGCCGACCCGCGACCTCGATCTTCTCGGCATGGGCAATCCCGACCCCGAGGCGTTGCTGGCGATCTTCAAGGAACTCGCCGCCATCGACGCATCGGATGGCGTGACTTTCGATCCGAAGAGCTTCACGGTCGACCGCATCCGCGACGAAACCGAATATGGCGGCGTGCGGATCAAGGGCAACGCCACGGTCGACAACGCCCGCGTCCGTGTCGTCATCGACATCGCCTTCGGCGACGCGACCGAGCCCGGCTTGCAGGAAACCGACCTGCCGGTGTTGCTGGACTTCCCAGCGCCGAAGCTGCGCTCCTATCCCCGCGAGACCGTGATCGCCGAGAAATTCCAGGCCATGGTCGCGCTGGGGCTCGCGAGCAGCCGCATGAAGGATTTCTATGACGTATGGGTGCTGATCCGTTCCTACAAGTTCGAGGGCGACGCGCTGGCGCGCGCCATCAAGGCCACGTTTGAGCGCCGCAAGACGGAGATTCCGACCGTGCGCCCCGACGCGCTGACTGCGGCTTTCACCGAGGACGCCGGCAAGAAGGATCAGTGGGCGGCGTTCACCAAGCAGGTCGCGGTCGATCCCGGACCGCTGACCGAGGTCGCGAACACGCTCGCGGAATTCCTGATGCCTCGGGCCGGGAAGGCGCGCGCCTTGAAGGGCGGGGCGGCGTAGGTGAACATGATGATGATCTCGATCATCACCGGCAGCAGCATCAACAACATCAACAGGTCGATCATGGTCATCACCGACGCCTCCGATGATGAGCGCCCTGGACCTTGAAGGCAGAACGGGGCACCCTAACTTCAGGAGTTGCATGTCTTTGAGCCGGAAGCCGCATGGCCACATGATCGTTAGGTCAGTTTCAGATGCGATCTTTGCCACGATAGGCAAACAGGTGAGCCAGCAGCCCATCGAGCTGGTGGTTCATCGGCCCGAGCCGTGGGCCCGGCCGACGGATTGCTTTCGCAATGTCGCGCGCAAGATTGCCGAATGCGGAGGCAGCGCCCAGTCCGGCTATACCTTCCACCATCGGTTCGCCCAGAATATCGAAGGGCTCCCGCTCTATATTTACTTGACCCATCATGCCGTGTGGGTGTCGCCCGAGGGAGAACGTGTGGACGTGACACCATACCCAGAGCGCCGCCATGCGCCCCTCGACCGCAACGGGAAGATCAAGTTCCTGCCCGATGACGCCGCCGACCCCATAATGGTGCAAGGCCAGCCCGCGCCGCTGCCACTCCGCTTCTTCGCCGTTGACGACAACAAAGAGCTGAAGGACTACGTGGCCGAACTCAATCGAAAAGAGCAGGAGGCATGCCGCGAACTGCATTCGCAGGGAAGCGCGCAGAACGCCAGCGAGACATGAACAACCGCGACGAGTTCTCTCCTAGGATCAAAAGGGCGGTTGCCGCACGCGCGGGGTGGCGTTGTTCTTTTGACGGGTGTCCAAAGCTCACCGTCGGTCCAAGCGAGGAGTCATCGACAGCCGTCACCTCAATCGGCATTACCGCACATATCAGCGGGGCGGCGTCGGGACCAGGAAGTCGGCGTTACGACGCCAAGATGACCAGCGATGAGCGCTCCAGCATCGACAACGCTATCTGGCTTTGTGCAGATCATGCCGCATTGATTGATAGGGATGAAGTTTCATACCCGATCGAAACGCTTCGCACGATGAAAGTTCGTCACGAAGCAGCCTGCGCGAAGGCGCTTCGGACAGGTGCAAATCCAGACTTAGGTGCGGACCTTCTAGCTGTCGGTCCCGATGTAGTCTTCGCTGGCGATGTCACCGATATTTCAGCCGCAAGTTGGACATTGAGGCTACGGCATTTCGTCGTCGGTGACATAAATGCTCTGATTTCTTTCGTCGATGAATTCGGTCAGGCTGCGCCTCAAGACAAATATGTACTCTCCAACGCAATTGGCGATGGACGGGTACTATCAAACGCGCCGCGGCTCTCGAAGCATGATGACGGCTACAGTCTGTTGTGCCCTGTCGCTCCGGGATTTCCTCGCGTTGATGTCCAAAGGCTGGGAAGCGGCCTGGCGCTGCACCCGGAAACACACGACCTCTATCTGGATTCCAAGGGTAGCATCGCGCGCCTTTCGGGTCTGGATTATTTCCCGCAGAAAGTTCAATCCGTATTGTCGATGCAACGCGATGAAAATGTCTTTGCACCCTCTGCCGGGATGCGCTTTTTTGAATACTACCAAACCTTCAAGGGAACGCCGTGGCTCGCGCTCATGATGAAGCTCGACCTTGTGCGTCAGGCCGCTATTCCCCGCGACGATAGCTCGATGGGCGTTAAACGAACGCCTCTGCACTGCGTTACTCGCGTCCGCGGCGTCGAACTGCTGGCGGAAGAACCAACGAGCAATAGGTTATCCGTTCGAGTGGATTTTGACGTGCAAGGTCTCGGTCAATGGCAACGCGAGATGTTCATATACCTGCCGACGCGAGAGCAAATGGATGCGCGGGCGAGATTGGTCGAGGAGATGAAGCATCTTCGCTGATGGCGGCATTCTCTCAACCCATCTCAATTTTCCAGTGGCCAATATCGAGAAACCCTCCACGCCGGAGTTCATCGATGGATCGGCCCTCTTCGAGCTGGCGAAGAATCTCGGCAATCACCCCTGGGATCGCGATCCGAGCGCGAACCTTGTCGGGTAATTCGTCGACTGTATCGGTGAGGGGCTTCTTGTATTTCTTTATGCGCTTCTGCATGAGCTTCATGATCAAGGAGCCTTGTGCTTGGCTCATGTACATTGATCTTCGAACTTCAGCATCTTGAGGCGCGTAAAGTCTTAGCCTGACCTGTGCCGGCAAGATGCGACCTTTTTCCGGATCGAGCTCGTGGCGAATGAATGAGCTAACCGCTAGGGGCAAATCCCCCGTATCTCGGTAGACCTCCAGCAAGTATGGCGACACCGAAGGGTCGCTCAGCATCAGCTTGATTCCTGTAGCAAGATAGGCCTCCTGGTTCTCGAGGCGTCTCAACTTGTCGCGCAATTCCAGTCGCGGTCGACGCTGACCAAGCGTCAGTGTGCGGCCTTCATACAATGCTAGTTTTTCCGCCGGACCATCCGATTCTGCTTGCCGCAAGATAATTCTACCGGACGGCGTGTCATGCAGCTCATGGGCTAAATCGCGACAGGATAAACCTTCATGAGTTGGAGCAAACGCACTGTGAATGCGGTCAAGTTACGCGATTAGATGTTTGACGAAGAGTTCGATGCCTGGCGGAAGATCAGACAGGTGGGGTAAACGATATCGTTGGGGGCGCGCCCGCATTCGCGGACCAGACTCTCGTGAACCGCGCCGCAAGAGCGTCGCGGCCATGCGGCATGGATCCTTCGCGCAAGAGCAGATCATGCGCTTCAGGTCAGAAACGAAGAACCGGACCTTTATGCATTAGCCACCTGCACAAAGGTCCGGCCTTATCTTACTTTGCCGCGAAACCGTACGGCTGCAAAGGACGTTTCAGATCCCTGGGAGAGGTTTCGCTTTGCGTCCGGGGTGCGACCCGGAGGCGCAATCTCTTAGTCGTAGGAGCGACTACTTCTTTTTCTTTGCGGTCTTCTTAGCCACTTTCTTGGTGGCTGCCTTGGCGGTCTTCTTTGCCTTCTTCGCTTTCTTAGCCATGTGGTCCTCAACGAAAAAACTAGCTCAGTGAACATGCACACGCCGTGTATCGACATGCACAACATTGAGACGATATCACAACGGCAAAATTGATACTAACGGGTCGTGAAGTTGCGCTCGATTCGCTCGCCGGGGGCAGTCGGTCCCGCGTCCCGCCTTCGGCGGCGCTATGCTGACGCTCCTGCGGCTGCCCTATTAACCGGTCTCGCGACCCGCGAGTGGTCTCCGCTGGCGCTCCGCCCATACGCTTCTTTTTCTCTGTTGAAGAACTATGGGGCGCTGCCCCGCCCGCGCGCCAGGGTGAAGCGCCGGCCAACGCCGCCGCCGATCCGAGCGGTCTCCCCGGTCTTCCGCGCTTCCTCACGTCCTGAATCTTCGCGGCCAGTCATGCGCTTGTGCAGACCCGCTCTTCGAGCGGCCCTTTCGGGCGGGCGATCCCCCTCCGCTCGGATCGCCCTGGCACTTGCTACCCCCGGTCTCGCCGACGGGCAGGGGCGCAGGCGCGGAGTGTGCGCGCTTTGCGCCCATCAAGCCGGAGAAGGGAGATCGATCATGTCGGCCAAATCAGTGGAAACCGTTGTGGAGAGCGGGACGGAGATTTTCATTCCGCTCAACAAGCTCAAGAAGTCCCCGAGGAATGCCCGCAAGACGCCGCACAGCGAGGCGGCGATCGAGGCCCTGGCGGCGAGCATTGCTGCCAAGGGTATCCTGCAGAACCTCGTTGTCGAGCCGGAGTTGGATGGAGAGGGGGCCGCGACCGAATTCTATTTCGTGACCATCGGCGAGGGCAGGCGCTTGGCCCAGCTCCTGCGCGTGAAGCGGAAGGAGATCAAGAAGACCGAGCCGATCCGCTGCATCGTCGACACCGCCAACGATGCCCATGAGATCAGCCTCGACGAGAACGTCACCCGGGAAAACATGCATCCCGCCGACCAGTTCGAGGCGTTCAAGAAGCTTGCCGACGAGCGCGGGTTTGGCGTCGAGGAGATCGCGGCCCGCTTCGGTGTGACTGCCCAGGTGGTGCGGCAGCGGCTGCGATTGGCCGTAGTCTCACCGAAACTGATGCAGGTCTATCGCGATGGCGATTTGACCCTTGAGCAGTTGATGGCGTTTGCGCTCACCGAGGATCATCCTCGGCAGGAAGCTGTCTTTGAGCGGCTGTCCTACAGCCGCGACGCCGGCACCATCCGCCGTCTTCTCACCGAAACCCATGTGCCTGCCACGGACCGCCGCGCTCGCTTTGTCGGCATCGAAGCCTATGTGGAGGCGGGCGGCACCGTCCTGCGTGACCTGTTTACGGAGGATCGCGGCGGCTATCTGGAAGACGTGGCCCTGCTCGATCTGCTGGTGACGGCACGGCTTGGCCGCGAAGCCGATAGGCTGCGAGCGACTGAGGGCTGGAAATGGACGGAAGCCCATCTTGATTTCCCGCGCGCGCATGGCTTGCGGCGGGTCTACTCCCATCAGGTCGAGCTGTCGGCCGAGGATCAGGCGGCACTGGAGGCCGCGCGGAACCAGATTGACCAGCTGTCCGAATGGCATCAGACCACGGACGAAATCCCCGACCATGTCGACGTCCGGTTCTGCGAGCTTGAGGCCGAGATCGACCGGCTGGAGGCCAAGCGGCAGGCGTATGATCCGGATGATATCGCACGTGGCGGTGCCTTCGTGATCCTCAGCCATGACGGGGACCTTCGGATCGAACGCGGGTTCATCCGGCCTGAGGATGAAAAGCCGCGATCGCAACCGGAGCAGGTCGGCGATGCATCGGAGCCGCTGGAGGCCGAAGGCGCAGGTGGCGAAGCTGCCGAGGGTGGGGAGGGTGAGGAGAGTGAGACCGACGACGAGGATGAGGACAGTCGGTTGTCGGACCTGCTTGTCCGTGACCTCACCGCGCACCGCACCTTGGGGCTGCGGCTTGATCTGAGCGAACAGCCGGAAACAGCCATTGTTGCCGTGACCCATGCGCTGGCCGCGCAAATCTTCTACATCGGCGCCAATGCCCATGTCGTCAGCATCCAGCCGGTCAAGATCGATCTGGCATCACATGCCGATGGGATCGAGGATACCGCGCCCGGGAAGGCGTGGGCGGATCGCCACGCCAATTGGGCAAGGCAGATGCCGCGCGACGTTGCCGGCCTGTGGAGCTTCGTGGCCGCACTCGATCACGACAGCCGCATGGCCCTGTTCGCGCATTGCGTTGCGCTGACCGTCAATGCCGTCAAGCTGCCATGGGAGCGGCGGCCGCGCGCCCTGGCCACAGCCGACCGGCTGGCGCAAGCGGTTGAACTACATATGACCGGATATTGGCGGCCAACGGCGCGCAGCTATCTCGGCCGTGTGACCAAGGCACACATTCTGGATGCCGTGCGGGAAGGGGTCAGCACGGAGGCTGCCGAGCGGATCGCTGACATGAAGAAGCGCGACATGGCGGAAGCCGCTGAGCAATTGCTGGCCGCGACCGGTTGGCTGCCGGCGCTGTTGAGGACGCCCAAATCCGATCAGGAGCGCGTAAGCGAAACGCCGAGCCAGCAAAACGGGGCGACATACCGGATGGCTGCCGAATGAAAGGAAGCTCGGGGCCGCGTGAGCGGCTCCGACTGGTTCCAAAAAAAATGTGGCCGCGCGCTGATCGGCGCGCGGCCGGTTCGAAGGATGCCAACTGTGCCGACTGCCCCATGCAAGCCCCGCCTGAAGGATGACGCGGACGGCGATTTCCCAGGCTGGCGGTGCAGACGAGGGATCGGTGCGTGACGCCTTCGACCTTGACCATCGCGATGCAGCCGGGGCAGGGGCTCTGAGCTCGGGATGGCCTGACCTCTGGAGACCGTCGATCCATTGCGCGGCAACGCCAGCCACGCTTTCGATTTCGTGCGAGACGTTGCGATGTCGGCCGCTGCCCTTCGCCTTCGCAGTGCTCGATCTGGTGTCGATGTCGAGACGTCAGCGCGGGTCTGATCGATCCAGCCGTGTTGGTGTGTCGCGTCGGTCCGGTCGCGATGGGTCTCCGTCCGTTCGTCATGGCGCGCGTCCGACGCGGGCCTCGAATGGCTGATCAGGCCCGAGGGCCGGCAAAAGCCTCGATCGCCTTCCCGCAACGGCTCGATGCCTGCTTTTTTCCCTGCCGCCAAGCGGCGGCATTCCTCGCGGGAAGCCAAAAAAGCCGACTCTCGCCGTCCTCCGCTGGCGCTGCGGGCCTGACGGCTGCGGGCCGATCGCTCCCCGGGCCAAGGACCGCCATCGAGGCCGCGATGGGCGCGGCCCGAGCAAACAGACGGAGACCACCATGGCAACCATCGGCACCTTCACCGCGTCGGACAACGGCTATACCGGCTCGATCAAGACGCTGACGCTCAACATCAAGGTCAAGTTCGTCGCGTCCGAAAAGGACAACGACAGGGCGCCGGACTACCGCATCTGGGCAGGCGCCATCGAGTTCGGTGCGGCCTGGAAGAAGACCGGCCGCGACAGCGACCGCGAATATCTCTCGGTCAAGCTCGACGATCCGAGCTTCCCGGCGCCGATCTACGCCTCACTGGTCAAGATCGAGGGCGACGACGGTTTCACTTTGATCTGGTCGCGCCGCAGCGGCGATTGATCCCTGGGATCATCTGCCCCGCCTCTTCGGAGGCGGGGCTTTTTGCATGCTCATCGCCGTCCAAAAGGAAGGCCAAGGCTCTTTTTCTGAAGAGCGATCGCTCAGGGCTCCGCCCTCGCGCAGGCAAGGGTGAAGTACGACCACGTGCCGGCCGGTGCGGTTCCCCGGTCTTCCGCGCCTCCATCGATCACAAGAATATCGAATTGAATGGCGCGTGCAGACGCGCGCGGATCCCGCGCGCCCTTGTCAGGCGGGTGATCCCCTCCACGACCGGCCGCCCTTGCCCTTGCTACCCCAGGTCTCGCCGACGGGCAGGGTTGCAGCGCAGCGCTGCGCTTCAACCTGAACAGGAGAGTGACAATGAACGTGACGATGTCACAGCACGGCGAACAATCGGTTTCCAGCGGATTCCGGGTGGATATCTCGCGCGGCCAGCGCATT
The DNA here is from genome assembly GCF_032485055.1 of Bradyrhizobium sp. SZCCHNRI20481. Taxonomy (NCBI): domain Bacteria; kingdom Pseudomonadati; phylum Pseudomonadota; class Alphaproteobacteria; order Hyphomicrobiales; family Nitrobacteraceae; genus Bradyrhizobium; species Bradyrhizobium sp. SZCCHNRI20481. Next base: position 119,846 of record NZ_JAUEUE010000013.1, read on the forward strand.
GGCCGGGTGTCGTCGGAGTGGTTTGCGCGTCCAGATGACGAACGCTTCCTCAATTTGCCGGACCTCTATGACGCCGTACGCGGCCGGGCCGAATGCGCGCAGGCCCGCACCGTCGAAAGTCGGGCTATCCGCGTCGAGGCTGCCCGGGAGAATGCCGAGCGGTTGGCATTGATCGTTCCGGGACAAACTGAGCCTGTCGCGCCGACGCATTGGAGTTTTGGCCAGCTGTGCACGCTGGTGGGCGCCCCGGGCGTTTACTTGCGGCAACTGCCGGCCCCGCTATCGGCCATCAACCTGCAACACGGCCTGCTGTCGCACCGTGCCGAACTGGTGAAAACCCTGGAGGCCGACAGCGGCCGGGTTGAGCTTCGTGCCGTCACCGGTCCGGACTATGGCCGCATCTGGGATCACGAACTGGTTGCCGCCGTTATGCAGATCGCAGGCAATAGCACCGGCGATACCCGATGGAAGGTGCCGGGTGTGCTGGACTGGTCGACCATGACCCACAATCCCTTTGTGGATGTCACCAAGGACACGACCACGCTCTACGCCAGCGACCGCGACGTGTTCCTGTTTCTGGTCGACGACTCCAATCCGATCGAAGCGGGGCGGCTGCCGGACGGCTCGCCGGATGTCTACTTCCGGGGCTTCTACTGTTGGAACAGCGAGGTCGGCAGCAAGACGCTTGGCATCGCCAGCTTCTATCTGCGCGCCGTCTGCATGAACCGCAACCTCTGGGGCGTGGAGAATTTCGAGCAGATCACCATCCGGCATTCGAAGTTCGCCGCGCAACGGTTTGCCCATGAGGCTGCACCGGCATTGTCGAATTTCGCCAATTCCTCGCCCGCGCCATTCGTTGCCGGCATTGCGGCCGCAAGACAGCGGATCGTTGCCCGCACGGATGAGGATCGCGAGAGCTTTCTGCGCAAGAATGGCTTTTCCAAAACCGAGACGTCGAAGGTCATTGAAGCCGTTCTTGGCGAGGAGAACCGCAAGCCGGAGAGCATTTTCGACTTCGTGCAGGGCATCACCGTCGTGGCCCGAAGCAAGGCGCATCAGGACGCAAGGCTCGAACTGGAAGGCAAGGCCAGGCGTCTGATGGAGCGTGTTAGCTGACCACAAACCGCGCAACCGGGTGACACCGGTTGCGCGGCCGTCTGCATGTCTGATCTTCAGCGCCGCCGCTCCCGCAACCCGGAGCGGCGGCGCGGCCGCGTGGACGCGGCCGAGGTTCGCCGGGCCTTCGGCCCGGCTCGCGAGAGAGCACAGTTTGACAATCAACCACCGATACGACTGCCAGTCGGACGGACGAATTGTCCGACGTTTTTGGTTTGCGCTGGTTTGTCGATCTCCCAAGATCGTCGGCTTCGTGCGCATTCAGCATGGTACGATATCATCTCCGACATCGGTACATAGTGACGAGGCTGGCGCTGGCTTCTGGCCAACAGCGTACCGCGAACGGACATCCGATTTACAGCGGCCGGGCAAAAAGTCGGTAGCAGCGCCGCGGTCGCCACGTGATGGAAGCAGCTTCAACCTTGGCCTTCGGCGGTGCTGCCTCGTCGCTGCCCATCGTTATCGGATGGCGAGTCTCAGCCTCGACGGGCGCTATGAGCCGCAATCGGCTTGCCGCAGACTGCCAAGACAGTTTCATTTCCGTACGGCGGTGGAAGCGGCGCTCTCGCCGATTCTCTGCAAAGAGGCTGCACGAATTACGCACTCGGAAAGCCTCCGGGTTGCATCATGATCGAGGCCTCATCAACGGGTCCATTGCAGTAGTTGTGCATTCCGGCGGGCTGGGATTGGGCTACTTCACAAGCGGGGAAAGGCAATGAATAGCAGAGGTAAGGTTCAGGGAAGAGAAGGAAGAAGTTTTTCACACCCTATGCACCTCCGGTGCTGACGCTTCGCAGGCCGCATGCGGCTATCTCATTGAGGTGAGACGATTTTTCTCTATGGAACCCTGTTTACACATGAGGAAAAAACGCTGACGGCCTGCCGTCTAACCGGCCGGAATTCAATTTTCCAACAACGACTTGGCGCGCGTGAGACGCGATTACAGCGGCGGGGCGCAGTTCTTGCCATCGATCCGGTGCCAGAATTCGTTCGGTTTCACGCGGGTGGTCAGGCCGACGAAGTCGACCGGCCCGAGCGTTGGCGGTGCTCCAGAAAACGAAATCCCTGCGAGCATCGATTGACCGCAACGCAAGCCGTGAGGTGAGAGACGAGCGTCTTGGGCGGTCGCCGCCGGAGCCGGTGACGTAGTCAAGCCGCAGCCGGATCGGTTCGACCTTCTGGCTATCGGTCATTCCCGCTCGCGTTCTCGATAGCGAATCTTGATCCTGACGCCGGACATTTCGGCAGGTTGATCCAGCGCACGAATGGCGTGGCCGAGCCGAGATCCGAGTTGGGCAGCGCGGTGTTGCTCCGTGTTTGTGATTGCCGGCGCGACCGCTGATGGTGCGGACGCCGACCGCGGGGAGGGGGCAGCTTGCCAGCCAGCGGACCGCGTTGGACCAGGTCGGCCGCTGGAGGCGACCATCGTCTGTACGTGCTGGTGGCTTTGGCCAAGCTCGAATCCGAGCGCTCTGGCTTCTGCCTGCCAATGCTTGACGAGATCGCCGAGCCTTGCGTCGCGTTTGGGCCGGCGGGTTCGCAGGGCGGCCAGCTCCATGCCCTTTGGCGTGCTATAACCGTGAACACGGGCGGCTTCCTCGATGGCCTGGCGCCGCTTGGAGAAAGCCCGCTCAACATTGCGCGGGATGCCTGCAACCCGAAACGTATCAGTCCGCCGCTCAATCCGAATGCCCTGCCGCTCCAGCTCCGAGGCAAGTGCACGGCGGTAAGTCAGGCCCGCCTCCTTTTGCGCCTTGTAGAGCTCACGGCTAAGGATCGCGCCCCAACTGCCGTCGCGGCGCGGGGCGAGGTTGAAGATGAAGGCGTGGGTGTGCAGCTGCGGATCGGATTCGCGGCTGGTGTGATGGTCGAACTGTGCCATTAGAAGTCCCGCCGTTCGCTCCCGCGTGGCGCCGCCCCGGCCACGTCTGGCCCAGCCGGCAGTCGCTTCCAGATGCGCTGTTGCGGCCAGCACCGCCGAGCGATGGGCTTGCTCGATCCCCTCCCGGTCGTGCCCTTCGGAGAGTGCCCATAACACCGAGACCGATTTCGGGGCGCTGAAGGTCATGTCCCAGCCGGCCGAATGCTCCTGTCCGCGCCCGCCAACCTGCGCAAGCCGCTCGCCAGTCCTGGGATCGACGCCTCCCAGCGCGGCGTCGAACTCGGCATGCGTGACTGGTCCAACGAGACTCAGCCGCTCGGCGCCGCGGCCGGCCCAGCGGCCGGGCGGCTGTCCTTCCCGGCTATAGTAGTCGTCGCGCTGCAGATGGTCGTAATAGCGCAAGGCGGAGGCAGCATTTCCTCGCGCGGAGATCGAGGCCACCATGGTCAGTGCCGCGTCTTGAGGATCTGGTCGGCCAGGTCCTTGGTCAGCCGTGAGGGGGGCGGTAACGCCTCAGGATTCATTTCTCCTTCGGTGGGTGTCGAGGGTCCTTCAGGTGGGGGGCGTGTCCAATCGGCCGGCATGATTGGCTCCCGCAGTTTCCGCAGGCGGATATAGGGAAGCTCCAACTCGTAGACGTCTTCACCGAGTCCGACGAACAGGATCCGGACGCCGGCTTTAGTCGGGCCGAGACGGGAAGCCAGCTCGGAAGCCGTGACTACGCGGCGCACCTCACGGTGGAGGCTTTCGGTGATGCTGGTCTTGCCACCGGCCTGAGTCGAACTCTTGATGCGCCGCTCGACTTCCTGGTCTCCGATCAGGCGGCTGATGTCCTCGGCCGCCTCACTGGCGTTGATGCGGGTGATGATCTTGGTGCCGGTCATGCCGAACCAGGATTTGGCCTGGTCCTGGCCGTAGACCGCCCGGATCTGGGCGGTGTCCTGAGCCCCGATGACGACGGCGATTCCCTTGGAACGGCCAAGCTCGAGAAAGGTCGGAAACTGCTTGATCGCCGGCAGTTGTGGGAACTCATCCAGGAACAGCCATACCCGCCGCTCCGGGCTTTCCGCCAAAGTGGTGCTGCCGACCGCTGAGGCGAGCAGGCCGAGTAGGATGCCGATCCAGATCCGTGACTGTTCGGGATAGCCGGGGTCATGCTGCAGGATCAGCGGGCGATTGGGTGTCGGCTTGTGCAGCCAGGCGCGGATCGAGAAGCGACGGGCGAGCGGATCGGGCCAGGCCTCGGCCAGGACCGAGACAATCCGCATGTGGGCCTGGAAGGTCGTCAGAATGCTCATGGTCGTCTTGCTGTCAGGCTGGCCGAGCAACTTCAGCGCATTCGGGTTGTGATTCCTTGCTAAGGTCGTGAGCTGTTCGACATCGGAGGTCACGACCCTTTGCAGGTCGGCCCAGCCCCAATCGCGTCCTCTGGTCTCTTGCAGATGGACGATGCAGGCGACAAAGATCTCCTGCGCGGCTTCCGACCACATCGGATCGGAGCTCGGCGGAATGAAGCGGGCGGCGAGTTCGCGGGCGTCCTGCTTGACGCTGCAGTCGGCCGCGATGTCCCAGACCAGCGATCTCTGGTCATGGGGAGCGACAAGGAGGGGCTCTCCCTTCGAGGGAAGACCGCCCATCATGTCGCCCTTGGTGTCTAGCACCAGCACGCCGTCCTTGCGGGCAATAGCTTCGTCAATCAGGTTCAGCATAGTCTGGGTCTTGCCGCTACCGACGCTGCCGAGGATCAGGAAATGCCGGGCCTCGCGCTCGCGCCCCAAGGGGGTGGATGGCATCAGGGCGACGCCTTTGCCGTGGATCCGGCACTCGGCAGCGCAGGCCCGGGCAAAGGCCTTCAGGCCTTGCCCCCCCCCACCTGCAGCCGTGCCCCGCGAATGACCTTCAACGACGCCGAGTCCATCCGAAGGCTCAGCGCAAAGCCAAACAGCGCCACGAGCCCGACCAGACCGAGGCCGACAACAGTCCAGAACCAAAGCTCGAGCCCATCCAGCGCTTGATAGTGCAACAGCTGCGCTCAGCATGTTCGCCAATAGGCGTCCCCATAGCTGTCCCCAAGCCACGCCAGGATTCGGCCCTTGAGACAGGCTTCAACATCCGCCGATCGGAGGGGCTCGGTCCTTCCATTCGCCATCGTGGCGCTGGGCGGCCATAGCTCAAAGCCGAGGTGATAGACACCAGCCGCCAAGGCAAAGCAGCCAAGTGCCGCGAGGAAGGAGATGATCCGCAGGAGCCGGGTCATGCCGCCCTCCCGGTGCTCTCGCCGGTCAGCGCCTTCAATAGCGCTTCGAACATGGCAAGCAGGTCGCGCGTCGCCTGGTCGATCGAGTGTGTCAGAGCAAGCGTTTCCTGACCCTGCTGTTCGAGCGCGACAATCCGCCGCTCGATCAACAGCAGCCGATCGGCGAGCGCTTTGTTGTCGCCGCCGGCAAGGCCAGTGCGGATCAGGTCTCGGGCAACGCCCGTGACGCTTGACGAAAGGGTGTAGGCACGCGCCTGAAGCTGGTTGATCTCGCATCTTGCCAACCGGATCGAGACAGGTTTTGTCTTGTCAATCACCAAAAGCCCCAACAAATTTGCCGAGGCGATCGATCGAGAGGTCTTCGCTTGATGTCCAGCCGTTGTCGAGGATGGATTCGGCCTCGCATGCTCATCGATGATGGCTCAGATCAAAGAGCCGCACGGCTCACTCCGGCCAAAGAGCCTCAACCAGCTGATATCACCGACGATCCGATCGTCGCCCCGCATCGGATATCGTTGAAACAATATGTTCTTTTTTGAATCTCCGGACCGCCGATTCTTCGATCAGCAAGAAAACATTCGGCACCGAAAACACTGCGATCTTGTACGCTATTCCCGCACGACGTATGCGGACGCATTCTGTTGTACGACAGGGATGCAATCGCATTCACGCAGACCTGATTGGATCCCGAAGGTCGATGGCGCGGTCAGAGTGGTCGCGCGGCGCGGATTAATGACGGTGTGGTGATGCTTTTGTTTTGCCGTGGTTCGGCGTGGCGTTCTTTTTTTGCAGAACCGGATTGGCGCTATGCTCGTATTTCGAAGCCGGGGGGCATGGGGTCGGTCAAAAAAGGGGCTCGGTGAACGATAGGGGACCCGTAATATTTTCGGCGAGGTCCGCGCGCAGCGTGCGCCAACAAGCCTACGCCACGTGCCCGACCAAGCAGAATGCCAGCGCGCCGAGCACCCGATGTGCCACAGGTGTGCGACGGCGCGGCGCCACTCGCTTCCCCGTCAGCGAAATCTCTCGTCATTCCAACCGTGAGCCTGCCTGTGCAATCCGCTGCACCGGGCGAACACCCCGTGATTGGGATCGTGCAGCACGCCGGATCCGCGAAGCCAAAGGACGTCTGCGAGGCGGCGCTGGTTCAAGCGTTGGCGGCTCAGACATTCGCCGAAGACTTGGGCTGCCTAGACGAGCGATTTTGAAGTTCGAATCATAATCAAGTGGCCTTGTCGAGTTTGTAGGTCCAAGTGTGAACGACGGGATCGCGATTGAAGAAGTCGATGGCGGCCACGATGCGCTCCCTGAGCTCTTGTTTGGACGAGACCCGGATATGGCGCAGTACGGAGCGGGCGAGCTTGGCGAAGAGACCCTCGACGAGGTTGAGCCACGAGCCATGCTTGGGCGTGAAGGTAAACTTGAAGCGGCCCGCAGGTTGCTCGGCGAGCCAGGCTTTGGTTTCCTTCGAGATATGTGCGGAATGATTGTCGAGAATGATGTGTATCGCCGTATCGGCCGAGTAGGCTTGGTCGAGACGCTTGAGGAACGCGACGAACTCGCGGCTGCGATGGCGGTCTGCGACCATGGCGTGAACCTTGCCGGTCACGAGGTCGATGCCTGCCAGCAGGGTGACGGTGCCATGGCGTTTGTACTCATGGTCGCGGGTGAAGGTCGCATGAACGCCGGGCTCGGGCGGCAGATCGGGGGACGTGGTTGCAATCGCCTGAATGCCGGGCTTTTCGTCGTAGGAGACGATCGCCACCCGTTCGTTCGGCTTCCGCTTCAACCGCGCCGCCTTCTTGAGCAGTTTCACTCTGCGATAGACGCAGAGCACCTCGGCCATTTTCTGCGCAAACTCAGGATCACGCTTCTCCAGATAGTAACGGACCTTGTGCGGCTTCACTTCCTCGGAATCGAGGATCTTGCACAACGTGCCCTGGGTCAGGTTCGCCAGGCAGGGGTGCCCTTCTGCGGGACCGTGCTCGCGAGCATGTTGGGCGAGCAGCCGCGTCGTCCACAATTCATGCGGATAACCCAGTTCCTTCGCCTTCCGGCACGACAGCGATGTCAACCAGGCCTTCGCTTCCAGCGTGATCTTGGGCTCCCGGCCGGGTCGAGGGCGATCGTCCAGCGCCGCCATCGGGCCTTCGGCCACCGCCCGCTCGACGCAGCGCTGCACCGTCTGAGGGTGCAGCCCGAGCGCTTGGCCACCGCGAAAAACGACGAATTTTCCCAATACCCGAGCAGAATTCGCGCACGCTCGACCCGGCTCGCAGGCTCGGTGCGCGATCGCGCTATCATCCTCAACTTCTCCAAATCCAGATCTCCGAGCGACAATTCAATCGCCCGCCGCCACGCAGCCATATCGCCAATCCCCCGTTCCAGCTCCCTCAACTGCATATATAGGAGCTTGAAACGACAAATGAATCCCACCCATATGACAACTTTCTTGGAATCGTTCGTCTAGTCACAGCGGAGACAGAACCCACGCGAGCTATGCTCTGATTCCGAGAATTAGATCCAAGCGACTCTAGCCGGCGGCATCGGTGACTTCACAAAGCGGGAGGCTGGAGTCATGAGGGTGACGCGCCTGATCACCCGGTTATCGCCATGGAGCCGGACCGGCACCATCCGCTCAGCCTGGCGCTCTCGTGCGAATTTTGTCAAATCGGCGACGTTAGGATGGACCCTACAAAGCGGCGGCAGTCTTGCGAGACTTCAATCCGCAGCGAGGATCGTTCGGCCAGAACATGCTGGAGGCGGCGAGTCAAGCCGTTGATGCCTGACCGTTGTCGGAGCGCCTCGGCGGCGCTTTCCATTGACGGGACGGAGCCGCCGTGATTCGATTCACTGCACTGGCCGCTACTGGCCAGACGAGCAGCCCGCACAGGTGCTACGAACACCTGCACGGGCCTAACCCTCAACATGGAGTGACCCATGTCTCAGGCTGATTCTGCCTATACCACGAGTCGTTCGATCCTTCCCGCCGGTCTGGCCCTGCGGCGTCGGCAGTTTGTCACCGGCGGTGCCGCCGCCGCTCTGGCCGCGGTCGTCACCGCCTCGCGGGCCGCCAGCGTTCCTGTCCCGGAGGCACCCGACCCGATCCTCGCCGCCATCGAGGGCCACCGCCGGGATTACGAGGAGCTAGGACGCTTGCTCGCTGAGCAGGATGCTGCCGAGCGCGAGCTGCGGCGTGCGCGCAAGGGCAGGCGGGCCGCGCTGGAGGCCCAATTGGCTAACCTCTGCAAGACGGAAGGACGACTCGGCCGTATCGAGATGCAAGCCTCGCTTCGGCTCGCCAAGACAGTGCCGGCGAGCCTGACCGGAGTGGCCGCGGCGCTGCGGTATGTGCGCGAGCGCTACGATTTCGGCCAATATCCTATGTATGAAGAGGATGGCTACCGCCTGCTGCTGTTCTCGACCGAACGTGCGATCTGCGCTGCTGCAGGTCTCGCCGTTCCGCACCGTGGTCGGTGACGACGGCAACAACCGTGCGCGCTCCGAAACACCGCGATCCGGTGGCGGTTGTGAGCGCGCAGCCCGCCCTCGGCCGCCGGCTCCTGCGACAAAGCGCAGGGGGCGCCATCATAGATTTTGTGCGGCTGACTTGGCAGCGGCTCAAGCTCGATGCATTCTTGATTGTTAGGTGATAGGCCCGATCAGCCTACGCAGATTGTCTGAATCAAGCCCGAACCTCTCATAGAGCAGCAGGACGGGGCATTTGAACACGAAGCGTGCGATGGCAAGCGGAAGGTCCCACTTGCTGTCGGTGATGAACTCACCGCGCACTTTCTTCGAGCCAACGCCGCCTGACCTGAAAATCCACGTGGCGGAGTGCCCGCCGTGGGCTGTCTCGCATAGCTGAGAATAGAGGCCGTAAGTGCGGCGCTCGCCGATATCGATGAGCATTTGCGGGATCGGTGAACGGCCCTTGGTCGCGTACCCCTTTTGACGCAGCAATTGAGCGACGTCATTGCCAAACTGGTCTAGCACGTCGCGCCGCTCTCGGGCGCGCGTCATGTCTATCCCTAAGTCGGTGCCTTCCCGAATCTGCTTGTCCAGGAAATCTACTTCACCCGACAGGTGAGTCGTCCATCGTGCCTCCCGATCATATGGGTCAGCAGGGGCAAGCATCCATGCGGCCTTGACTGAAGCTTCGTAGGCTGCTCGGGCCGCGACTTCAGCCGGAGGGAGTAGTTTAAGGCTTGTCCGTGCGAGGGTGATGACGCCTGTGACGTTCCGGCAAGCTAGCTGCATGAGGTTCAGCGCTTCGTCATCCGCCTCATAGCGCGACATCTGAAAGGCTCTCGTGCGGCCTTCGAACTCTTTGACCATCTCCTCAAGGAGCCGGCACTTGGCCGCTATCTCCTCGCTCATTCCCTGCCTCCCTTGCCCCCTGGATCCCATTTGGCCATCTCCGGCGCAAAGCATAGCCTATGGCTGACAACAGCGGGCGGTTGCATGGCTGGAATTGTTGCCGCATTAAAGGCGCTGACGCTGACGAGCAGAGCCGGGCCTACCCCGAGATCACCGCAGCATTCGAGCCCGCCAAGGCGTGCGGCGTCTTCCAGCTTGAGGCGGAGATCCGCGCGCTTGGGTTCAAGCCCGGCGAGGGCAAGCGCAAGCCAGAACGCCCCGTCGAGTACCGCGGACCAAAACGGAGAGGTCTGGTCCGGGGTCGGCGCAATGGCGTCCTGGCCACGCCGCCTTCAACAGGAAGGGAGGATATCGAGAAGTACAGGTCTAGCGGCGGTCTACCGGGGGACCGGTACGCTGGCAAGTGGCCCAACAAGGCCCCTTGCTGTGGTGCGGGAAGGCATGACGGCCGCAAAGCGGTTGATATTGGAGAGGTGCGAGCTAAGAGAGGAAAGCGAAGGACAGTTCCGGCCGATACGAGCGTTGGTGGGAACCGCGCCGGGTCGACTGGGGCGGCCTCTTAAAGGAGCGGACAACTATTTCAAAGCCGCAACGAACTCGTTAACATTATCTGTCTCTCGATCGATCCAGCGGATCATTTCTTGAGCAAAGCTCTGAGGCTTCTCCATAATGTCGTGAAGCGGCTTGAATGAGATCACAGCCACCCACTTGCCTATCTCGGCATAAGTCCAGGGCTTGGAGGGCGCACTCTTTGCAGCTCGGACAGCTTGAATGCTTCGTTTGTTGTCTGCGCCGACACAGATGAATGCGGAATCCGTCGCGGGAATGGGTGCCTGAGTCGAAATCGCACCCGACGTGAAGACAGTGTTGGGCTCAAGCGAAATGCCATATCCAAACAGCAGCCCATCGAATCTTCCGTGCGCGAGATAGGTCCACCCCCAAATGAGCTTGTAAGGGGTATCGAACTTTAGGTGATACTCATTCTTTGTTTCATTTTTTGCGAAGGCGCCATCCTTCTCTTTTACGTGTGTAAAGATCGTGCTGAATGTGTGGTCCATTTGGGCGCCGGCCCGAAGATAGACCAAGGCCGCGGCAAATTCGTCGCGTCCCGCATATTCGGTGCTCATATCATTCTCCTCCAGAAAACGTCTGAGTTCGCGAGCTAACAATTTTACGTCGTCGCGAGCGTCCGCGCTCACTGCAAACTCTAAGAGCAGCCCAGCAATAGACGACCACCTGACGAGATGCGGCGTCGCTTTACCGCTCCCTTCGCCACCTCTCATGAACTCGGGCGGCGGCGAGGTGAGGTGGGTCAGTAGACACACAACGGCGAACCGACGTGAACGCGCCGCGGCCTTTATCCAACGACCGTAAGACGTGAGTTGGTCATCCTGAAACTGTGCTGCTATCTTATTCTCGATGGCAACAATCGGAACGTCGTCAGCCAGAAGCACTATGTCGATCCGACCGGACCCGATCTGGCGCTGAGTCTCAAGCCTAAACGACGTAACCTCTGCAACGACAGCAGCAAACGCGGTTAACAGACCATCTGGTATAAATATCTGCGAAACGAAGGCACTTTGAAGCGGTAACGGCAACCGATTAAAAAAATCGGCCAAGCATTCGCTGAGGTAATCCTCGCGAGGAGACCGCAGCTCGCTTTCCCGATATCTGAAGAGATTGCCGTATAGAGAAGGCATTGGCCTGAGGAGAATGACCTGAAACAGATACCTTACACAAACCGTCAGCAATCGCAATGTGACGCAGCGGCAGAGAAGTCCGAAGATCAACTTTCGCGAGATTCTTAGGTTGCTCGATTTTCGACTTTTGCAACAATATCCGCCCCAAACGGACACCACGCTGCCGTCACGAGACGTATGTTGTCGGGGGATAAACGGACTTGGCTGAGACAGCTTCGGAAGGTTCAAGCCCCTGCACGATCTTCCTTGTCGGCTTCACGCGTTACGATCGCCAGCGCGTTATTTGGCAACGGCCGCTTCAGCGCCTTGACCGCCTCCAATGGCGCGCGCAGGGGATATCGGCTTAGGCAATCGGCGGTAGGTGTCGCCGGCGGCCATCTCGGCGTCATGTCAGCACAAACGTACTCAATTTGGCTTCGAACGCGCGCCAAGCGGAGTAGGATCGCGCGGCATTCCGTGTCGTTAATGCGCAGGAAATTGTGCATCACGTCATTTCGGATGAACTTGAGAGCCGTGCGAAGCTGGCCGCGCAAAACCCTCAGATAGCTTTCCAGGAGGCGGTCGGCCTTCCGCAAATCAATGATGAATTCGTTTGCGAGCGCATCGCCCCAGGAATTGCTGGCAATCGATGTTTTGATGAGGCTTTCGATGCCGATGCATGCCTCGCGGACCGCGGTGTCGAAATAGCCTTGAGCGAGCAGAGGCATAACCCGATCGCCTAGAATCTTGAAGTCGTCCTCCACATAACCGAGCAGAGACGTCGCTCTGGGAAAGCCCATCGTCGATACACGAAAGCCTTCGCTCGCGAGTCGAGCAGCAAACGGCATCGCGTGATCCCGGGTCCCAGTCGAAAGGAAGCTTCACTTCTTTTGGCGTTCCGTCCCTGGAAGGCGAAGGTAAATGAGGGAGACTTCGACACATGGAGAAAACAGCAATTGGAGATGATAGGCCAAAAATTCCTGGGCAAGCTCGATTAATCGTATCCTGACCGGCCTACCCGACTTGCAACGTCGGGTAGTCAAGCTAGGATGGGAGAAATTGGGAGGGTTAGATGAATGACAGCGAAGCGCGCGGGATAGTGTTGAAGAAGTTCTATGACCTTCGGGGCGAACAGTCCCACCTTGAAATGGCAGATCTAGAGACCACTGGTTTGCCAAGGAATACCGTCGAGAGGATTCTGGAACAGCTGGGTGAACAAAGGCTAATCAACTGGAATCCGCGAAATAACAACATGGGCGGCCCGAACCGGTATACGGTCATAATGGCTAGCATATCCAGCTTTGGAGTAGACGTTGTTGAAGGCGCTACCCAGCCGCCGATCGCAATTACGATTGATGCAAGCGTCAACGTCCATGGTTCGCAAGGAGTGCAAGTTGGCGGGCAGGGGAACGTACTAAACGTGACACTGGATGTGGAGCGGCTAAATAGCTTTATTGATAGCTCGGGGGCGAGCGTTCACGATAAAGAAGAAGCAAAGGGTCTTCTGAAACGATTAGCGGAAAATCCATTGGTGAAGGGCGCCTTCGAATGGCTGCTCAAGTCCTATACGGGCAAATAAATTCGAGGGTACTATATCAACAGGGATTGGTGGGCACGTCGTCTGTTTCAATAATCGTTCGAAGCAACCCGCCAACAGGAGTTCAATTCCCTAGCAGTCCGCTGAAAAACTATCGTTTTTGTCGGATTTTCGTGATTCACTGATCTTAGCGAGTCTCGGAGGCGCGGATGCGGGGCAAGTTCGAGGATCAGGGCGGGCTGTTTTCGTACGTTTCGCCGGAGGCGCGTGTTCCAAAGGATCATCCGCTGCGCAAGATCCGGGAGCTGGTGCGAGACGTTCTTCGCGACCTGAACCGCGCATTGGGCGCGCTCTACTCGAAGGAAGGCCGCCCCTCGATCCCGCCCGAGCAATTGCTCAGCGCTCTGCTGCTGCAGGTTTTCTACGGCATCCGCTCTGAGCGTCAGCTCATGGAGCAGTTGGACTACAATCTGCTCTACCGCTGGTTCGTGGGGTTGGCGCCGGACGATCGGGTGTGGGACCCGACGACATTCACGAAGAACCGTACCCGGCTGGAAAACGGCGAGGTGTTCGCCAAGTTCATGGCGAAGCTACTGAACCATCCCGAGGTGAAGCCGCTGTTGTGGAGCGAGCACTTCTCGGTGGACGGCACGCTGATCGAGGCCTGGGCCTCGCATAAGAGTTTCCGGCCGAAAGATGGCTCGGACGACGGCGACGATGGTGCGAACTTCCACGGCCAGAAGCGCAAGAACGACACCCATGCCAGCGTGACCGATCCCGACAGCCGGCTGTATCGGAAGGCGCAGGGCAAGGAAGCCCGGCTCTGCTACATGGGCCACGTCACCATGGAGAACCGGAACGGCCTGGCGGTCGATGGGCGGGTCACCCATGCCAACGGAACCGCCGAACGCTCCGCGTCGGAAGCCATGCTCAAATCCAAAGCCAACAGGGATAGCCGCCGCATCACCGTGGGCGAGGACAAGGCCTATGACACCGCCGAGCACGTCGCCCGGCTGCGGAAGATGAATGTCACGCCGCACGTCGCCCAATACAACAGTGGCAATCCCAACGGGCGCCAGAGTGCCATCGACGATCGCACCACCCGGCACGCCGGTTACGGCATGTCTCAGACATGCCGGGCCATGGTCGAATGCATCTTCGGATGGGGCAAGCAGCACGGAACCATGCGCAAGACCAAGCACCGTGGTCGCGAACGCGTCCTCGGCGACTTCCTGCTCAACCTGATCGGCTATAACCTCGTTCGGATACCCAAGCTGATCGCCGCATAACACCGTCCCTCGCGGGCGGACGGTCTTGCGATCCTCGCAACGCCCCCGTCGGCTCAGACTTCAAAAGTCAAACCGTCGGCCTCATGTCGGTTCTTCAGCGGACTGCTAGCTAGGACCGGGTGGAAATCCTGGCAAACGTAAGTCTATAGACAATAATGTCACAGTTTGCCGATAACGCCGAGACCGATTTCGGGGCGCGGGCCATGTCCCAGTCGGTTCGAATGCTCCCGTCCGCGCCCGCCTACTTGCGCCAGCCGCCGGTTTTTGGGTTCGATGACCTGCAGCGCAGCGTCGAACTCGGCGTCTGTAGCCGGTCCAACAGGCTCAGCCGTACGGCGTCGCGGCCGGCCCAGCGGCCGGGCGGATCCCTGATTCCGCGCGCGGAGATCGGCCACCGTTACACCTAAGTGATTGCGACTGCGAAATAAAACACTAGCTCTTAATCGGCGGTTCTATCGGAAGTCTGAGGGCTGGTGTCTCTTCGCGGTCGCTACGTGCGCAGCCCAGTTGCCTCAGGTCTTTCGGAAGTGATCCTCTCTACGAAGGCAACTTCTTCATTTGGAAGCGACAACCAAGCTATTGAAATTGCAGGAGGGCGTTTTTGGACGATTTTTCAAATGCTTCCTTAAATCATTGAAAAATCTGGCTGATTTCCGTCTCCCTCCACGATCGTCCAGTTCACGCCGGTCCGCGGATCAACGGTGAATGCTTCCGCGCCTATGTCGAACAGCAGCTCGTTCCAGTGCTCAGGCCTGGCAACATCGTCATCATGGACAATCTAGGCAGCCACAAATCAGCTGCCCTGCGCCGCATCATCAAAACAGCCGGCGCCAGGCTCTGGTACCTGCCTCCCTACTCACCCGATCTCAATCCGATCGAGCAGGCCTTCGCTAAGATCAAACACTGGATGCGCGCCGCACAGAAGCGCACCGTCGAGGATACCTGGCGACACATCGGAAGCCTCCTCGAAACCATCCTTCCCAATGAATGCAGCAACTACTTCGGGAACGCGGGATATGCTTCCGTCAAAATGTGAAACGGTCTAGGTCGCGAGCTTGCGAAAAAATGCTGCGGCAACGCGGCTGCAATGCGGTTCGCTCAGTTCGCTAAATCCCCCGCCTGTCTCAAACTCACAAAACCAGAATTCAGAACCGTTCCATAGCCAGTCAACGCACAGGTAGGTCGTTTCAAGATATTTAGCGAGAGTTCGGGAGCCTTCCAGTATGGCATCCGGGACGGTACATAATTTCCCGTTCTCCAAGGGTTCGCGCCTTCGGCACGCGACGATTTCGTAGCCGTCCAAGTAAACGCGATATTCGGCTTCGATCGATACACAGGGTTGAACGATATACAATCGCCCCGAAAAGGGAGGATTCTCAAAATACCTCCGCAGCCCAACTCGGTCGTTTATGACTTTCTTGCCCAGTCCGGATGTCAAATCGAGCGGCCGGATGAACATTGGATAGGAGCCCACGGTTCTCTCGGCAAAGTCCATTTGCGGAGGCGTGGAGCCTTCCGGTCCGAGCAGAGCCGTAGGTAATACCTGTAGCCCGAGTTTGCGCGCGATATCGAGGCCACGAAACTTATCTTTACAAACCATCGGGAACTTTGACGTATAATTCAGTAGCCGTACATTCGCCGAGTTCGCGATCAGCCGATAAAGTAACTCCTGCTTTCTTTCCATTTGCAGATCTGGATGTATTAGGCCGACATACGCGGCTCCGTCCTGGGCCAGGATATTCCCGTACTCTTTGTGCTGGACAATGGGAGCCTCGCCGCTCGCGATGTCCAGATCCTCCAAATGGACAAGTCGAAACTTGTAGCCCAAGGCCTTGGTATAGGCCCCGTATAGACCGTTGTAGGTCTCCAGGGACGTCCTGATGACGTCATCCATGGTCTCCGGATAGCCGTTGAACGAATCGATCCAATAGAAATTCTTCATCTGTTCGCTTCAGGGAAGGCGGTTCTCGGCGCGCGAGGGCTCACGCAGACGGGCTTCGGCCAAGATTATCCGCATCCGATAGGCAGCGGAAATCTAAATCGTGTAGACCGGCCGATCGTAACGGGAATCCTGAAAACCATTCCAGAAGTCGCGCAAGGCGTACCAATAGCCATAAATGTCGGACTTCTTGGCGCTGTCGTGATCTCTCAGAAGCGAGAGCAGCAGGCCAGCATTCCGGGCCGGCTCGCGACCGTCGGCGCTTTCATTGGCGCGGCGCCAGCACTTCTCCAGCGTTTCGATGAAGATGCGATCACTCCGGAGGTAGTCCAAGCTGTAGATGTTTCCATCAAAGCTGGCGAGCGTGTTCTCGGTGTCAGCTTTCTCTCCCTTCTTGATCACCACAGTGTACGGAAACGAGACGTGGAAGAGCGACGTGATCCGTCTTGCGTTGAAAAAGCTCACTGCCGCGCGAAGTGGTCCCTGCGCCGGATGAAAGAAGTCGTCGATCACGATGAATCCCCCATCTGAAACGCGATCATAGAGCGCGTCCAGAACTGGTCGAACACTCGTGTAGAGATCGCAATCAACGTGGACGAACGCAAATTTGGCCTGAGGAGGCAATCGGCGGAGCGTCTCGTCGAAAAAACCGGGCACGACCTCGACGACCTCTTCAAGCCCGAAATCGCGGGTCCTTCTTTCAAGTCTGTCCTTCCATTGCGTCATATCGCGTCCGTCAGGCGGACCGTAGTCGCCTTCGCGAAATACGGGATTATCCAGTTCGGGGTGAAGTGCTGGCAGGCCGGTGAAACTGTCGAGGCAATACATCTTGCGCTGATGTTCGCGTGCCCGCAGGCCGAGGAAGAGTGACATTCCGCCCATTCCAACGCCGAGATCGATGAACTCTCCCTCAATCTGATTGATATTCTCTTCGATCAACCGCGCGTACAGCCATTGCCCCCAAGGAAACGGAGGAAACATGCTATAGCGGGCAAGCATGCGAATATCGCTCCCGAGCTGTCCTGGCAGGTCGCAGAATTCGAAGAGATCGAATGGAAAGTAGTTGTGCCGTTTCGTGAGCGCCATCGCGACCTCCAACCATGAGTGAATTTCGCAGATCCGGCCGCCAGCGGCCGACGCCGAGATTGCCGCTGCCGCGCGACGAACTCAATCAGCGCTCCTCGGCACGGGCCAGCCAGAACGCCAGTGTGCAGCGGCGGCCCGCGAGGACCGGCCTCACCTCGTGTTCCAGTTCGGCATCGGTCACCAACACCGTAAAGTCCTGCAAAAGCAGTGCGGGACGGTCGGGTGGGTAGATCGCGAATGCGCCGCCTGCCTCGGCGGCGTCGAGCTGGACGATCACGGCGGCCAAATAGCGCTTGCTGGAGTCGCTGTCACGATGTCGGCCAATGAATTCGCCCGCGCACAAGACATGCGCCTGCATGCGGCGCACGACGAGTGGATCGCAGGCGAGGATCTTCTCGAACAGCGCCAATCTACCGGGGGACGCGACAATCGCGAGCAGCGCCTCGACCAGCACCGGGTCTGTCGCTCGCGGCTCGTCGCCGTCGATAAGAAAACGGTGGACACGAACTGATACAGCCTCGTCCGTATCACCGGTGGTGACGACGACGAAGCGACCGGGATCGCTCATAGCAAGATGGCGGATGGACGCTCGTTCCTCCGGTGAGAACGGGCAGTCATGTAGGCCGAAGGCAAGGTAGCCCGTCTGCTTGAACTGATCGGCGAGCGACATTTCGACGACGTCGCGCATCATCAACCCCTCATCCATGGTCTCGCGGCCTACGTCTATTCCGTTGTCTTGTGCGTCCCGGCGGCAATGCCGGCCGCCCAGTTCCTGCCATCAAACTCGACATATTCGAATACGACATCGTGAGGGAATTCAACGCAGCGGGCATTGACGCTGCGAAACCCTGTCGGATGCGATCGGGGCTGATAGAATGGCTTGACGCCGCAGACGACACAAAACGTATGAACGGCGATGAAGTCGCCGAAACGATACTGCTTCAGGTATTCCTGCCCTCGGCGGAGCAAGAAGTGTTCTTCGCGCACCATCAGCTCCTGATGGCCTGATTTGTAGCAGATGCTACAATTGCAGACGGTGATCGTGAGGTTTCGGGTCGCCGCAGCTGAAAATTGTACGGCTCCGCAGTGGCAGCTGCCGTGGTACCAGAAGCGCCGCACGCCTTTCTCATCGACGAACTCGGCTGGCAGGTCAAACAAGAGCCTCCTCCTCAGCAACGACGCAGGCTCGCCTCAGACCGGCGCGCTCAGGACGAGACGACGGGCAAGACGGAAATGAAACGCCAGATACGACGTCTCCAGCGGATCGACGCGCTCCGTGTCGGCGCCATGCGCTGATTGGAGCGCGAAGGCAGGGAGCGCCGGCCGACGATGATGGACGGCATGATAATTGGCGTGCCATTGGAAGAAACGGACGACGGCGTTCGAGCGGACGTTGCGAGCGCGGGGCCATGGCATCTGCTCGTCAGCCAAATCGAAATGTTCCGCCAGACTGAAGAACAACACGAACGCCGGATAGAGCAGCAGCGGCAGCCAATAGGCGATGAACATGGCCCGGGTCTGCCAAAGGGTCGCCGCTCCGCAGGTGGCCAACCAAAGCGAGATGACAAGATTGTCAATTCTGGCGGCACGCGCCCAGAGTGGGCTATTGATGCTTGCTGGGAGTTCGCCCTGCCATGTCCGGACGATGCGGCGGAAGATCGACATCCAAAAGCCTACACCCGACTGTGCATACAAATAGCTATGCAAGCTTGCGAACTGGACGTGCTCTTCAGAATCTCCCGCAGTCGCTGGAAAGCGATGGTGAACCAGATGTTGACGACGGTAGATCGTGAAGTTCACCAGGATCAACGTGCACCAGACGGCACCGGCGATACGGTCCCACCAAGCTGCTCCGAAGTGCGTCGAATGAACGCAGTCATGTCCCGCGTTCAGAAAGCCGGACAGGATGAAGGCGCAGCCGAGAACGGGTAATGCTGCCCATGCGGAAGGGACGACCGCCAACGCCGCCGACGCAAGCACCGCGTAGGCGGCCAGGATCACTGCGGTCCGCGCCAGGGTCCGGGAGGGGCTCGGTATGGGCGTTCGCAGCGGCCCGGTTTTCCCGAAGGCGGGGTTCATGCCGCGATGCCCCGTTCGTGATGGACCAACTCGAGCAAACGGCGCTCCATGGCCCGTGCCACAGTGCTGCTTGGGGCGATGACGAGCGCCTCGAATGTCTGGGTATGCGCATCGTCGCAGGCCAACACGACGATCCCGGTGCAATTGCTGGCATTGAATGCGAGGCCGCTTGCTTCGAGCAAGGCCACAAGTCGTCGAAAGCCGGGTGACGGTACGTCGCGGAACGAGGCCGCGACATGCGATGCGGTAAAGCCTGCTCCGAGGAGCCGAGTTGCGACCTCGTGGAGAACAGTGCCGCCTCCCCAGCGTGCGTTGGCTTCGTTGAAAAGCAACCTGCCGGCAGGAGTTATGATCGCGTCAATATTGATGTGGCCCCGGTATCCCATCATTGCGGCGAGCTGCAACAGTCGGCCGCAATGCAGAGTGGCCTCCGCCAGGCGCGCAGGCGCTAACGCGGCGGGCAATTCGAGGCCGACCCAGAACAGGCTGGCGGCCGCAGGATCCGTGCTTCGGCGCAGGCGGATGGAACCGGAGTTCGTGAACTCCGCTCGTCCGTCGGGCTCGATGACAAACTCGAGATAGAACATGGCGTCGGCCGGGTAATACGCCTCGACGACGAGAGGGCCGGAGCTGCGTTGTTGCAAAGTCTGCCAAAGCGCAGAGACCATCTCTGCTCGATTGTCCACGTTTGCGACCGGGAGCAAGATTGACTGGAAGGCACCAGGAGACGGGCCAACTTCTCCCTCGCTCAGCACAACGTTGCCCGTTCCGCCCGCGCCGTTGTCGAGCTTCACCATCACCTTCCCCGTCTGCGGCAAAAGCGCGTCGATAGCACGCTTGAGACCAGCCTCGTCGGTAACAATAGCCCCCTCCGGTACTGGCAATCCGGTTCCCACCGCGAATTGGCGAAAATGGCTTTTCCGGTTGAGAAGGTCGGTGCCAAAATGCTCCGCATACCGCCGGGCGATCGCTTGCCCGCCCGAAGCGCCCAAGCCCAGCTCCTCCTGCAATCGGGCGGTCCCAGCCGTCTGGTAGCAAGCGAGCATCGACCATCCGTCAGATGTGCCGATCGCGCGACGAAGCGCCCGGATCACGTCCCTATCCAGGAGAGCTTCGTCGTTCAAGACGACGCTGTCCGCGCCGATCTCGGGTGTTACGAATTCGAGTGGCGGGCTTCCATCTTGCGCATGCCAGCCGAGGACGTCGGCCAGATAGGCCAGAAAATCGTCGTCGGGCCGCGCGGTCGCTATCACGACATCGCCGGGACGCGCCAACCAGACGTTCCGCATCGCGGCCTGTGCCGCGAATAATGCCTGCTGCTGGTTGAGCCGCTGACCGAGCATCTGCTCGGTCGCGTTGTTCATCACGATGATGGTCGGCATCTTGGATGCCTACGATCAGGCGGGGACGGGCAAGGCCGCCACAAGACCGGCACACCATTCGAGGTTCATAGCATAAGCCCTCATGCATTCCTGAAGGATGTCGGCTTCCTCATCAAGCCTGACCAGTCTCTCTATCATCTTGCCGGTCATTGCGACATGAACGGCCTCGCCGCTGCTATCGCTTCCGATATGAGCCTGGAAATACTCCAGCCTTCTTGAGGCGTCCGAACCGAACAGCGACTGAACCGTGCGATGCAACGCGGTGATCATTGCGAAGGCGTGCCGCTCGAAGGCGAGCATATAAGCGATATTGCGATTTCCAGCCGGATCGGACAGCCCATCGAAGAGCTGGTCTAGATAATCGGCCGTCCTCCGGTTGGGTAAGGCCTCCGTGAACCCGGCGCCAATCAGCTTACGTACGTCGGTGATCAACATCGCCGAGTGAAAATTGCGATTCACGTCGGTCAGGCTTAGCAGTCCAAGCGCCCCATGGCGCGTGATTAGTTCATGCCCGCCGAACTCGTCCCACGTCAGAAACGCGCCGACCGCAGCACTAATTTGGATGTTGTCCTTTAGCTCAGACTGACCGAGTCCTCTCCGGTAGGCTTGGTAGATTGCGCCGCTCTGAATATAAGGGAACGCGACGGACATCGCCGCATATTGCCCCATCAGCTCGCCGAAACCCTCTCGGTCTATGCCGTTGCTGAAGGGATGTTCGGGGTATGATGTCGCGATCGACTGATCCAGCCGGCGCAAAAAGCCGTCCGCATCGATGTTGGTCCGGATATCAGGAGCTCGCATCTTTCACCTTTTCGATGAGTTGCCGACAAGATAGATGCCTATACGGCCTCAGGCCGATTCCGCTTCGACCTTGGGGCGGAATTGGGCGTGAATGTCGCGTTCGGCGTCGAGTGCGTGCGCATGGCGCACCCAGCTGACAACTATCCACTTGAAACCGCTCTTGATCGGCAAGCAGGCATGCCAAGCCTCTGGCCCGTTCTGCCAAACGACCGCGCTGCCGGCCGGGAGGTCGTGAAACACCTCGCCGCTGTCGAACGCCAACTCGCCGCCAGAGTAGCCGCCATTCAGGAAATAGACGATCGAGTGCGAGCGGTGCGGGCCATCAAGGTGCCGTTCACTGCCGTTTCCCGGCGGGTAGCAGACAATTTCCATTGGCTCAACGCGTTCTCGGGTGACCAGCGTCTTGTCGTATCGCTCGATCAGCCCACAACTCAACTTGGCGAGATCCTCATCGACCCATTTGTAGTTATAGGCATCCCGGATCTTGGGATCGTAGACACGTTCCCCTTTGGTCCAGAACATTGCCTGGCTCAGCCGCCCCGACATTTCCGCGATCAAATTCGCACAACGTTCAGGCGGCAAGACTTCTGGGAATAAGACTGGCGTGCCCAAAGACATATCGTTACCTCCCGCCATCGCCGGAGTCGAAACATATGCAATATAAGATCGATACGGTCGCGCGATGCGGCGGCAGTTGCATCGAGTTAGCGGTTCCGCATCGCGCTCCTCTGACGCAGTACGCGCGTAGACCGGACGCTGTCGTCGCGAACACCGCGACGGTCTGACCCAGCAAGAGATTAGGCGCTTTTCACCTATCGCAGCTGAACAACTGCGAAGGAGCCGTTCTCGGCTTCGCGCTTGAAGGCCACGAGGATGCGCCAAGCAATCTTGAATTTAGCGAATGCCGTATTGGCTCTCCTCGTTGCGCAATTCTGCTTCGGGCACACACACCCGATGACGCGCGCGATTCGAAAAGCTGGCGCGGCTTTCAGTCGCGCCGCCAATTACTATTCGCGCTAGCCGTGCTCCTTCGCGTGATGCTTGCTAGCTTCCTTTTCATGATCTTGGGCGAGAACTAATTCGCCACGCGCAACGAGCGCGTGGTGCGCAGCCTTTTCGTCATTTCCGGCATCGTAGGACTTAGCCGCATCACGATATTGTTTGGCGGCAAGTTCGAGGTGCTCTCCGGCCATCTTGAGATGTTCGGCACCTAGATTTTTTGCCCCGGCACTCATTTGAAATCTCCATTTTGAATTGATCACAAAGACGACAGCACTCTGAAGATTGCCGATTTCAAGAGCTGGCGATACGCGACGACTTTCGACTGGTCCGCACCAGCGAATTCGACGAAGCGTGCCTCAGCCAAACCAATCACAACCCAAGGAAAAAGCTACGTACAGTCTCAATCTAACGACGAACATTGCGGACGGTCAAGAGGGCCTGCCAATCGCGTTCAAATTCGCGCGTCTTGTTTCTCATCCCTGTCCCGGGCGACCCCATGCCGCTCGGCAGCCGCAGCGCGGCATTGGTGTCCAACGTCGCGACGTGGCCGACAAAGGCTTGCTGGTATTGGTATTGCGAGCCGTGATTGACGTCCGGATAGAGCTGCGCATCGGGGAGATGCTGCTGTAGCATCAGCGAGTTGGACGTCGGGGTCGTCATGGTCGCGCCGCCCGACGCGTTGAGCACCAGATTAGGTGTTGGTGATCTCGTTGAGGGTCTGCGATCCCAGCACCTTGAACTGGCTGTCGATCAGGCCGATGCACGAAAAGTCGAGATCGTAGTTGGTGATCTGCACGATCCCCGTCTGCAGATCGCTGACCGTGCCCTGGCGGAAGCGCAGGAAGCCGGGGAAATCCGGTCTGTCCCCGATTTCCCCTCCCCAGCGGCTCGCGTCCTACACGCCGACCGCGGAGCCCGGCTGACGGCCGACGCTTCATCCCGCCTTGTCGCTGAACGCGGCGGGAAGCGTGGCGAGGAACGACATGACGCGCTGCGTGCGCAGGGGCGGGCGGCGGTTGGAGGTGCGCAGCATCCATAGGGGCTCCGCCTGTGCGCGCCAGGGCGCAAGCACTTCGACGAGCCGGCCGGTGCGCAGATCTTCATGGACGAGCCACGCCGGCCCCCAGCCGACGCCGAATCCATTCGCGATCAACGCGAGCGAAGCGTGCGCGTCGTCGCAAATGTGCTTGGGCTTGGGCGCGACGCGAACGGGTCCTTTGCCGCGCAGGTCGGCGAAGCGCCAGGTCAGGATCTGGCCGCTCGCGGGATTGCGGAAGCCGACGTGCTCATGCGCGGAAAGCTCGTATGGAGTCGCCGGCGCGCCGCGCGCGTTCAGATAGGCAGGCGAGGCGCAAGCGATCCAGGAGAACGTGCATAGCCGCCGCGCCTGATGGCCGGGCGCGCGGTCGAGGGGTCCTGAGCGGATCGCGACGTCGACGCCTTCCGCCGCGAGATCGAGAATCTCGTTGCGGAATTTGACCTCGATCTCGATTTCCGGGCGCTCCCGCAGGAACGCGGGCAGGCGCGGCAGGATGCACGCGCGCGCGAACGAGGCGGGGGCGGTAACGCGCACCCGTCCGCCGTCGTCGCGCGCGACTTCGCCGAGCGCGGATTGGACACGGGCGAGACTTTCGGCCAGCGCGCGTCCCGCCGCCATCAGTCGGTCGCCCTCTTCGGTCAGCGCCAGCGAATGGGTGGAGCGATGCAAAAGCCGTATCCCGCGAGCCTGTTCGAAGCGGGCGACCGCCTTGGACATCGCCGAGGTGGTCGTCCCCGCCCGCCGCGCGGCTTCTGCGAAGGAACCCGCCTCGACGACGCGCACGAAGGCGAGGAGACGCGAGAGGTCGGGAGGCAAGGCCGTTGTGGACATTCAGTCCACATAATCATGGCGTCGCGGTCGCTACAAGAGCGGTTCCCGAGGGGCCAAATGGGGAGCGTCAGCGCGCAATCTGCGCCGCTAGAAACCGCGGAAAGTCCCATGAACCCCATCGAAATCACGCTGCAAGCCCTCGACGCTGCCGAGCGCGCGATTCCCCCCGGCCAGCCGGTCTATATGCTCAATCTGCTGCGCTACCGCGCGCATGCGCGTTACGAGAACGGCTTCGACGCCGCGCCCTGCTCGGGCCGCGAAGCCTTTCATGAACGCTACAGGCCGGCATTCCGGCGTCTCGCGGCCGGTAAGCCGCTCGTGCGGATGTTTTCCGGGCCGGTCCTGGCGAGCCTCGTCGGCCCGCAAGGCGAACGCTGGGACGAAGCGGCGATCAATGAATACGGCAATTTCGCCGCCTTCCGCTCGATCGTCGACACCGAGACTTACCGGCGCGAAGCCGCCCCGCATCGGCACGCGGCGCTCGAGGATTTTCGGTTGTTCGCGCTCGCCAAGGCGATGTGAACGCATTGAGGCGAAGGCCTCTGCATTCGCCTTAACGAAGCCTGACGCTAAGCAACGAGCCGGGGAATTGACCGTTCCACCGATCGCAAGAATTGGGTGTTGCGGGCCCCGGGATTTGAACTTGTTCATTGGCATTTCAGGGCGTAGTTGGATCGCTCGCAAACGGCGGTATTTGGCGGACTATCAAACCGCCGCGAGGCCAGTTAGGCTGCCCGCCGATAAGAAAACAGGGCTTCCGAAATAGTGAGTCTAGCGATGTAGCGGACCACTGACTCGCCCCCCCAACGCCTCAAGATGGCGGCTCCTACATGTTGGGTCGCATGTGGCGTCCTGCCGCATTGTTTTCAGGCAGAGTGAACGTCTCCGGCCCGTGGATGGGCGGGTGGGGGCGATTTTTGGCCTTGGTCAGTTCGTTGGCCTTGGTCAGTTCGGACAATCCGGAAAAGCTATTGCGGTTCAATAGCTCCTAGAGCTGCCTTTTTGTCCGAATGCGCCTTGAAAGTATTCAGCCGCCGAAACCCTTCCAAGCTGGCGCTCTCGCGCTGGTTTCGTCAATCGGCGATATCACTATGGGCCACATATACGTAGCTATAGTCGCGCGGCTCGAGGATGCTGGGGCAGGTGAGTCAGACCATCGATGGCTGACCGATGTAGGAGCGTCTCGGTCGGCTTTCGAAATGGCGCGTCCGCGCGCGGCTCGCTTTCAACCTGGACAGTATCGGAATATGTCCGTTGATCGGGGCAGACCAGAAGTGGCGGGCCGGCGATCGGCACGACACGAACAGCCCGTTACGGACGTGGAGGGCTGCTGGTATTCACGATCGAACCGGGCTGGATCACTATGTCCGGGTTACCTCCGGTCGCGACCGTCAGCGCGGACATCGAAGGTCAGCAGCCATGGGCCGACTCCGGACGTTGAAAGACTCGCGAAAGAGTCTCCGCCGATGAGGCAAAGGGGTTCCGTCGCGCAATTGGTGTGTCTATAATCAGAGGCAATCTTGAGTAAGCCAAACCAGCATGCCAGATCCTCGAACCATTCACTTCAGCAAAGAGACGGTCTTTGGCACCCGACAGCGCGTCCATGGCAAGCCCCGCGACTTCCAAGGCAATGCTATAATCGCATTTATTGATCTACTTGGTTTTTCGGCGGACGTTAAACGCCACTGGAGGAGTAAGACAAAGTCTCCGCTCGAACGATTGATGCGCCTTAAGGGGCGCGTGCAGCGGGGAGGTGAACGATTGAGCGGACAGCAGGGCTGGGGGAAAATCCGGCGAACGGCGCGTGGGCTGACAGCTACATTCCCGGAGTGGTCATTGCATGGCGTGCGGGTTCACACCGTGTCTGACTCGCTGGTGCTTTGTTACGCGCTTCCGAAACGACTAACACCCGAGGTGTTTTGGGATGCGTTCAGGACGTTGTACTTCAGCATACAAGGAGCGTGGATTAGTGCATTGGATGAGGGATACACGATACGAGGTGGAATCGAAGTTGGCGATATCTATTGGTCTGAAACAGAAACCATTGGACCTGCCCTGGTAGATGCATACACGCTGGAATCTAAGGTAGCGCAATGGTCGCGAATTGTTTGTGGCCCGATGTTATTGAGGCGTCTGCTCGAATGCATCAAGGACGGAGAAGACAAGCGGGGCTCGTTTCAGTTACCACGCAGATTGCCTCAACTCGTCAAGCTGTTTGGTCTGTCACACGATAGATTGATCGAAGTACCGTTTTTCGACGTAATGGATCCCGCGCCCGAGTCTAAAGGCTATCTTCGCATATTCGGGAAATTGGCTTCAAGAGCAGGAGCGAACGCTGCGAAATATGGCCCGATATTAGCTGATCTGAGCTACGCCGGCCAGCTCTACGACGCGCGCCGAGGCAAGCATTTCGACGAGGTGAAGCGGTTGGAACAGGAAATGCAAGACAAACGAGGAGCGAGCATAGCTAAGAGACTGACGTCCACTGACTTCGCGATGGCGCTTGATAGACTTCTCGCCCTAGAGTCCACGCCAAGTAGGCGCGTCACTTAGGCTCGGCGCATTCTTTGGCCTCCCGCCTGACTGCCGTGTCTGTTATGGGTCAGTTCCGACTGTCACGATGCACGACCAACGACGGTCGATCTAGCCTCAGCAGCAGAAGTTGACGTTCGCTCCAGCGATTCGACGGCTTGCCGTCCGATCCCTTCCGTTGGAGAAAGCAGTCGCGACTCCAAGTCCTGCACGAAGATCGCGCGTACAGCCGGAGCGGGGCGGCAGCAGTCATTGGCCGATTGTATGACTTCCTTCGCTTGACTAGACTTGCTCATCCCGTTGATTGGAGGAACAGACCCATGACGCAGGCATATATTCTCATATTCTCGTTTCTTGTGTCGTCTGCCAACATTGCGCTCAATTTCTTGTCGGCAAGGACGGCATCATCTGTAAGCGAATGGCAATCAATGTTCAGTACCGCTACGTTTGGTTTTGCATTTTTGGTTGGGACGGCATCGCTGCTTCTTCTGCTGACCCTTTATTTCTTCGGCAGGAACGACCAGTTTGGTATGGCCAACGGTGTCCTTCTTATGGGAGCGACATCAATAGTCGGGGGGACCTTGTTTGGCTACTTTCTTGGCGGCCGCGTGCATTGGTCTGAATGGTGCCTTTTCGTGCTCATTCTGACGTTTGTCGTGATCCGGTTCGTTCTCGCGATTACAATTCCGCCCACGAATGGATGATCTTAGCCTCGGCTAACCGACACTTTCTCGTTCACAATACGAAATTATGCTAATTGGATCGAACGAATGCTGGCGAGGCTGCAATGTCTGTGTATCAGCGGCGGGCGACGCTCTTTCTCGATTTGTTGGGTTTTCGAAATCTGGTCAGAAACGGTAGAGAGAGCGACATCATTGATGCTCTTAACGTCTCGGCGCACAGTCAGATTCAGTACAAGGACGCGGCGATGTCGGACTTTGACTTTCGGGTCACGGCTTTTTCAGATTGTATCGTATCTTCCGTTCGGCTGCTTGCTCGAAACAACTTTATGCCGGCTGCATTTCTGGCGTCGTACGGGGGCCGTCTAGCCTTGGAAATGTTGACCAGGGGAATCCTCGTCCGAGGCGCGCTTACGGTTGGAAACTTATACCACGTTGAGCAAGCGGTCTTTGGACCAGCTCTCATTGAAGCGTATGAACTGGAAAGTCAGTTCGCGCAATATCCGCGTATTGTCGTCCCGAGGAAAGTTTACGGCAACTTGAACATCTCTCTCTCAATCACAATGGGAGTCGAATGGTTTATCGAACATCCACCCTGCCGCGAAGATTTCGATGGTATGTTTCACTTGGATATTTTCGGCCCGTTTTATATTGACAGTCGACCAAGGACTCTCACATTGAAGAACTCGAGGTCGATAGAAGACCTCGGCGGAGTAACAACACGGTTGGTCCGGAAACTGTGCAAACCCAAATACAAAGATCATCGTATATCCACCAAATACGAATGGCTAAGGTACTACCTTGAGGATTGCGGTAATCGTTTCGGATGGAAGGTGGGCGGTAGGCCGAGAAACGCAATATTCTTCCGGGCACGGAAGCAGAAGGAGGGCAAGGTGGAGACGGAGCTTCAAAAGCCCACCGTCAACGAAGCTGAAATCTAGGTAACGTTCGTCTGCAATGGGTCACTTGCTGCCGTCCCGAACGAGCTAGCGTCACGGCCGGTGTACCTCGGATAGTTGCCGACTTGATGCAGCGCCGCAAGTCGGCAGCCTCCAGGGCCATTCAGGGTACGGTCCGGCGGCCCGGTCACGTCCGCAATTCGCCCTAGACGGACACGCAAGGGCAGTCTTAAGATTTCGGCTGTTGAAGCATCAACGGACCTAGCTGAGATGAAGGCCGGGAAACCTCAAGCCGCAGCACAATCTTCCTTGTCCGCGCCACGCTTCACAATTTTCAGCGTGCCGTCGAGCGTCGGCTGCTGCAGTGCCTTGGCCTCGTCCGGTGCGCGCATCAAAACGTCCCGCTCTTCCTTGGTGCTCAGGATCACCGGCATTGCCGTGAGCTGACTCCGCTCGATGCCACCCAGCATTCCGGGATGATGTCGCCCGAGGTGCCGGGATGCGAGAACTCGCGCGTCGAACGACAAAGCAGGGTCCCGTCAACAGCACGTCAACAGTAAATGGCCCGTTGTTCCAGTCTCGTTCATGCTCCGTTTTGCACTCTATCGGCCCTTTCGCTTTGATTTCACGCGAGAATTTGTGTCCCGGACTACCTTGACATGGTTAGGGTCTCAAGTTCGATCCCTTGTCGTGACCCACGCTCGCGGCGCTCTTCGCGCGTGCACAGCACCGATCGATTTCAAAAGCAGACAGCCAAGCCGGCTATCTTGACGATCGGGTTCTCAGGGGAGCTTCGCGAGATCACGCCCTAGGTAAGAGGCAAGCTGTTAAGCCGAGATCATCGGGAATGTATGAGCTGTTCTCACCGAGAACGCCGCAACGAAATCGCAACGAATTGGGTGAAACGAGCGTGAACAGAACGTGATGGAAGCACCCGCCACATCAAGAAAAATCAATAACTTAAGAAATATGCTCTGCGTTCGGGACGCAGGGGTCGCAGGTTCGAATCCTGCCGCTCCGACCATTTCTTGGCGTGACAACTCACGCTTTTCCCGATGTCACCTTGCGCCTGCTACCCTGGTCCAGCGTAGCTCGATGAAGCGAGGTGTTCCCGACATGACAGCGCGATCTCCACGCACGGCGCCGCTTGCGGGACGAACCGGAACGGCCTGGCGGCACGCCAATGTCGGCCGGTTGCTCAACAATGCGGTGCGCCGGTTCGAATCCCGGGTTCTCCAGCTGATGGCGGAGAGCGGTCACGGCGAAACGCGAATCGCTCATGTCAGCCTCACGCGCAATCTCGATGTCGAGGGCACGCGGCTGACCGAGCTCGCGCGGCGGGCCTCGATGAGCAAGCAGGCGATGGGCGAACTGGTCGATCAATGCGCCGAGCTGAGGCTGGTGTCGCGCGAGGCCGATCCGAGCGACCGGCGCGCGCGCCTCGTCCGCTTCACGCCGGCCGGACTGAAATGGCTAGAGGCGTTTGGCGATGCCGTCGATGTGGCCGAAGGCGAGATGCGCAAGGAGCTCGGCAAGGCGGCGATGGACGCGATCCTGCAGGGATTGCAGGCCTACGGCGCCCGCTTCGATACGCTCAGCGACGTCAGATAGTCAGGTTGCTTGACTATTTTGCGGGGCGCGGTAGCCTTCCTCCATTGCGAGGAGAAGCGCCGTGATCGAACGTCTGAGCGCCTCGGTGCTGATCGCGGGTGGCGGGCCGTGCGGGCTGATGCTGGCCAACGAGCTTGGCCGCCGCGGCGTGTCCGCAATCCTGGTCGACGAGAAGCCGGGAACGGCCTTCAACCCGCAGGCCAACGCGACGCAGGCGCGGACGATGGAGCATTTCCGCCGGCTCGGCTTCGCCGACGAGGTCCGGCGCGCCGGCCTGCCCGCGGACTACCCGACCGACGTCGCCTATTTCACGCGCTACACGGCGCATGAGCTGGCACGTTTTCAATTGCCGTCCGCAGCACGCGCGACGGAACTGGTGAAGGGTCTGTCCGGCTCATGGAGCGCGGCCGAGCTGCCGCATCGGGTGTCGCAGAAGTTCGTCGAGGCGATCCTGCGCCGGCACGCAGCGCGGCTTGCAGGCATTCAGCTGCACTACGGGCATCGGTTGATCGGCTACGTCGCCGATGACGGCGGCATTGCCGCCGACGTCGAGCGTGTCAGCGACGGTGCGCGCTGCGAGGTCGCGGCTGATTTCCTGATCGGCGCCGACGGTCCGCGCTCCCGGGTGCGACAAACGCTCGGGATCTCCTATGGCGGAACGACGGGAATAGAGCGCGATTTCATGGGCGGCCGCATGCTCGCGGTCTATCTCCGCTCGCCGGAGTTCTACGCCAGCATCCCCCATGCGCGGGCCTGGATGTATGTCTGCTTCAATCGTGACCGTCGCGCCTTCATGGCCGCGGTGAACGGCCGCGACGAGTTTGCCTTCCACACCCAGCTGCGGCCGGGCGAGGACGAACGCGCGATCACTGCCGATGATGCAAGGACAGCGTTCCAGCGCGCCTGCGGTGCGCCCATTCCCTGCGAGGTGCTTTCGCACCTCACCTGGACCGCGGGTCATGCGCTGGTCGCCGAGAGCATGCAGCGCGGCCGGGTCTTCCTTGGCGGTGATGCGGCGCATCTGTTCACGCCGACCGGCGGACTCGGCTACAACACCGCGATCGAGGACGCGGTCAATCTGGGCTGGAAGCTCGCGAGCGTCGTCAAGGGAACGAGTCCCGTCTCGCTGCTCGACAGCTACGAAGCCGAGCGTCGTCCGGTGGCGCTGCGCAACACCGACTACGCGCGCCGATTTGCGGATTCGCTCGGCCTGTTTGCCGCGGTGCCCGAGATCGAGGACGCGACAGCGGCCGGCGACGAGGCTCGGCGCATCGCCAGCGCCCATCTCGATCGGCATGCGCGCGCCGAGTTCAACATCCCCGGCATCACTTTCGGCGGCCGCTACGACGGCTCACCGATCGTCGTCCCCGACGGCACTCGGCCGCCGCCGGATGCGGCCAACGTCTACGTGCCGAGCGCTTGTCCCGGCGGCCGCGCGCCGCATGCCTGGCTGGAGCACGGTATCTCGCTGTACGACCGCTTCGGCTTCGAATGGACGCTGCTGCGTTGTGAGGGCAGCGACCTCGATGAGGATCAACTCCGTGAGGCCATGGGGCCGCTGCGTGCCGACGTCGAGATCGTCACCTTGCCGCGGGCCTTGCGTGATCTCTACGAGGCCGACCTCGCGTTGATCCGTCCCGACCAGATCGTGGCCTGGC
Source organism: Bradyrhizobium sp. SZCCHNRI20481 (assembly GCF_032485055.1). Taxonomy (NCBI): domain Bacteria; kingdom Pseudomonadati; phylum Pseudomonadota; class Alphaproteobacteria; order Hyphomicrobiales; family Nitrobacteraceae; genus Bradyrhizobium; species Bradyrhizobium sp. SZCCHNRI20481. Next base: position 151,525 of record NZ_JAUEUE010000013.1, read on the forward strand.
GCGGGAGCGCTGCGCAGGCCGGCATGCTTGGCAGCGTGCTGGCTCGGGCACTCGGAGGGGATGCACGCACTCCCTGAGCTCTCGGTCGTGCGGGGCGAAATGGACCCGCGGCGGCGCGCCGCCGATCGGCTTCTACGCCCTCACGATCAGAACCTCTTGGACATCCGGCGCGTCATCGACACCAACGTCATCGGCAGGGTTGAGCTGAGGAGCACGTCGGCGCTGCGCGTTCGGCATTGGGGCGCCGTCTGCCCAAGCATTGCCCGACCTTCGTCCGGCTGCTAGCGTTCTCCCGTGAGGCACGGGCGAACGAAGCGACGATGACCGACGTGATGACCGAATCGGAAAAGGCGCAGCAGATCGTGGCTGCGCTGAGGGCGGCGGAGGCGAGCCCGCCGGAAGCGGCCCTGCAGACGTTGAACGGCCTGATGGGCCTGGTCCGCAGCCCGAGCGCGGAGCAGCCGCTCGAGGTGGAGGAGGCGCGCTCGGCGGCCTTCATGTCGATCTGTGAGGTCGGCAAGGCGCTGCATCGCGGGCAGCCGACGGAGGCGCTGTGGCCGGCGGCGCTGTCGGCCGGCGAGCGCTGGCTGGCGCTCGCCAAGTGAGCAACGACAAGTGAGCAAGGACGAGTGAGCGAGAACCAGCCCGGCGCGGGCCGCATGAGTTGGCGTGCAATGGCGCCAGGCGATCTTGCTGATGTCGATGGGATCGCGGCCCGCGTGCACCCGAACTATCCCGAGGACAGGCGTGTTTTCGCGGAGCGCCTGCGTCTCCACCCCGATGGATGCCGCGTGCTGCTCGCGGCTGGCGCCGGGATCGCCGGCTATGTGCTCAGCCATCCCTGGCAGCTCGGCCGGCCGCCGGCCTTGAACGTGCTGATCGGAAGCATTCCGTCGCCCGCATCGACCTACTACATCCACGATCTCGCCTTGCTGCCCGAGGTCCGCGGCAGCGGCTCGGCGACAGTGATCGTTGAGGAGCTGATCCGACACGCGCGTGCGCTCGGCCTGACGTCGCTGTCGCTGATCGCCGTCAACGGCTCGACGCAATTCTGGGAGAGGCAGGGATTTGCAGTCGACAAGGCAGCCGCCGCCACCGATCCGACCGGCAGCTATGGCGGCGACGCGAACCTGATGATTCTGCGGCTCGCCTGAATTGCACGCGCTTCTTTCGCGGTGGCGGTGCCATGCGAAGCGGCCCGGCGATGGGCCGGGCCACTTGCGGTTCATGACGTGCTCTATTCCGGCATCGACATCGGCCGGCGCCACATGTCGCGCCGCCGGCTGAAGCGGTTGGCGTGCAGCATCCATCCGGTGACAGGCTTGCCGTCGCGGTGACGGCCACCGCTCTCCGCGGCCGCCCAGGCTGCGACGGCGCCGAGCAGCAGCGCGGTGGCAACCGAGAACGCCAGGATGACGGTGCCGGCGCGCGTGCGCGAGATCGCGCTCTTGGCTTGTGCGATCACGCTGTCCACCCGCCGCTCGGCATCGGGAGCAGCGAGACCGGTCGTGCCGCTGACCATCTGCACGAGATAGCCGCGATCCTCCGGGCTGACGCCATTGTGGCTCGATGCCGTGAGCAGGATGCGTCCGGCTTCGCTGCGCGCGGGTGCGAGATCCGGGCTGGGCGCCCGCCGCGGCGCGCGGAACAGATGGTCGAGCTCATAGCTCAGGACCGACGGCTCATTGGCCGTCGCCGGCGCAGCCAGCGGATTGGTCCGTGTCGCCGCGGACGCGCCGAGCACGGCCAGGGTGACGCCGAGCACGACCGCCAGCGCCCAGGCCGCGACGCCATGCAGGCCGTCGCGCTTTTCGATCTCTTCGCTTTCGGCAAGCCCGTGCGGCGCGCGCAGGCGGCCCGCCATGTAGCCGCCGCAGCCGAAGCTGATCAGCGCCTGCAGCACCAGATACAGCCCTGACAGGAGCCAGAGCGCCACCGAGGCGTCGCGCCATGTCGGCGCGGTGGAGCTGACACCGAGGCCGACCGACATGGCAAAGCCGATCAGGATCGAAGAGACCGCAGCGGCGGTGATGGCTCCTGCAACGACCGGCGTCCATTGCAGGGTCCAGCTATCGGCCGTCGCGCTTGCAACGGGTGACGTGACGACCGGCGCGGTTTCCATGGCCATGATGCCGTCTCAGCGCAGGCCGAAGAACGACAGAACGGCCATGATGACCACGATCAACCCCACGAGATAAATCAGTCCGTCCATGATGGTCCTCCTCCGGTTCGACATTGGTCGCCGTATAAGCGACAGCGAGGCGCAATGTTCCGCGCACGGAGCGGCGGAGGAGGAGAGGACGCGCGGCTGCCGGCCTCAGATGGGAGTTGCCGCAACAGCTAACGGATCATGGTGCCGTTGCGCGACGCAATAGGGCAGGGCCAGGGGGCGTGGCGGCCAGAGATGTCGCCGCCAGCCATGTTTCAATCGCAGCCACCTTCCGATCGCAGCCATGTCTCGATCGATGGCGCTGCCCGTTCACCGCGCGAGAGGCTGATGCAATGACCCGCGCTCAATAGCGTCGGTCGTAGCCGCGCTGCCGGGCATAGGCGTAGGTGGGGTTGATACCGCAGCCGGCATCGGTGCCGGAGGCCGCAGCCAGGCACTGGCGATAGGTGGAGAATTGGCAGTTGCCCGGATAGCCCCAGATCCTGCCTTGCAGGCAGTAGCGGTCCTGCGCGGCGGAGGCGGGCGAGATCGCGGCGAAGCCCGCGAGGACGGCGGTGGCAGACAGCGAAGCAAACAGCAGGCGGCGCATGCGTTCATCCTTGCGTTGAAAAGTACCGTTGCAACGCGAGGGTACGCAGGCCCGTTCCTCGCGCGCAGCATTAACTGTTGTGTCGGCGTCGCAGCTTCGCGTTCACCGACGAACGAAAATATCTGCATGTCGGCGCTTGCCCGAGTTGGCCTTTTGAAGATCTGAGGCAGCCCCACCGTCGCGGAGCTCGGCAACGCGCGTCATGGCGTGATGCCGGAACATTCGTCCACCGCCCCGGTTGCCTTTTTCGCCGCTAGTGATGGACCGATCCCATGTTTCGCCGATCCAGGACGTCAGACGCCGCCCATCGCGACTCCCCGAGCGTTTTCGCGAGCAGCCCGCGCTCACCTGGCACCGGCGGGATGCTGGCTCTGCTCGGGTTCGCGTTCCTGATCCACTATTTCGATCAGCGGCCCGAACAGGCCGGGCGCACGGGACGCGCGAGCAGGGTCGACGATGGACACGGCCGGTTGGCGCGTTCGCCCTCGGAGATTCCCGCGCGCAGCTGGAAGGACGTCTTGTTCCGGGTCTACGAGAACGTCACCGAGCACAGGATCGTTGCGCTCGCCGCAGGCATGACATTCTACACCCTGCTGGCGATCTTTCCGGCGCTGGCCGCGCTGGTGGCAATCTACGGCCTGTTTTCCGATCCGGCCAGGATCACCGGACATCTGGAGCAGTTGCAGGGCGTGATGCCGGGCGGCGCCATCGACATCGCGCGCGACCAGTTGACGCGCGTCTCCGCCAACGGCACTCAGGCGCTCGGCATCACTTTCCTGGTCAGCCTCGCGATCTCGCTATGGAGCGCCAATGCCGCGATGAAGTCGCTATTCGATACGCTCAACGTCGTCTATCGCGAGCCGGAGAGGCGTGGCTTCATCAAGCTGAACGCGATTTCGCTGCTGTTCACCGGAGGCGCGATCCTGTTCGCGCTGCTCGCGATCGGAGCCGTCGTCGTGCTCCCGGTGCTGCTGAACTATCTCGGCATGTCCGAGGCCGGCGACCTGGTGTTGCGGATCGGCCGCTGGCCGGTCATCTTCATCTGCGTCGCGCTCGGACTGGCTCTGATCTACCGCTACGGGCCGGACCGCGAGGAGCCCAGATGGCGCTGGATCAGCTGGGGCGGCGCGCTGGCAGCGGTGCTGTGGCTCGCAGGCTCGGCGCTGTTCTCCTGGTATGCGGCCAATTTCGGCAGCTTCAACGCGACCTACGGCTCGCTCGGCGCCGCCATCGGCTTCATGACCTGGATCTGGATCTCCGCCATCGTGATCCTGATCGGCGCCGAGCTCGATGCCGAATTGGAGCATCAGACTCTGCGTGACACCATCACCGGCGCCGCGGGACGTCCGCATCCTGTCGAAGCCGTATTGCATCGATGAGCCGGCGGCCGCGCTCGACGCGGTGAAGATGGAAAACGTCTGGTCGCAGGCGCACATCTCCTGAGGAATGCCTGATCGATGCAGGTTGGGTGGACGGAGCCAGTTGATCATCTATCATTTCAGGATGGCGCCGGGTGATCCGCGCCGCCGTCCGCCCGCTCGTGGCTGTGCGACCATATCGAGGGCGCCAACCAGCATCTCCGGCACCATGACGTCAGCCTGGTCGTCGACGCGGCGATATCTGCTGCACGTTCCAGGTCCGCTCCCGCGGCGGCGATCCGCTGATCGGCGCCTACCGCGATCCCGACCTGACGCGCCCAAGGGCCAACGAGATGGGCTGCGGCAATCTTTCCGACCGGGTGCGCCTGCGAAATGAAATATGACGGGAGCGGCGGTCCGCCCTGTCCGTGCGGATCGCCGGATCCTTCCGCCCGCGATCTCTGGATGCAGCATCGTACGCTTCACCTTTGATGTTGGGGCGCCGCAGCGCAGCTTCCGCGCGGCGTCATTGTATGTCTGACATCATGCCACAACGGTAGAACTACGGAAAAACCGGATTTATCAACGCGCTTTAACGAGAGTGGAACAAGTTGCATCAATCTTTGCGCAGACATGTGCGTCGGTCGCATGGGCAACCGTCACCGTCGCCGATCATCTGAAAACGTACTCATCATCTGGAGGTCACCTTGTTGTTTCGATCGAATAGCCGCTCGGACGCCGAAGCGCAGCTTGCAGCAATCAGTCGTGCGATGGCCGTGATCGAATTCCAGCTCGATGGCACGATCATCACCGCCAACCAGAACTTCCTGAACGCGGTCGGGTATCAGTTGCAGGAAATCCAGGGCGGGAACCACAGCATGTTCGTGGATCCTTCGGAGCGCGACAGTGCCGCCTACCGCGAGTTCTGGGCCGCACTGCGCCAGGGTGAGTTCAAGGCTGCCGAGTTCAAGCGGATCGGCAAGGGCGGTCGCGAAGTCTGGATCGAGGCGTCCTACAATCCCGTCCTCGACAGCGCCGGCAAGCCGGTGAAGGTCGTCAAGTTCGCGACCGACGTCACCGAGAAGAAGCTGCGCAGCATGGCCGACGGCTCCAAGCTTGCCGCCATCGATCGCGCGCAGGCCATGATCGAGTTCAAGCTCGACGGCACCATCGTCAGTGCCAACAAGAATTTCCTCGATGCGCTGGGCTACCGCCTCGACGAGATCCAGGGCAAGCATCACAGCATGTTCGTCGAACCCGCGCTGCGCGACAGCCCGGCCTACCGCGAGTTCTGGGCTGCGCTCAATCGCGGCGAATACCAGGGCGGCGAATACAAGCGCATCGGCAAGGGCGGCAAGGAAGTTTGGATCCTCGCCACCTACAATCCGGTGCTCGATGCGACGGGCAGGCCGATCGGGGTCGTCAAGTTCGCGACCGATGTCACCGCGCAGAAGCTGAAGAACGCCGACCTCGCCGGGCAGATCGAGGCCATCGGCAAGTCCCAGGCGGTGATCGAGTTCAACATGGACGGTACGATCATCACCGCGAACGACAACTTCCTTCGCGCGCTCGGCTACACCCTGGCCGAGATCCAGGGCAAGCATCACAGCATGTTCGTCGAAGCGTCCGAGCGGGAGAGCGCTGCCTATCGCGATTTCTGGACGAGCCTGAACCGCGGCCAGTACCAGTCGGCCGAGTACAAGCGCATCGGCAAGGGCGGCAGGGAAGTCTATATCCAGGCCTCCTACAATCCGATCCTCGACCTCAACGGCAAGCCGTTCAAGGTGGTCAAATATGCGACCGACGTCACCCGGCAGGTCTTCGTTCGCATGGGCAACGAGCGCGTGCGGGCCATGATGGAATCGGTGGCGGCGGGCGCAGAGGAGCTCAACGCGTCCGTGCGCGAGATTTCCGAAGCGATGACGAAGTCGCGCGAGACCGCCATGGGCGCGGTGGACCGTGTCACCGCAGCCGACGCGCAGGCACAGCGGCTCTCCGATGCCGCTCAGTCGATGAGCGGCATCGTCGAGATGATCCACAACATCACCGGCCAGATCAATCTGCTGGCGCTGAATGCCACCATCGAGTCCGCCAGGGCCGGCGAAGCGGGCAGGGGCTTTGCCGTCGTTGCATCCGAGGTCAAGAACCTCGCCACCCAGGCGAAGACCGCCACCGACAAGATCGCGACCGAGATCGACAGTCTCAACAATATCTCCGGGGGCGTCGTCACGTCTCTCGGCTCGATCAAGCAGGCGATCCAGAACGTCAGCGAGTATGTGACGTCGACGGCCGCCGCCGTCGAGGAGCAGAGCACCGTCACGAGCGAGATGTCGTCCAGCATGGCGCGTGCCGCTGCAGAAGCTCAGGCTCTGGCCGAGCGCGCCGCGGCTTGAGGCTGGATCGAAAAGCGCCGACGCGCGGCGGCCTGCCGACCCAGGCCGCCGCGCGGTTGCAGGCGATGCCGCCGCCCGACGCGTCATGCGCCTGTCGCCCCTTTGCCGAATTCCACCACTCTCACCGGGGCGATCCGTGGCCGATATCCTCGCATTTCCCGCTCGGGCCTCGTTGCGGATCGTCGGCGCGAAGGCAGAACGGCTGCGCGAGGCGGTGGCAACCCGCGAGGTCGGACGGCTGCGGTGCGAATTGGAGCTTTGGCGAAGCGCGGTCGACAATCTGGACCGGTGCATCAGGTCGGATCCGGCCCTCGCATCGCTTGCGGCCGAGTGCGACAAGATCCGTGACCTGATCTCCGTCACCGCGGGCAAGCTTGATACATTGCCGTAGAACCGGCCGTCCCAGGAGTCGCGAGGAGTCGTGGTCAGGTCGGGATCGGCTGCTCCGGGCAGTTCGTCAGGCGAGCCGGCGTGCCCACGGCGGTGCAGCCGGCCGGCACATCGGTGGTGACGACGGCACCGGCGCCGATCTTGGCGAAGTCGCCGACCGCGACGTCGCCCAGCACGGTCGCGCCCGAGGAGAGTAGCACGCCGCGGCCGATCCGCGGGGCGCGGCCGGGCAGCGCGTCGCGTCGTCCGATCGTAACGTTCTGCAGAATGGTGACGTCGTGGCCGATGCTGCTGTGGGCGCCAATGACGATGCCGGTGGCATGATCGAGAAACACTGCGGTCCCGAGCCGCGCCGAGGGATGGATGCTCACCTGCAGGGATGTTGACGAGTCCGCCTGCAGCAGTAGCGCCAGGTCGGGTTGCCCGTTGCTCCAGAGCCAGTGCGCGACGCGATGCGCCTGCAGTGCGACGTAGCCTTTGTAGTTCAGCAGCGGCGGCAGCAGCGCCGTCGTCGCTGGATCCTGCGTCGCGATCGCGCCGAGGTCGCGACCCGCCGCCTCGACGAGCTCAGGCGCGGCGGCATACGCCTCGCGCGCGACCGCGGCAAATCGGGCGCGCGCGGCATCGCCGCTGCCGAGGCGGATGCCGATCTGCTGCGCGACGGCACTGCCGAGATCAGAATGGTCGAGGATTGCAGCCGACAAGGCGCGGCTGAACACGGGATCGGCCGCGGCGATGCGCCGGGCCTCGTGCTGGATCGACGGCCAGAGCTCGGGACTGGATGGGTGCGTGTCGGCCATGGCAAAGCCTGCTCGATAACAGGTGACGGCGGCAATATAGCCTGACCTGCGCGTTGCAGAAACCTGGACGACGCCTCGCGGGCGTTGTCATCCGATGTGGCCGGCGACAATCCCTGCCGAAGGTCGCAGCCCGTTCAGTTCTGCGCCGTCCGCGCCGCCGCGGCGGCGACGCCCGCACCGATCAGAAGGGTGCCGCCCGCCTTGTTGAAAATGCTGATCATCTTCGCGCTCCCTACGAGCGCGCGGGCGCGCGAGGCGATCAGCGCATAGCCGACGGCGTTGGCGAAGGCGAGCACGACGAAAGTCGATTCGAACACGACCATCTGCGTGAGGAAGCTGCCGTTCGGACTGAGGAACTGCGGCAAGAACGCGACGAAGAAGGTGATGCTCTTCGGGTTCAGCGCCGTGACGATCCAGGCGTGACCGAGCATCTTCAGCGCCGAGGTCCTGTCGGTCCGCGGCACGGCGTTCAGCGCGCCGCCAGCCTGCCACAGCTTGATCCCGAGCCAGACGAGATAGGCCGCGCCGATCCATTTCAGCACGGTGAACAGCAGCGCCGAGGTCGCCAGCAACGCACCGACGCCCAGCATGGACAAGGTCATGGCGGTGAAGTCGCCCAGCGCGACGCCGATTGCCGTCGGCAGCGCGGTTCGCCACCCCTGGCCCAGCGCATAGGAGACCACCAGCAGAACCGTCGGCCCAGGGATCACCAGGAGGATGATGGACGTTCCCGCAAATGCGAACCAAGTCTCGATCGTCATGCTGATCGTCTCTCGCGAGGAGATATGCGACGTTGGTATATCGAGGCGGATCGGGCCGCAATGATCTTTGTTACGAGACCCGCTTCGCAGTTCTCCTCGACGATCACAATCCGTCTGCCAACGCAAGACGTGTCATGGACGATCTTCGGTCGCTGCGGCGCTCCAAAAAACGCTTTCGCTTTTCCAGAAAATGTGCTCTACTGCGTCCATCCTGCTTCGCCACGAGGGGCGTATCGCGATCGTCACGACACGTGAGGCGGGGAGGCGATGGCCGCTTGTCTGCCGCAGCGTGCTTGCACGCGGACGAACGGCAGCTGGCGGACGTGAAGTCGTGTGGTCCTGGCGCCGCGACGCTGGCGCTAAGCTTTCGGGCGATGATTCCGAGGGCGACGGTGGCTAAAGAGCCGTACACCGGGGAGAGCACGATATAATCGTGAAGACCATCGCGCGGGGAATGCCGGGATGTCTCGGCTGAACCTGTGGTTCCTGCCGCCTGCATTTTTTTCGCAGGCGGGCCATGGGGGCGGCCAGCTCCCGGCATTCCCTGCGCCCTCGTGTTTCGCGAGGGCTCATCGATCCCATCAGCCCGGGCGCGCTGCGTCGCGGGATCTCGCCGATGCGCGCCAGAAGGCTCAGCCTGCGCGCGCGAGGCAGAACGAGCGGGAGGACGCCCCATGAGCCGACGAGCGACCTTCCCAGTGGCCGTTTGCCCAGCGCCCGGGTGCTCGCGCCGCAGCCGGATTTGATCTACACGGGGGCGTTTATGATGGACCATTCATGACGTCTCGCGCGCACCGGCGCGGGAGACAATCCGGAGTTGCATATGTCGCCCAGCCAAGCATCGCCCCTGACCCTCGTTGCGGAAGCGGCCGAGATCCTGACCTCGCTCGGCGTTGCGCCGGAGCGGCTGCGCGGTGGGACGCGCGCCGCGCGTTCGCCCGTGACCGGCGAGGTGTTGGCCCATGTGCACGACGACACCAGGGCGGATGCGACCGCGGTGATCGCGCGCGCCCATGCCGCGTTCTTGCAGTGGCGCCTCGTGCCCGCGCCGAAGCGTGGCGAGCTGGTGCGGCTGTTGGGCGAGGAGCTGCGCGCCCACAAGGCTGCGCTCGGTCGCCTGGTCTCGATCGAGGCCGGCAAGATCGTCTCCGAGGGGCTCGGCGAGGTCCAGGAGATGATCGACATCTGCGACTTCGCCGTCGGCCTGTCGCGCCAGCTCTATGGGCTGACCATCGCGACCGAGCGCGCCGAGCATCGCATGATGGAGACCTGGCATCCCCTCGGCGTCACCGGCGTGATCTCCGCCTTCAACTTCCCGGTGGCGGTGTGGGCCTGGAACGCGGCGATTGCGCTGGTGTGCGGCAACAGCGTCGTCTGGAAGCCGTCGGAGAAGACGCCGCTGACCGCGCTCGCGACCGACGCGCTGCTGGCGCGCGCGCTGCAACGTTATCGCCGCGAGGGCGGTGAGGCGCCGGAGGGGCTTGCCGGCCTGCTGCTCGGCGGCCGCACGGTCGGCGAGATGCTGGTCGACGATGCCAGGGTGCCGCTGGTGTCGGCGACCGGCTCAACCGCCATGGGCCGCGTCGTCGGCGCCTGCCTTGCCGGCCGCTTTGCCCGCGCCATCCTCGAGCTCGGCGGCAACAATGCCGCGATCGTCACGCCCACGGCCGACCTCGATCTCACCCTGCGCGCCGTGGCGTTCGCGGCGATGGGTACCGCGGGCCAGCGCTGCACCAGCCTGCGCCGCCTGTTCGTGCATGCCGACGTCTACGCCCAGCTCGTGCCACGGCTGAAGCAGGCCTACGCTTCGGTGGCGATCGGCAATCCGCTGGAGCAGGGCACCCTGATCGGCCCGCTGATCGATCGCGGCGCCTACGACGCCATGCAGGACGCGCTGAGCGCCGCGCGCGATCACGGTGGCCGCGTGTTCGGCGGCGAGCGTGTCGCCGTCGGCGGCTTCGAGCAGGCCTATTACGTCCGGCCGGCGCTGGTCGAGATCGAAGCGCAATCAGGCCCGGTCGAGCGCGAGACCTTTGCGCCAATCCTCTACGTGATGCCGTATCGTGATCTCGATGCCGCGATCGAGCTGCACAACGCCGTGCCGCAGGGCCTGTCGTCGTCGATCTTCACCAATGATCTGCGCGAGGCCGAATTGTTCGTGTCCTCGCGCGGCTCCGATTGCGGCATCGCCAACGTCAATATCGGTCCCTCGGGCGCCGAGATCGGCGGCGCGTTCGGCGGCGAGAAGGAGACCGGCGGCGGCCGCGAGTCCGGCTCGGATTCATGGAAGGCCTATATGCGCCGGGCCACCAACACCGTGAACTACGGCCGCAGCCTGCCACTGGCGCAGGGCGTCAAGTTCGACGTCGGCTGATCGATGCGATGGGCCTTCCTCATCGGCGGAACCGCTTCGATGGGTCGTGCGTTGCGCGCTGAGAAGGAGATGCACCATGGCAACGAAGAAGAAGGCCTCGACCGCAAAGTCAGCGCGCGGACGCAAGCAGGATCGCGCCCGCGTCGCGGGTGGACAGGACTACGAAGTCCGCTACGAAGCCAAGAAAAGCGGCCGCTCGGCGTCCGCGGTGAAGAAGGTCGGCAACAGCCGCAAGAAAGTCGAGCGCAAACTTACGCGCCAGTGACGTCAATGTTGCTTCGGCCGCTCCGGCGGCCGAAGCGATCCCCTCGCCCAGCGGAGCGCCTTGGGCGAGTGCAGCGGATCGGGCCCATCGCAGGTCGGGCAAGTAAGCTCGCGGCGCCCGCCCTTGCCCTCGCGCACCGCGAGCGCGCGACCGCAGGTCGGGCATGGCTTGCGCAGCAGCCACGGGACCGGATGATTCGGCATGATGGCGTCTCCCGCTGGAGGCCTCAGGCTAGGGCATCTTGGGGTAGCTGCGGAATCACTTATTTGAATCGCGGCGGATCTTCCGGCTCTCCGTGCCGTGAACAATCAGGGCAGGTGTCGCCGGTCGCGGCCAGGACGTCCTCGATCGCCGCGACCGCTTCCGAGCTACACAAGCCGCGTGGCGGATCGTCGCGTGCGATGCGAAGCGCAAGAGCCAGCGCATGCGGATCGCCGCGCTCGCGCATCCAGCCGTGCTGTTCGCATTCGACGATCGCGCCGGCCTCGCGCAGGGTGGCGACCGCCCAGCGCTCGAGACGCTGGCTCTTGGAATGGTGTGTGACGGCAGTCTGCATCGGCCATTCTCTCCCGCCGGGAGAATCCATGAATCGGCTGGCGTTTCCAGGCCCGGCCTGCAGGGCAGGGATTCCAAAATGGTGGGGCTGGCTTGCCGCGGATTGTTCGGCGGTCCGGCTTGAGATTGCCGCGGGCTGGGGCCATCCTTGACGGAGTACGCGTGAAACGGATGCAGACCGGAATGCAGATCAAGGCCAACGAGGATTTGCTGCTCATCATCGATGTGCAGAACGATTTTTGCCCCGGCGGCGCGCTCGCCGTGGCCGACGGCGATGCCGTGGTGCCGGTGATCAACCGGCTGAGCGGGATGTTCGATCACATCGTCCTGACCCAGGACTGGCACCCGGCGGGACACAGCTCGTTCGCCTCGAGCCACCCGGGCAAGGCGCCGTTCGAGAGCGTCACGATGCCCTACGGACCGCAGACCTTGTGGCCGGATCACTGCATCCAAGGCACGCCGGGCGCGGCCTTCCATGCCGATCTTGCGACCGACAAGGCGCAGCTCATCATCCGCAAGGGTTTTCGTGCCACGATCGATTCCTACTCGGCGTTCTTCGAGAACGACAAGACCACGCCCACCGGCCTCGCCGGCTATCTGCGCGAGCGCGGCCTGAAGCGGGTTTTTCTCGTCGGTCTCGCCACCGATTTCTGCGTGCACTATTCGGCGGTCGATGCGCGGCGGCTCGGCTTCGCGGCCATCGTCGTCGACAACGCCTGCCGGGGCATTGACCTCGGCGGCTCGATGGCGGCGGCCAAGGCGCAAGGCGCGGAGGCCGGGGTCGAGCGGATCGCCGAGCTGGCGTGATGACAATGGACTACGCCGCCGCGCCGATGGTCGGCTCGGCGATGGCGCCGGCGACGCGAACACGGACGCGCAGCGCGTTGCCGGGGAGGTAGGCGATGGGCATGTCCTCGACGTCGACCGTCTTGAGCGTATCGGGGGCGGCGCCGGCTTGCACGGCGCGTGCCTCGGCGATGCCGCGCGCGGCGGCGATGGCCTCGTCGCGGGTCAGGTCGCGGAAGACCTGGTCGGCCTCGCCGGAGACCTGGGCGATGGCGGCGCCGACCGCATTGGCGCAGTCGCCATGGTCGACGCGGACGATGTTGGAGATGCCGGCGAGGCGCTCCGGCACCAGGAAGGCACCGCCGCCGACCGCGAGCAGCGGCACGTCGCCGGCCTCGGTCTTCATGCGGTCGATGTCGCCCTCGAGCTTGCGGTGGGCGTCGGCGAGCGCGGCGTCGATCAGGCTTTTCGGCAGATGCGCGACGCGCGATCTGTCGCCGATGTCGATCAGCCCCGCCGCGACCGCGATGTCGGTCGCGGTCAGACGGTCGCCGCCAAATACCAGCGCGTCGGATGTCAGCCGGTATCCGACGCTGAGCGGGCCGACGCGGACCGGATCCTGCTCGACATGGCTGCCACCACCGAGCCCGATCGAGAGCAAATCGGGCATGCGAAACAGCGTGCGGACGCCGCCGACCTCGACGACGGCGTTGGCCTCGCGCGGAAAACCGTGGTGCAGCTGGCCGATGTCGCTGGTGGTGCCGCCGACGTCGACCACCATGGCGTCGTCGAGGCCGGAGAGATACGCGGCACCACGCATCGAGTTGGTGGCGCCGGAGGCGAAGCTCATGACCGGGAAGGCGGTCGCGATCTCCGCCTGCATCACGGTGCCGTCGTTCTGCGTCAGGAACAGCGGCGCATCGATGCCGGACTCCGCGATCGCCTTGCGGAAGGCGGCGACCGTCGTGACCGCGAGGTCGTGGAGCGCGGCATTGAGCAGGGCGGCGTTCTCGCGCTCCAGCAGTCCGATGCGGCCGAGGTCGTGCGACAGGGTGACGGCGACCTCGGGGCAGATCTCGGCGAGGATCTCGCGCGCAGTGTTTTCGCAGCTCGGGTCGAGCGGCGAGAACGACGAGGCGACCGCGACCGCGCGCAGGCCCTTGGCCTTGATCGCGTGCGCGGCGGCCCTTAGTCCGGCCGTGTCGAGCGGCATGAAGGGGCGGCCATCATAATCGTGGCCGCCTTCGAGCATGAAGGTCTCGGCGCTGACCAGCGCGGCGAGATCGGCCGGCCAGTCGCAGAACGGCGGCAGCGAGGCGGAGGCGGGCATCCCGATTCGGATGGCGCCGATCCTCTGCAGGTGCCGCCGCTGCACCACCGCATTGATGAAGTGCGTGGTGCCGATCACGACCGCGTCGACCGGCACGGCCGCCGCGGGATTTTCTCGCAGCGCCTTGAGCGCGGCGAGAATGCCGGAGGTGACGTCGGCGGTGGTTGCGCTCTTGACGGAGTGGACGACCTCGTCGTCGGCAATCAGGACGGCGTCGGTGTTGGTGCCACCGACGTCAATGCCAATCCGCTTCATTCTCAGGGAGCTCCAGGGGTCGCAAACAGCGACCGGAAATCGAGGTCATAGCCGAAGGCGCGTGGGCCGACGAATTCGAGCCCGCGCGGGCTGGTCAGCACGGCCGGTGCGGGCAGCGCGATCACGGTGACGCGCTGGCCGTAGCGCACCGTCTCGGTGCCGATGCCGTGGCCGTTGACGCTGTCGAGCACGCAGATCAGGTCCGGCGCCATCGCGATGGCTTCGCCATCGCGCCAAGCCACGATCCATTCGTTCTGGAACGACAGCTTGAGCCGGGTGCCGCGATCGTCGTCGCTGCCTTCCACGACGGCGCTGCCGCGCAGAAATCCTTCGGTGGTGCGGCGCTCGACGTCGACGATCTTGCCATTGAACAGCCGCTGGCCGCCCTCGCAATCGAGGATCGCCGCGATCGGATCGTGGTGGCTCCTGTTGGCGGCCTCGACCGCGCGGCCGATCGCGATGGCCTTGGTGGTGGTGAAATGGATGCCCCAGTCCTTGACCTCGCGGCCCGTGCGCGGCGCCTTGCTGGTCGAGGCGATCGAGCCCATCTCGACGCAGATCTTGCGGCTGGCGCGCTCCATCCACTTCCAGCTCGGCACCTTGGTCACGACGGCCTCGATGCCGCGCGGATCGTAGAGCGTGCAGGGATAGGGCTTGAGGTCGCCGATCGCGACCGACGTCATCTGCGCCTCAGGAAAGGCGCGGCCCATGCAGTCGGCGTCGACCACGGGGATGTTCAGATGCGCCGCCGCCATCAGCGCCTGCATGCCGTTGCCGCCGCCGATCTCGACCGACATCACGGCGCGAAATGTGATGCCGTTGATCTCCTCCTGCATGCGCACCGCACGCGCGATGCTGCGGCTGTCGGCCAGCCGTTCCTGCCCGACCAAGGGGGCGCCCATGTTGGAGACAACGGCGACCCAGTCGTCGTCTGCGAGGTCGAGCGGCGACATCATCTGCACGCGATGTCCTTCCGCATAGAGCCGGCGCAGGTTGAGCAGGCCGAGATAGGGACTGCCGCCACCGCCGGTGCCGAGGATCCAGGCGCCGACCGCGAGCGCCTCGATGTCGTCGATGCTGATCGTCTTCATGACGGCTGCGCTCACGGCACGAGCTCTTCGACGCTGCTCTGTGACTGCAGCGCACGGTACTGCTGCGGGAATAAGAATCTAACGTTCACAATATCAATCCTCGAGAATGACGAGATCGGCCGGACGCCAGTCGAGCGTGACCGTTTGACCGGGCGCGTGGAGCGGACCAGCTCCGGAATTCGGCTGTTGCGCCAGCACGTGCTGTCCGCTCTCCAGGGCGATGCGGTACAGCACCGCGCCGCCGAGGAAATTGGTGCTCTCGACGGTGCCGCGCACGGACATGCCCGTCCGCTTGGCATCGGCCACCTCGGCTGGCGACACCGATATCTTCTCCGGCCGCAGCGCGACCGACAGAACCTCGCCCTCGGCTGCTGCGACCGTGTCCGCCAGGGCCAGCACCAGACCGTTGCCGACGGCTATGCCGACGCCATTGTCCAAGGTCACGCGCTGGCCGCGAAAAATGTTGGTGTCGCCGATGAAATCCGCGACGAAACGCGTTCGCGGCTGATCGTAGATCTCGACCGGGGTACCGATCTGCTCGATGCGGCCGGCGTTCATGACCGCGATACGGTCCGACATTGCCAGCGCCTCTTCCTGGTCGTGGGTGACGAACACGAGGGTGAGGCCGAGCGTCTTCTGCAGCTGCTTGAGTTCGAACTGCATCTGCTGGCGCAGTTTCTTGTCGAGCGCGCCGAGCGGCTCGTCGCAGAGCAGCACGCGCGGCGAGATGACGATGGCGCGGGCGAGCGCGACGCGCTGCTGCTGTCCGCCGGACAGTTGCGCCGGCCTGCGGTTCTCCAGGCCTCCGAGTTCAACCATCGCCAGCGCTGCCTTCACCTTCGCGGCAATCGTCGCCTTGTCGATCTTGCGCATGCGCAGGCCGAAGGCGACGTTCTCGGCCACGGTCCGGTGCGGAAACAGGGCGTAGTTCTGGAACACCATCGCCATGTCGCGCTTGTGCGCCGGCACATGGGTGATGTCGGCGCCGTCGAGGCGGATCTCGCCGGCGCTTGGGCTGTCGAAGCCGGCGATCATGCGCAGGGTGGTGGTCTTGCCGCAGCCGGACGGGCCGAGCAGCGAAAAGAACTCGCCAGGCCTGATGTTCACGGCAACCGCATCGAGTGCGCGTACGCCGCCGTCATAGATCTTGCTGACCGCGGCGATCTCGATGGCAGCGCTCATGCGCGGAAGATCCGGTTGACCCGGCTGTCGATCTCGTCTTTTCGTGCATTGTACCACTTCCAGTCGACCTGGATCAGCTTGCTGACCTTCTCCGGCGTCGTCAGCAGCTTGGCGTCATACTTGGCGTCGAGCTTGACCTTCTTGTTGGCCGGCGAATACCACACCGTCTCGGCGAGGCGCTTTTGGACCTCGGGGCGCAGCATGTAGTTGATATAGGCGTTGGCGAGCTCCTTCACCTTGCTGCCGGGCGTGATGCTCAGCACTTGCTCGAGCGACAGCACGCCCTCGTTCGGCGTGACGAAGTCGACCGGCTGGTTCTGACCGTCGTAACGATAGATGCCGGAATCATGCAGGATGCCGAGGCCGACCTCACCGGACAGGATCAGCTTCTCCATCGCGCCGGTGAAGTCGACCAGCTTGATCGGCTTCAGCTTCTCCAGCGCTCCATAGGCGGCGTCGAGGTCGGTCTGGCCCTTGCCATACAGCGCGCCGCACATCATCACGAACGCCTGTCCCAGGCTATTGGCTGGGATCACATAGCCGCCGCGCGCGCCATTGAATTTCGCATCCCAGTAGTCTTTCCACGACGTGACGCTCCCATAGCCCTTGTCGGTGCGCATGCCGAGACCGATGGCGCTGGTGAAGATGCAGACGCCGACGATCTTGTCGCTGACGGCGTAAGGGTAGACGTCGGCAACGTTCGGAACCAGCTTGGGGTCGACCTTGGGCTCGACGAGACCCATCTCCACGGCCGCCCACTGCTCGTTGGAGTTGGTGTGCAGCACGTCGTAGACCGGGGCCGAGCGTGAGCTCGCCTGCAGTTTTGGCAGGAACGGCAGCGCGGTGTCGGTCTTGAGCTTGCACTTGAACTCGCTCTCGAAGGCCGGGCCGATCTCGGCCTTCATCACGTCACCCCATTTGCCACCCCAGCCGGTGACGTTGAGAACGGGCTCATCCGCACGCGCGACATAGGGAGCAGCGACAACGCCGGCGCCGAGCGACGCAGCCGCGGTCAGCAGGCGGCGGCGGCTCAGAGGAAAACGACGCGATGAGGCGGTCATGTCCGGGATCTCCCTTAGAGTTTGACGTAGGAGCGAAGACCTACGGTGCGGTCGAGCGCGATGACGACGATGAAGGCGAGCAGGATCGAGACCACCGAGGCCGCGCCGATGGTGCCGTCGAGATCGAACTTCAGATAGTTGAACAGCGTGATCGGCAAGGTCTCGCTACCCGGCGCGACCAGGAACAGCGACACCGGAAACTGGTCGAACGAGACGATGAAAGCAAAGATCGCGCCTGCCAGAACGCCGGGCTTCACCAGCGGCAGAGTGATCTCGAAGAAGGCCCGGGTGGGGCTGGCGCCGAGATTTTGCGCGGCTTCCTCCAGCCTGACATCGAAATTATGCAACACCGCGAGCGTGGTGCGCACGACGTAGGGAATCGTCACGAGCGTATGGCCCGCGACGAGGCCCCACAAGGGACGCCCGACATCGAGCAGCACGTAGGACTGGAACAATGCAAGACCGGTCAGGATCGCGGGCAGCATCAGCGGCGACAGCATGGTCGCCACGATCAGCCGAGAGCCTGGCAGGTTGCCGCGGGCGATCGCCAGCGCGGCCGACGCGCCAAGCACCGTGGCCGCGACCGTGGTCATGGCCGCAACTTCGATGCTGAAGAGCAGCGCGTGCATGAAGTCGCGCGAGGCGAAGAACTTCTCGAACCAGCGCAAGGAGACGCCGACCGGCGGAAACTGGATGAAAGGCGTGGGGTTCAGCGCGAACACGATCACGATCGCGATCGGCGTCAGCAGGAAGGCGAGGATGCCGGTATTGGCGGTGAGATAGAGCCTGCGACCCCACCGGAGCGGCCGCGTCTTGCTGCGAAGGGCAGGTGTGGCCGCCAGATCGATCGGCGCAGCAAGCGGCGGCCGCGATCCTGGAGCAAGGCTCGTCATATTGGCCCTCATTGCAGCTCGCGCTGGCCCGAAACGAGGCCGAGCACGTGATTATACGCGACAACGAGCGAGAGCGAAATGATGAGCAGCACCATGCCGAGCGCAGCCGCGAATCCGACGTTGAAGTTCGCGGAGATCTGCTGGTAGATCAGGATCGGCAGGGTCATGATCTGGAAGCCGCCGAGCAGCATCGGCGTGACGTAGGCGCTGATCGCGAGCGCGAAGACGAGCAGCGAACCGGCGAGGATGCCGGGCAGGCTGAGCGGCAGGGTGATTTCGAGAAAAGCGCGCCACGGGCTGGCGCCGAGATTCTCCGCCGCCTGCTCCAGCCGCTCGTCGATGCGGCCGATCACGCCAGTCAGCGTCAGCACCATGAAAGGCACATAGATGTGGACGAGGCCGATGATGATGCCGGTCTCATTGTACATCAGCTGCAACGGCCTGGTGATCAGCCCGAGCGCGGTCAGGATCTGGTTGATGACACCCTTGTCGGACAGCAGCGTCATCCAGGCGAAGGTGCGCACCACGATGCCGGTCAGCATCGGCGCCAGCACGGCCATCAGCAGCAGCGCATGGCCGGTGCGGCTCTTGATCCGCGCCATCCAATGCGCGAGCGGGTAGCCGATCACGAGCGCGGCCAGGGTCGTCCAGAGGCCGATCCGGATCGTGGTCCAGATCACCTCGAGATAGTAGCCGTCATCGCCCATGCGGGCATAGTGTTTGGCGGTGAGGGCGACGTTCGGCATGACCACGGGGTTGCCGGTCAGGACGCTCATCAGCGCCATCAATCCGATCGGCAGGAAGAAGAACAGCGCGAACAGCAACGCGCTCGGCAGGATCAACAGCGCCATGCTGTTGACGCGCGGCGCGCTGCTGCTCGTCATCAGGAGGCCAGTCCGGCCAGTTGCTCGATGGTCTGGCCGAGCGGATCGCCGGTCATGCGCCGCAGCTTGGCGGCCATTGCGCCGAGCTCGCGGCGGACGTTGGCGCGCTCGATCTCGGTGGTCGCCTGCACCGAATAGGAGACGGCGATGCCGATCAGCTCACCGCTCTCGCCGCTCGCCAGCGCAAAGCCCTGCGAGCCGACGCCCTCGATGGCCTCGTCGGCGGCGTCCGAGATGCCGGTCCGGCGGATCTCGTTCAGCCGCGCCATCAGCTCGGTGAAGTTCTGCGGCGAGTTGGCCGGGACCTTCGGGTAGTCGAGCGGCACGCGCGCCCGGATCTCCTGGTCTGACAGACGCGCCAGCATGGCGCGGCCATTCGAGGTGATGATTGCCGGCGTGCGCTGGCCGGGCGGGTTGACGACGCGCAGCGGATTGGAGCCGGGCACGATCCGCAGCACCACCTGCTGATAGCCGTCGAGCACGGCGATGTAGCCGGTGTGGCCAGTGCGCGCGCAGACATCGCGCAGTTCGCCCTCGGCGGTGGCGATCAGGTCGTCATGGGCACGGTGAAGCCGCCCGAGCTCGAAGGTCAGCAGGCCCGGGCGGTAGCGTCGGCTATGCGGGTCCTGCTCGAGCAGGCCGCAATCGCGCAGCGAGCGGAGCAGACGTGAGGTCGAGCTTTTCGGCTTGCCGGTCAGGACCTGGACGTCGGCAAAGGAGAGGTCGGGTCGCGCGGTCGAAAAGCAGCGCAGGATGTCGATGGCGTTGGTCAGGGCGCTCATGATGATACCGTTTGTTCCATTTTTTGGAACATAGTCTCAAATTCTAGAAGCGGCAGGGCGACTGTCGCAAGGCGAAATTACTGGCAAGGAGGTGCCCGAATGCGCGTCAGGGTGGTGGTCGGGGCGCCGGGCGCTGAAGGAGCATGCTCGGCCTCACTGCGCCACGGCGGACCTGATGCGACCGACGGCGGCGTCGACGCCCGTCCAGGCCGGCTTGTCCGGGGCAAATTGCTGACGGAGATAGGCGACGAGTTCGGCGAGCTGGACGTCGCTGAGATGCTCCTTGAACGCCGGCATGTAGCCGAGGTCGGACGAGGCCGGCTTCATGATCCCGTGCAGGATCACCTGGATCAGATTGTCGGGTGTGGCGCTGTGCAGGTTGCTGTTCAGCGCCAGCGAAGGCCGGCTGCCGAACAATGGCAGGCCGCCGACCTCGTGACAGACCGCGCAGGCGCCGAGATAGAGCCGTGCCGCCGGAGACGGCGTCGAGGTCACCTTGGTGCGCGCTTCCAACTCCGCGGCCATCGCCTCCAGCTTCGCTGCCGCGGGCGAGGGCGTCTGGAACGAGGCGAGATAGATCGCCATAGCCCGAATGTCGGCATCGGGCAGCGTCGCGAGATCCTTGACGATCGGTGCCATCGGACCGGCGGCCACGCCATGGAAGCGCGACTGACCGGAGCGGAGATAAGTGTAGAGCTCGTCCTCGGTCCACGGGATCGGGGCACTCGAGAGCGAGGTCAGCGCTGGGGCTTCCCAGCCATCGGCGAAGCCGCCAGCGAGATATGCGTTGCGTTGCTCGGCGCCGAGCGCGTTGCGCGGCGAGTGACAGGCGCTGCAATGGCCGAGGCTTTCGACGAGATAGAAGCCGCGATTCCACTGCTCTGATCGTGTTGGATCACGCCTGAACGGCTGCGTGTCGTGAAACAGTGCATTCCACCCGGCGACCAGCGGCCGCAGGTTGAACGGGAAGCGCAGCGCGTTGTCCGGCGCCTGCTGTCGGACCGGTGCCTGTGCCATCAGGTAGGCGTACAGCGCCTGCAGGTCGGCATCATCGGTTCGTGCGAAATGCGTGTAGGGGAACGCCGGATAGAGCTGCCGGCCGTCGCGATGCACGCCCTCGCGCATCGCGCGCTCGAAGGCGGGATAGGACCAGGCGCCGATCCCGGTCTCGACGTCGGGCGTGATGTTGGTGCTGAACAGGGTGCCGAACGGCGTCTCCAGCGCACGGCCGCCGGCATTGATCAGGCCGCCGTCCGAGGTGTGGCAGACCGCGCAATTGCCGAGCGCCGCGAGCGCCTCCCCGCGCGCGATCGTCGCAGCGGAATAGACCGAGGGATCGGGGCGGGTGATCGGCGCGATGGCGCGCCAGGGCAGCACGGCTGCCGCGACGCTGATGGCCGCGGCGCAGGCCGCGACGGCGCTGGCGATGAGGCCGCCGCGCTTCGCGAACGGCTTGAGCCATGTCGCCGTGGGCCTTTCGGGTGCAGGAAGAGACTGTGGCTTCGCAGGGTCGACCTGCTCGCCGCGCAGTCCTTTCAGGATGCGCTCCGGCGTGAATGGCGGCTCGCGGAAGCGGACGCCGGTGGCGTCGTAGATCGCATTGGCGATCGCGGCGGCGCTTGGCACGGACGCGGACTCGCCGACGCCGAGCGGCGGCTGATCCGGTCGCGGCAGCATCAGCACGTCGATCTCAGGCACGTCGGGGAAGGTGATGATCGGATAGGCGCCCCATTCCCGTGCCGCGACCTTGCCGCGCGTGAAGGGAATCTCCTCCATCAGCGCCCGGCTGGTGGATTGGATGACGTTGCCTTCGATCTGGTGGCGTACCCCGTCCGGATTGATCATCAGGCCGGAGTCCTGGCCTGCGATCACCCGCGTGACGCTGACATCGCCGGTCGTCGTATTCACGGCGACATCGGCGATCCAGGCCGACCATGCCGCGCCGTAGCCGGGAAACTTGCTGTGGACGTAGAGCGCGTAGGCGAAGCCGCGGCCATGGACGACGCCGTTCTCGGGCGTCTTCTCTTCCCGCACGGGGCGCGGCGTCCAGCCGGCGCGTTCGGCCACGGCGTTCACGAGATCACGCGCGCGCTCGTCTTTCAGATAGCGCAGCCGGTATTCGATCGGGTCGACGCCGGCCTCCGCAGCGAGCTCGTCGATATAGGACTCGTGCGCGAAGGTATTGGGCAGCGCCGAGACGCCGCGGATCCAGGAGGCGCGCACGATCGGCGGCATGTCATGCGCTGTGATGCGCATATGGTCGTAATCATAAGGCGGAATCGCGGTGCGGTCGCCCATCTCGAACACGGCGGGCTCCGGCGCGATGCGGCCGGTGAGCAGCAAGGCCAGCGTCGGCGCGCCGTTCGAGGGATAGCGCGTGGCGAATTCATAGGCCGCAACCGAACCGTCGGCATTGAGGCCGCCATTGACGTCCATCAGCTGCGCGGTGCCTTTGGGCTCCCACAGATGCTCCTGCTCGCGCGTCAGCTGCACGCGCACCGGGCGGCCGACCGCACGCGACAGCAGCAGCGCATCGGCCGTGACATCGTCGGCGCAGTTGCGGCCATAGCAGCCGGCGGCCTCCAGCCGGACCAGCTCGATGTGATCCTCTGGACACTCGATCAGCCTGGCGAGATCGCCGCGCAGGATGTGCGGATTCTGCGTGCCGGAATAAATGCGGATCTGCCCGTCGCGATAGTCGGCGACAGCGCAGGACGGACCGATCGAGCCGTGCATCTGATAAGGCCAGAGATAAGTCCGCCGCATCGGCTTGGCGGCGCCGGCGATGGCGGCATCGACATTGCCCTTGTCGAGCAGCCGTCGCGGCTCGGACGGATTGGCCCGCAGCGCGTTCTCGACATCGTCGAGATCGCGCAAGGTCGGCACCGGCTTCCAATTCACCTCGAGGCGCTCGGCGGCCAGGATCGCGTTCTCCTCGCGCTCGGCGACGACGCCGATGAAGTCGCCGATGACGACGACGTCGATCAGGCCCGGGACGCCGCGCACCGAGTCTCTGTCGACGTCAAGCAGGCTGGTGCCGATGAACGGTCCGGCATCGACGCCGGCATAGGGTGGGCGCACGACGCGGCCGTGCAGCATGCCGGGCACGCGCACGTCATGTACGTAGATGAGCTCGCCGGTCGCCTTCGCCGGCAGATCGACGCGCGGCACCGAGCGGCCGACGACCTGATAGTCGTTCACCGACTTGACGATGATATCGTCGGCGAGCGCGAGGCTGATCGTCTCATCGCCGATCAGTTCGCCATAGCTGAGGACGCGGTTGTTGGGCCCGCGGATCAGCCCGTCCTCGACCGTCAAATCCTGAACGTCGAGGCCGAGCTGCGTGGCCGCTCGCGCCAAGAGGAAGGCGCGCGCCTGCGCCGCCGCCTTGCGCAGGGGTACGGCGGTGATCTGAATTGTCTCGCTGGCGATGGTCGCGCCCTGGTTCGGCACGACCGCGGTGTCGCCGAGCACGACCACGACGCGGGCGAAGGAGACGTCGAGCTCTTCTGCAACGATCTGTCCCAGCGCGGTGCGGATGCCGGTGCCGAGATCGACATGGCCGTTGAAGGCCGAGACCTCGCCTGCCGCCGTGATCCGGATGAAGGTTTCGAACCGGCCATTGTTGCCGGCCATGGGACGCTCGACGACCAGCCAGCCGCGAGGCATGTCTTCGTCCTTGGTGAGGCGATCGTTCATCAGTCCAGCGCCTCGAGCGTGTGGCCGGCCGCCCGCATCGCCGCGCGGAGGATCTCGACATGGGCGCCGCAGCGGCAGAGATTGTAGCGCAGCGCCTGCTTGATCTCGTCGCGTGACGGATCGGGCTTGATCGCCAGCAGTGCCTTGGTCGTCATGATCATGCCGTTGAGACAATAGCCGCATTGCGCAGCCTGCTCGGCGATGAAGGCCTGTTGCACCGGATCGGGCGCCTCGCGCGAGCCCAGCCCTTCCAGCGTGGTGACATCGCGGCCGATGCAGCCTTCCACCGGAATGACGCAGGAGCGGGCGGCGCGGCCGTCGATCAGCACGGTGCAGGCGCCGCATTCACCCAGGCCGCAGCCGTATTTCGGACCGTTCAGGGCGAGGTCGTTGCGCAGCACATGAAGCAGGGGCGTGCCGGGCGCGGCGGCGACGTCGTGCGCCCGTCCGTTCACGGTCAGCCGAATCGTTGCTGGCGTCATGCCCTTCTGTCGTCCGCTATGCTATCGTCAACGAGGATGCGATGGCGATCGCTCCGAGCGTATCGTTTGTGTACTAACATGCAAGTGCCACGTTTTGCGCTGCAGCGTATGCACGATTTGTCGTCATTGTGCAGGGCAAACTGATCGTTTATCCGGCAATCGTGCTTTTCGTTCGCGGTGGCGCTTGACAGCCGGCGGAGGGGCGCGACATCATTCGTGTACGAACGAATTGCCGCGGCGTGTGGACGTTTGCCGCCAGCTCCGCTTCAAGATAGGCTTCTCTGCATGGTGACCGAAACGGCGAGCGACGGTGCCGCGGACAAGATCCGCTGCGATGCCTGTCCGGTGATGTGCTACATCAAGCCGGGCGCGGCAGGTGCCTGCGACCGTTATGCCAATCAGGACGGTGTGCTGGTGCGCGTCGATCCGCATATCCTGCTGGAGCGCACGGTGTCGCATGGCGGCAAGCTGGTGCCGTTCCAGGCGAGCGGCGACTGGGACGGCAAGATCGTGCATCAGCCCGAGCTGTTCGTTACCGCGATCGGCGCCGGCACCACCTATCCGGACTACAAGCCGGCGCCGTTCATCGTGTCGTCGGTGGTCGATGGCGTCGACATGGTCACGGTCGTGACCGAGGGCATCTTCAGCTATTGCGGCGTCAAGGTGAAGATCGACACCGACCGCTATCTCGGACCGGAAGCGGCGACGGTGCGCGTCGACGGCGAGGCGGTCGGTCACGTCACGACCAGCGAATACGGCTCGCAGATGCTGTCGCTCGGCGGCGTGCATCATCTCACCGGCGGCTCCAAGAAGGAGGGGCGTGTCACCTGTGACGCGCTGATGGACCTCAGCAACCGCAAAGCCGTGGAACTCGTGGTCGACGGGGGCTCCAGCGTGATCGTGCAGGCGGGGCAGTCCCCGATCGTCAACGGCGTCAAGGAAGAGCGCATGCGCGTCGGCTGCGGCTCGGCCACGATCGGCATGTTCGCCAAGCAATGGCAGGGCAAGGTCGACGAGGTCGTCGTGGTCGATGATCACATCACCGGCGTTCTTTCGGAGCACCAGGCCGGCAAGCTGCTCGACATTCCCGCGACAGGTATCAAGATGAAGGGACGTCGCTCCACGCCGGGCCGCTACTTCCAGGTGGCGCAGCCCGGAACCGGCTGGGGCGGCACCGACATCTCCGATCCGCTGTCGATTCTCGGGCCGTTCGATCCGAAGACGGCGAAGCCGGGAACGACGCTGCTGATGGTGTCCACGACGGGCGAGCATGCCGGATACTACGTGCTCGACGAGTCGCTCAGGCCGGTGCAGCGCGAGATGCCGCCGGAGCTGCAGTTCTCGGTCGAGCGCATCCAGGAGAACTGCGAGCCGGCGCTGTGCACCGTGCTGTTCATGGCCGGTGCCGGCGGCTCGCTGCGCGCTGGCGTCACCGACAATCCGGTGCGGCTGACGCGCTCGGTCAAGGATACGCTGACGCGGGTGACGAGCGGCGGTGCGCCGGTCTATGTCTGGCCGGGCGGCGGCATCACCTATATGGTCGACGTGACCCAGATGCCGGCCGGCGCCTTCGGCTATGTGCCGACGCCGGCGATCGTCGCGCCGATCGAGTTCACGCTGAGGCTATCGGACTATGCGGCGCTCGGCGGGCACATGGACTACGTCCAGCCGCTCGCTTCGCTCAAGGATGTCAGCAAGGACATCCGCCAACTGCCGTGGCCGAGGCCGGGCGCATGAGCCGGCGGCCACAGATCGCCTTGTTGCCCGACCGGCGGCTGCATCTGCAGGACGGCCCGATCGATCTGATCATCGGCGCAGATGCGGCCGATGGCGATATTGGTGCGGCCTATCGTGCGGCGGCCGAGCGTTTCACGGGTCTCTTGGACGAGCTGTGTGCCGAACTGTCCGATCTGCGCAGGGGAGCCGATCACGATCGATGCCAATTAAAAGGTGTCGTCGCGAGGCGGATGCATGCGGCCGTGTCGCCGTTCGCGCGCGAAATGTTCATCACGCCGATGGCCGCGGTTGCCGGGAGCGTCGCCGAGGAGATCCTCGGCGCCATGTGCGGCGCGGCGAAGCTGACGCGGGCTTATGTCAACAATGGTGGTGACATCGCACTCCATCTGCGGGATGCCGCCACCTTCAGCGTCGGGCTGATGGACCGTCCCGACGGCGCGGGCGTGATGCGGAGGATGACGCTTCGTGCTGCCGACGCGATCGGCGGTGTCGCCACATCGGGCCGCCACGGTCGCAGCTTCTCACTGGGCATTGCCGATGCGGTGACGGTGCTCGCGCGTAGCGCAGCGCAGGCCGATGCGGCTGCGACGGTGATCGGCAACGCGGTCGACCTTCCGGGTCATCCGGCCGTGCTTCGCCGACCTGCGTGCGAGCTGCAACCGGAGAGCGATCTCGGTGACCGCCTCGTCACATGCGAGGTCGGAGAGCTCCGTGATGTCGAGGTTGCCGAAGCGCTGGCCGCGGGCGAGCATCGTGGGCAGTCGCTGCTGTCGGCCGGTCTGATCGAAGGCGCTGTTCTGCAGCTCCGCGGCAACATTCGCGTTGTCGGTCCGCGCGCGCTCGAGATCGTTCGTCGGCCGCAGTTGCGGGCGGCGGCGGCGTGAGGTTTGATGCATGATGTGCCAGAATACGAAGGGTCGACGATGAGCGCCGTCATCAGAAAGATCGTGACCGTGGTCGAGGAAGTCCATCAGGAGATGGGCCGGTCCGTCTCGCCGCCGACGCGGCGGGCTGCGGCAGTGGCGGTGATCGAGAATCCGTTTGCCGGCCGCTATGTCGAGGACCTGTCGCCGCTGATCGCGATCGGCGAGGAGCTCGGCGAGATGCTGGCCAAGCGCGCGGTCGCCGCGCTCGGCATCGAGGGTCCGGCCGCGCACAGCTATGGCAAGGCGGCGGCCGTCGGCAGCGATGGCGAGCTGGAGCATGCGGCCGCGATCCTGCATCCGAAGATGGGGGCGCCGGTGCGCAAGGTGCTCGGCAAGGGCGCGGCGCTGATCCCCTCGTCGAAGAAGCGCGGCGGCGTTGGCTGCACGCTCGACATTCCGCTCGGCCACAAAGATGCGGCCTTCGTGCGCAGTCATTTCGACGGCATGGAGGTGCAGATCAACGACGCGCCACGCGCCAATGAGATCATGGTCGCGCTCGCGGTCACCGACAGCGGCCGTCCGCTGCCGCGCGTCGGCGGGCTCACGGTCGCCGAGATCAAGGGCGAGGACGGTCTACGGTAATTCGACTCAACATGGAGGCTGAAGGGATGCGACGGAGAACGATGCTTGCGGCAGGCCTGGGCCTTGCCGTCGCGGGACTGACGAGCGCGGCGCGCGCCGAGGACGTCATCAAGATCGGCGAGATCAACAGCTATTCGCTGCTGCCGGCGTTCACCGAGCCTTATCGCAAGGGCTGGCAGCTTGCGGTCGAGGAGGTCAATGCAGCCGGCGGCATCAACGGCAAGAAGCTCGTCGTCGTCTCCAAGGACGACAGCGGCAAGCCGGCCGATGCGCAGACCGCAGCCAACGAGCTGGTCTCGAGCGAGAACGTCGCGATGCTCGCCGGTACGTTCCTGTCGAACATTGGCCTCGCCGTCAGCGACTTCGCCAACCAGAAGAAGGTGTTCTTCCTGGCGGCCGAGCCGCTGACCGACGCCATCACCTGGGCGAAGGGCAACAAATACACCTTCCGCCTGCGTCCGTCGAACTACATGCAGGCGGCGATGCTGGTGGAGGAGGCTGCCAAGCTTCCCGCCAAGCGATGGGCCACCATTGCGCCGAACTACGAATATGGCCAGTCGGCCGTCGCGGTGTTCAAGAAGCTCTTGTCGGAGAAACGGCCCGACATCCAGTGGGTGGACGAGCAGTGGCCGCCGCAGGGCAAGATCGACGCCGGTCCGGTGGTGCAGGCCGTCGCCGCCGCCAATCCGGAGGCGATCCTCAACGTCACCTTCGGCGCCGATCTCGTGAAGCTGGTCCGCGAAGGCAACACCCGCGGCCTGTTCAAAGACCGCAAGGTCGTCAGCTTCCTGACCGGCGAGCCGGAATATCTGGATCCGCTCAAGGAGGAGACGCCCGAGGGCTGGATCGTCACCGGCTATCCCTGGTACTCGATCAAGACGCCCGAGCACGACGCGTTCCTGAAGGCGTATCAGGCCAAGTACAACGACTATCCGCGGCTCGGCTCGATCGTCGGCTACCAGACCATCAAGTCGGCGGCCGCCATTCTCGCCAAGGCCGGCTCGACCGATACCGACAAGCTGATCGCCGCGGCCGAGGGACTGTCCGTGCCGTCGCCCTTCGGTGAAATCACGTTCCGTAAGATCGACCACCAGTCGACGCTCGGCGCTTACGTCGGCAAGACCGCGCTGAAGGACGGCAAGGGCATCATGGTCGACACCGTCTACCGCAAGGGCTCGGACTATCTGCCTGGTGACGCGGAAGTCGGCAAGCTCCGGCCGAAGGACTGATCCACACGATCCTGCTTCTCCCTCTCCCGCAGGGGGAGAGCGGGCGGGGTGAGGGAATACGACGCCTGATCTACAGGTTCGGGCCGAGATCCCTCACCCCACGCTTGCTCGTCAGCTCTCTGAAGGAGCGCCCGAGCGCAAATGCGGCTCATCGATTCGACGATCTCCTCACGCGGACCGCCCATGGCCTTCTACTTCGTCCAGTTCCTGACCGGCCTTGCCAGTGCAGCCTCGCTGTTCCTGGTGGCGTCGGGACTGTCGATCATCTTCGGCGTCACCCGCATCGTGAATTTCGCCCATGGCGCGTTCTACATGCTCGGTGCCTATGTCGCGTTCACGCTGACCGAGCGGCTATCCGGCGCGCTCGGTTTTTGGGGCGGCATCGTGGTGGCCGCGCTGGTGGTCGCAGCGGTCGGCGTGCTCGTCGAGATGGTGCTGCTGCGCCGGATTTATCATGCGCCCGAGCTGTTCCAATTGCTCGCGACGTTCGGCCTGACGCTGATGGTCGAGGATCTCGTCGTCCTGATCTGGGGGCCGGACGATCTGCTTGGCCGCCGCGCGCCCGGCTTCAAGGGCGCGGTCGATTTCTTCGGTCAGAACATCCCGAGCTACGACCTGTTCCTGATCGCGCTCGGTCCGATCGTGCTCGGTGTGCTCTGGTTGCTGTTCCAGCGCACCCGCTGGGGCATCCTGGTGCGCGCGGCGACGCAGGACCGCGACATGGTCGCAGCGCTCGGGGTCAATCAGAAGTGGCTGTTCACCTCGGTGTTCGCCGTCGGCGTCTTCCTCGCCGCGCTCGGCGGCGCGCTGCAGATCCCGCGCGACGCGGTCCATCACGCGATGGATCTGCGCATCATCGTCGAGGTGTTCGTGGTCGTCGTGATCGGCGGCCTCGGCAGCATCCTCGGCGCCTTCGTTGCCGCGGTTCTGGTCTCGGAGCTCAATGCCTTCGGCATTCTCATCTTCCCCACGATCTCGCTGATCCTGGTGTTCCTGGTGATGGCCGTCGTGCTGGTCGTGCGGCCCTGGGGCCTGTTCGGCAAGAAGGAGGCGCCGGCGCGGCGCACACCCGGTCTCACCGTCATTCCCTGGCGTCCGCTGAGCTCGGTCGAGCGGCTGGCGTCTCTCGTCGCGCTGGCGCTGGCGGCGATGCTGCCCTTCATCGCCGGCAACTACGCGCTGACCGTCGGCGCCGAGATCGCGATCTTCGTGATCTTCGCCGCGTCGCTGCATTTCCTGATGGCGGTCGGCGGGCTCGCCTCGTTCGGTCATGCCGCCTATTTCGGCCTCGGCGCTTACGGCGTCGCCTTCCTCGCGAAGATGGCGGGGCTGCCGATGATCGCCTGCCTCTTGCTGGGGCCGCTGCTCGGCGCGCTTGGTGCGGCCGTGTTCGGCGCCTTCGCCGTCCAGCTTTCGGGCGTGTATTTCGCGATGCTTACCTTGGCCTTTGCGCAAATCGTGTGGTCGATCGCGTTCCAATGGGTCGCGGTCACCGGCGGTGACAACGGCATTCTCGGGCTCTGGCCGGAGAAATGGGCCGCGTCGCCGTCGCATTTCTACTGGCTCGCGCTCGGCGTCTCCGCGTTGGTCGTCAGCGTGCTGCGTCTGATCACCTTCTCGCCGTTCGGCTACGCCTTGCGCGGAATGCGCGACTCTCCGCTGCGCAGCGAGTCGATCGGCATCAACGGCAAGCGTATCCAGTGGACGGCGTTCATCATCGCCGGCACGACGGCCGGCCTCGGCGGTGCGCTGTTCGCCTATCTCAAGGGCAGCGTCTTTCCGGACAACATGGGCATCTCGCTGTCGGTCGATGCCCTGGTCATGGTGCTGCTGGGCGGCGTCGAGACGGTGCCCGGCGCGATCTTCGGCGCCATCGTCTACAAGGCGCTCAACATCTGGCTGGTCAGCCAGACCGACTGGTCGAAGCTCGTGCTCGGCATCTTCATCGTGCTGATCGTGGTGGTGTTCCCGAAA
Organism: Bradyrhizobium sp. SZCCHNRI20481; assembly: GCF_032485055.1. Taxonomy (NCBI): domain Bacteria; kingdom Pseudomonadati; phylum Pseudomonadota; class Alphaproteobacteria; order Hyphomicrobiales; family Nitrobacteraceae; genus Bradyrhizobium; species Bradyrhizobium sp. SZCCHNRI20481. The sequence goes on from NZ_JAUEUE010000013.1 coordinate 182,073, forward strand.
GGCATCGTGGGCGTGGTCGAAACCGTCATGCATCGGCGCCGCGCAGCGGCCCCCAAGGGGGCTTCGCTGTCGGCCAAGATGGAGGGTGCACAATGAGTCTCGGCGTGTCGCTGCTCTCGGTCGAAGGCCTGTCTAAATCCTATGGCGGCATTCACGCCGTCCGCAACGTGTCGTTCACGCTGCAGGCCGGCGAGATCCTCGCGCTGATCGGTCCGAACGGCGCCGGCAAGAGCACCTGCTTCGACATGCTCAACGGCCAGAACGTGCCGGACAGCGGCCGCATCACCGTGATGGGGCAGGAGACCACGGGGCGCAAGCCGCGCGAGGTCTGGCGGCTCGGAGTCGGGCGGACCTTCCAGATTACCGCGACCTATCCGACCATGACCGTGCGTGAGAACATCCAGGTCGCGCTGGTCTCGCATCATCGCCGCCTGTTCGATTTCTGGAGCCCGATGGTTGGCATCGAGCGCGACGAAGCCGATCGCCTGCTCGATCTCGTCGGCATGGCCGGCTATGCCGAGCGTCCCTGCGGCGAGCTCGCCTATGGCGACCTCAAACGGCTGGAGCTCGCGATCGCGCTCGCCAACCAGCCGAAGCTGCTGCTCATGGACGAGCCGACTGCCGGCATGGCGCCGCGCGAGCGCGTCGAGCTGATGCGGCTGACCGCCGGAATCGCGCGTGAGCAGTCGATCGGCGTCCTTTTCACGGAGCACGACATGGACGTGGTGTTCGAGCATGCGGACCGCATTCTCGTGCTCAATCGCGGCAGCCTCATTGCCGAGGGATCGCCAGCCGAGGTGCGGGCCAATCGCGAGGTGCAGGCGATCTATCTCGGCGAAGGCCTGCTGTATGATGCCGATCATCGCGAGGGAGCTCCGGCATGAAGCTGTCCGTCGCCAATCTCAACAGCCACTACGGTCCTGCGCATATCCTGTTCGACATCGGCCTCGAGGTCGGCGAGGGCGAGGTGGTGGCACTGCTCGGGCGCAACGGCGCCGGCAAATCGACAACCTTCCGCTCGATCGTCGGCCTGGTCGAGCTGCGCGAGGGCCAGATCATGTTCGAGGGCAAGGACATCTCGTCCGCGCCGACCCATGAGATCGTCCGCGCCGGCCTCGGCTATGTTCCGGAAGAGCGCAGAATCTTCACCGAGCTGACGGTGGAGGAGAATCTCGAGGTCGGGCGCCAGAAGCCGCGGCCCAATGCCCCGCAATGGACCCGCGAGAAGTTGTATCAGCTGTTTCCCAATCTCGGCGAGATGAAGAGCCGCCCGGGCGGCCGCATGAGCGGTGGTGAGCAGCAGATGCTGACCATCGCCCGCACGCTGATGGGCAATCCGTCGCTGGTCCTGCTCGATGAGCCCTCGGAAGGCCTGTCGCCGAAGATCGTGGAGCAGATGGTCGATGCGATCCTGACCATGAAGAAGGAAGGCGTCTCGCTGGTCGTCTCCGAGCAGAACCTGCATTTCGCGAAGCTGATCTCTGACCGCGCCTACATCATCGAGCGCGGTCGCATCTGCTTCTCCGGCACCATGGCCGAGCTCGACGCGCGGCCCGACATCCGCGACGCGCATCTGTCGATCTGAGGCGAGGAAAGATATGGCCAAGAGCGCCCCGCTGAAGCGATCGACAAAAGCGGCGACCAAGACGACGCCGAAGCCACAGGCCAAGCAAGCCGCGAAGGCTGCGCCAAAGCCGGCCCGGACGGCCTATGTGCTGGACGACCAGATCGGCTTCATCCTGCGGCAGGTGTGGCAGCGCCACACCATGATCTTCGCGCGCGACATCGGCAGCAACCTGACGCCGACGCAATGGGCGGCGCTGTCGAAGCTGGTCGAGACCGGACCGTGCTCTCAGAACCAGCTCGGACGGTTCACGGCGATGGATGTCGCGACCATCAAGGGCGTGATCGATCGGCTGACGGCGCGCGGTCTCACTGAAACCAGCCCGGACCCGCAGGATGGTCGCAGGCTGTTAGTCAGCCTGACCCGCGCCGGCCAGCAGCTCGCGGAGAAGACCGCACCGCTCGCGCTGGCGATCTCCAAGGAGACGCTGGCGCCGCTCGATGCCAAGGAACGCGAGACGCTGCTGGCGCTGTTGAACAGGCTGCGGTAGTCGCCACGAGCGCAGGTCGTGTAGGGTGGGCAAAGACGCATTCGCGTAGCGAATACGTCGTGCCCACCATCCATGCTGCGACGAAGACGCTGGGTGCGTCGCACACGGCGCTGGCGCGTCGCGCGCGCCTTTGCCCAACCTTGCTACGCAATCTTCATCAAACTCACGGCGTCATTGCGAGGCGCCCTTGCGCCGAAGCAATCCAGAGCTTCACATGCGGCCCTGGATTGCTTCGCTGCGCTCGCAATGACGGCGGAGAAAGCCGGTCGATCCTACTTCGCCACGATCTCCGGGATCTTCGTGGCCGGCGGCGTGTTGCGGCTGCGCTGGGTGCGGACGATGCCGTCGATGATGGTCATGCCGATGCCCGGGAGGTCGCCGAGCTGGACGCTGTCGAGCAGCGTCTTGGCCGGCGAGTGCTGCGCCTTGTCCATGATGACGAAATCGGCGGAGCGGCCGATTTCGATCAGGCCGCAGTCGAGCTCGCGCATCCGCGCGGTGTTGCCGGTGGCGAAGCAGAACGCGATCTCGGCCGGCACGTCGCCGAGCGAGGACAGCAGCGACACCATGCGCAGGATGCCGAGCGGCTGCACGCCGGAGCCGGCCGGCGCGTCGGTGCCGAGGATCACGCGGTTGAGCTCGTTCATCTCGCGCGCGGTGCGCAGGGTGAACAGCGCCGAACGCTCGTTGCCGTTGTGCACGAGCTCGAGCCCGGCCTTGCAGCCCTCGCAGATGCAGCGGATCTGGTCGTCGGGCAGGGCGGTGTGGCCGCCATTGATGTGCCCGATGACGTCGGTGCCGGCCTCCAGCACCACGTCCTTGTCGATCAGGCCCGAGCCGGGGATCGACGGACCGCCGGTGTGGATGGTGCTCTGGATGCCGTATTTGCGTGCCCAGCCGACCATCTTGCGTGCGGTGGGGCCATCCTTGACGCCGCCGAGACCGACCTCGCCGAGCAGCTTGACGCCAGCCGCGGCGAGCTCCTTGAAATCGTCCTCGACCATCTCGCATTCGATGACGGGCGCGCCGGCATGCACCTTCACGCCGCCGGGCCGCAGCGTCCAGAACGCGCGCTGCGCGAAGATCGCCATCGCCTTCAGGCCGACGACGTCGCGCGGACGGCCGGGCATGTGCACCTCGCCGGCGGAGATCATCGTAGTGACGCCGCCATGCAGATAGGAGTCGATCCAGTTGGTCTGGTTCTGCCGCGGCGTCCAGTCGCCGGCGACGGGATGGACGTGGCTGTCGATGAGGCCCGGCGCCACCGTCGTGCCATGGGCATCGACGATGGTCGTCGCGCCTTCGGTGTCGACGTCCTTGAAGCGGCCGATTCCCGTGATCTTGCCGTTCTCGGCGACGATCGTGTCGGCATCCAGGATGGGCCGTTCCAGCGCGCCGGACAGCATCAGGCCGATGTTGCGGATGACCAGCTTGCTGGGACCGGTCGCTTGCGGCGCGTCATGGGCCATCGGGATATCCTTCTCTCCTGGCAAAGCATTTGCGGCAGTCTGCGCCTGCACGCGGCGCAGCATCAAGCCGGTTTCGGTCATTCGTACACGAATGATCAGGGCCGGCAAGCTGCGGCCTGCACGAAGATTTGGCGCGGGTTGCCTACCCTTCAGACACAGCGCGGGCCCTATGAGTGCGGCTTCGGTCGCGTGTTCGACATTCCCGTCCCCTGTGCTTGTGGCGGTGGTCTACGCGCTGGTGATGAACCACACCCCTGGACGTTGCTGCCGCAATCCGGCATCACCTCGTGCGATTCTTTTGCGACGTCGGTGACGGCAATGAGCGACGACCTTCACACGATCAGCGCGGGCGGCATCACTGCCGCGGTCAAGGCTGATGGCGCCGAGCTGTGCTCGTTGAAGACGGGCGGGGGCCTGGAGTTGCTCTGGCAGGCCGGAGCCGTCTGGCCGCGCCATGCGCCATGGTTGTTTCCGATCGTCGGCCGACTCAAGAATGACCAGCTCCACCACCGCGGCCAAACCTATCCGATGACGCAGCACGGCTTCGCCCGCGACCTGCGATTCACCTGGCTGGAGCGCGGGGCCGAGTCGTGCGTGTTGCAGCTGACCGACGACGAGACGACGCGGGCGCGCTATCCGTTCGCCTTCCGTCTCACGGTGAGCTACCGGATCACCGCTGATGCGCTGGACGTGGCGGTCGAGATCGCCAACCCCGGCGCGGAGGTTCTGCCCGCCTCGTTCGGCGGCCATCCCGCCTTCAACTGGCCGCTGCTCCCCGGCCAGCCGAAGGAGAGCTATCGGCTGATTTTTGCAGAGCCGGAGCCGGCGCCGATCCGCCGTCTGACTGGCGGTTTGCTGCGCGAGCGGCCGGAGCCTTCACCGATCGAGGGGCGCGTTCTCCCGTTGAGCGAACGTCTGTTCGACGACGATGCCGTGATCCTCGATCAGCCGGCCAGCCGTTCGGTTCGCCTCGTCGGAACCACAGGACCGGCGCTTGAGTTAACTTGGGATCATTTTCGTCAGCTTGGAATCTGGTCGAAGCCCGGCGGCGTGCCGTTCCTGTGCATCGAGCCGTGGCGCGGTTTCGCCAGTCCGCTCGATTTCGACGGCGAGTTTGTGGCCAAGCCCGGCGTCATGCACATCGCCCCGGACTCTGCAGAGACGCTGCGATGCCGCATCCGGGTCGACGGATTGGTATGACTGATGCTCGCAGCGCCCATTTGCGTGCACAGCGGTAACTGTGACTCGCAGTTTTGGGCCTGGAAATGACGGCGCCGTGACCTACATCAGAGACGAGCGCGGAACTTTGGCTATGATGCGTCGAACGACCGGCGGTTGGTGGGCGCTTTCTCCGAACTGATAACGGTCGATCATCGAACATGATGTGCGGCGTGATGTCAGGCGCTCTTAGCTGGCTCTTGCAGCCGGGCGGCGCTGCGAGTTCGCCATCAGCCGGCGTGCAGAGATCTCGCGGCGGGGGCGCGTAAGTGGCGTTACGCGGGGAACGGGAGGATGGGATGGTGTTGAGAGCTGTTATCGGCACGATTACATGCGCGGTGTTGCTCACGGCGAGCGATGCTGTGGCGGGGGCCTATCGGCCGGGTGACTTCCTCAAGCTTGATCTGTCGAAGGCCGTGTTGTCGCCGGAGCCGCTCGGCCCCGAGGCGCATTTCGAACCTGTGCCTATCGAAGCCAAATCAGATCGACCTGCGGTCGCCGTCCGTTCCGCGATCGACCCGGACGAGCGCTCCGGCATCCCGCGCGCCGTCGCCACCCGGCGCGCTCATGGCACCAGGACGGCCGAGCGGCCCCGCGGCGCCGCTCGCACCAAGCTCGTCCATCGGCGCGGCAATCCGCTGGACGCGCAGGCGATGGATACGCGCATCCAGACCTGGCCGTGCCGGCCCGGCAGCGGCGGCATCTGCAACTGGCGCTGAGCAGACAGGCTCGGCGTGCGCCTGCACGCCGGAACCGACCTCCCGACATCTTGATTGAGGTGGATGCCGGCTCGCTTGAACTCCCAAGCGGAGCGAAGGCAAGCTGAGCGCTTCCCGCCAAGGTCTTGATGTTTCGAGGCTGCCGCCGGCGTTCGCTGGCGAGTGGTTCGCGCGATTCCAGGAGAATTCATGAACGCCATCGACACCCAGGGTATTCGTCTGCCCAAGCTCGGGCTCGGCACCTTTCGCATGCAGGGCACCGTCTGCCGCGAGGCCGTCGAGAGCGCGCTCGCGCTCGGGTACCGCCACATCGATACTGCCGAGATGTACGCCAATGAGGATGCGATCGGCGCCGCGCTTGCGGCCGCGTCTGTACCGCGGGCTGAATTGCATGTGACCACGAAGGTCTGGCCGGAGAACCTTGCGCCGGATGCGATCCGCCGCGCGTTCGACACGAGCTTGAAAAAGCTCAGGCTGGAGTTCGTCGACCTCTATCTCATCCACTGGCCGGCCAAGGGAATGGACCTGCCGGCTGCGCTGGAGACACTGTTGAAGCTGAAGGAGGAGGGGCGCACGCGCGCGGTCGGCGTCGCCAATTTCACCGTCGCGCTGCTGAAGCAGGCGGTCGAGGAGATTCGGGCGCCAGTGGCGTGCAACCAGGTCGAGTATCACGTGATGCTCGATCAGTCGAAGCTGATGGCTTACATGGCGAGCCGGTCAATTCCCCTGGTGGCTTATTGCCCGCTGGCGCAGGGACGCGCCGCCGCCGACGAGACGCTGGGGGCCATCGGCAGGAAGCATGGCGCCAGCGCCGCCCAGGTCGCGCTGAAATGGCTGTTGGACCAGGATGGGGTGGCGGCGATCCCCAAGGCAGCGCGCCCGGAAAGTCAGCGGGCGAACTGGGATGCGATGAAGCTTCAACTCGATGATGAGGATCGTGCCACCATCGCGTCCCTCCCGAAGGACAAGCGCTTCGTCAATCCGGCCTTTGCGCCGGACTGGGATCGCTGACGACCGTGCATCGGGCCAGGGTGAATGGACCACAGAAAATGGCCCCTTGCGGGGCCATTGCTGCGTCGAAGTCCGCGGATCAGTCGCGCTTGATGATCACGGTGCGGTCATGATGGCGGTGGAGCGGCCGGACATAGTGGTGAGGCCGGTACTCACGATGCATGCGGTATTCGGCGTGGGAGCGATCCCAGCCGTGGTGGTAGTGATGGCCGCCACGCTTGATGACCACCGTCTCGGCGTTGGCGATCGACGGTGCCGCGAGAGCGACGACTGCAAGGGAAGCGAGCGCGAGAGCGATTTTCTTCATGTTGTCCTCCAGAATGAAAGTGCGGGATCAACTTGAAGTGTGAAAGAACGTTCCGCAGGACCTTCCACGAAGTTGCTGAATACACGTTCAGATTTGGTCTTCACGCTTGCGGGCGAGCTGCGTCTCGAGCCTGCCGCGTCAGTCGCACTTCCTGAGCGCTGGCGTCGGCTTGCCGTTGGCGACGAAGCGCGCCTCGCGAATGGTATAGCTGCCGTCCTCGCCACGATTGAACACCGAGCGGATGCCGCCGTCCGTCGTCTTGATGATCCCATTCTCGCGCGTCTGGCGCGCCCTCGACAGGACGATCGAGAGGACTAGAGTCTGGTCGGGTTCGATCCGCGCGGTGGCGACCTCATTGACGTCGGAGGGATCATGGTCGCGGCGATAGACCAGGCTGCCGTCCGGCGAGATCTCGTAGGAGATGATGGCGCCGCGGCCTCTGACCGGAGGCGCACTGCAATCAGCAGCCCAGGTTCCGATCAGGCCCCACGCACGTGCCACCTCGGCCGTATCGTCCGCCGAGGCGGCCGGCGCAAAGGATGATGCGAGCAGGAGGATTGCGAGCAGGCGTTGGGAGATCGAGGTCATGGGGTCTCGCAGGAATGTCGTCCGTCCATCTTAATGCACCGCGTCAACGGCGCAATGTCGGACCTGCGAGATAGGCCCGAAGCGTCGATCTTCCGGTGCGGGTCTTGCCGGAGCCGCCGACAAGGCGCATGCTATCGGCAACTACAAATAAGATGTGGGGGAGGCCGAGCATGTCCGCGCTGTCGCGCCGTCATTTCCTGTTGTCTTCCGGAGCGGCCGCCATGGCTGCGGTGTCGGGCCCGGCTCACGCGGCGATGGGGCCGGCCGACAAGTTCGACCTTCTCATCAAGGGCGGCGACGTCATCGATCCCAGCCAGGCCCTGCGCGGCCGGCGCGACATCGGGATCCGCTGGGGCGTGGTCGAGGCCCTCGAACCGGACATTCCGGTCGAGCGTGCGCTGCGGTCGATCGACGCTGCCGGCCGGCTGGTGATGCCGGGCCTCATCGACCTCCACAGCCACGTCTATCCCTATGGCTCGGCGATCGGGATTCCGCCGGACGAGCTCGTGCAATTCCAGGGCACCACGACGGTCGTCTCGGCCGGCGATGCCGGGGTGAACAATCTGGCGGCGCTGCGCCGCTTCATCGCCGCCCAGTCGCGCGCCCGCATCTACGCCTTCGTGCATATCGCCAACAATGGTCTGTCGGCATTTCCGGTCGCGGAGCTCTATAACATCGACAACGCCCAGGTGGATGCCTGCGCCATGGCGCTGGCCGAGAACCCGGACTTTCTGCTCGGCGTCAAGGTGCGGATGTCGGAGAACGTGATCTTCAAGCATGGGCTCGAGCCGCTGAAGCGCGGCATCAAGGCCTGCGAGTTGTGCGGCTGGCCGGCGCGGATGATGGTGCATATCGGTGGCGTCGAGACCGGTGAGTTGATGTCGCAGATCCTGGACCTGCTGCGCCCCGGCGACATCCTGACCCATGCCTATTCCGGCGCGCCGAACATGGGCGGCGCCTTCACCAACATCGTCCAGGACGGCAAGCTGCTGCCCGCGGCGCTCGCCGCCAAGCAGCGCGGCGTGCTGTTCGATGTCGGCCATGGCGGCGGCAGCTTCGATTTCACCGTGGCCGAGGTCGCGATCCCCGGCGGCTGCGGCCCGGACACCATCTCCTCCGACATCCACGTGTTCTCCGGCAACAGCCCGGGCATGCCGTTCCTGCCCAACGTGATGGCGAAATTCATGGCGATGGGACTCTCGCTGGAGCAGGTGGTGAGCATGGCGACCTCGGCGCCGGCCAAGATCATCAACCGTGCGCCGAAGATCGGCAGCTTGCAGGTCGGCGCGCCGGCCGACGTCGCAATCATGGACCTGGTCGAGGGTCCCGTCAGCTTCGTCGATACCCGCGGCAACAAGCGCGAGGGCAAGCTGCAGCTCAAGCCGGTGCAGACGGTGATCAATGGCGTGCCGTTCGGACGGCCCTACCAGTCGCCATTTTCGGTGCGATGAGCAGCGCGCGATCACTCGATCGCGCGCGTCCGCTCCACATTGGACGAGCGCAGTGGCACGCCGAACTCCTCCCGGCAGACGTCGGCGAGCACCGCGATGCCCTCGCGGATGTCCTGATGCGAGGGGCTGGCGAAGCACAGCCGCAGGCGGCTCCGCGCATGCGCGGCGTCGGTGGACCATTCCGGTCCCGGATTGATCGACACGCCGCGCTTGAGCGCGGCCTGTGACAGCTTCATCGCGTCAACCTGGTCCGGCAGCTTGAGCCAGAGGAAGATTCCGCCCTTCGGCGCCTCGAACTCGGCGGCGGTGCCGAACTCGGCGTTGAGCGCCTCGATCAGGGTGTCCAGCTTGGCGCGCAGGCCCCGCACCAGCTGCGGCACGTGGGTCGCGAAATGCGGCCTGCAATATTCCGCAAGCACCATCTGTTCCAGCGCGCCCGAGCCGGCATCGGTCTTGAGGGACAGCAGCACCGACATGATCTCCCAGGGGGCGACCAGGAAGCCGACCCGCAACGCGGGCGCGACCGACTTCGAGAACGACCCGAGATGGATCACCCCGCCATGGTCGGACATGCCGTGGATCGCGCGGGGCCGTTTGCCATCCCAGATCAGGTCGGCGTAGCAGTCGTCCTCGAACACCGGTACGCCATAGGCGCGCGACAGCCATAGCAGCTCGGCCCGGCGGCTTTCCGGCATGATGGTGCCGGTCGGGTTCTGTACCGTCGGAATGGTATAGATGTATTTCGGCCGAATGCCGCGATCCCTTAGATCGGCCAGCACCGTCGCCAGCGCATCCGTTCGCATGCCGTCGCGGTCGAGCGGGATGCCGATGACCTTGACGCCCAGTCGCGCCAGCCGCGTCAGCGTGCCCTGGTAATTGTCCTGCTCGACCAGCACGGTGTCGCCGCGCGTGAGCAGCGCCTGGTTGACGAGGTCGAGGCCCTGCAGCGAGCCCGAGAGGATCATGATGTCGTCGGCGCGCGCCGACATGCCGGCGTCCCGCGTCAGCTTGGCGGCAAGGAAGTCCCGTAGCGGCCGGTAACCTTGAGGCCCATGCGCGAGGCCGTAGGTAGCCAGCGCGCGTCCCTCGCGGGCGAGCACGGCGTCGGCGGCCGCGCGCAAGCCCTCCACGGGCACGGCATCGGCGTCGTTGTTGCCACCGACGAAGCTGTATTTTGCGAGTCCCGTCCAGCGCGCGGCCGGTGCGGGCAGGCCGGGGCTGAAGAGGGGTGCAAAATCGAATGCGGCCATGAGGCGCGGCTCCCTTGTTCTCGATTTGAGGCGACTTTAAACAGATACCAGGGCGCTTGTCCTCGCAGGGCAGGTCCTTTTCCCGGGGGAAGGCGACCTTCGAACGGCGGTTCCACCGCTCTGGCGCGCGCCTGCGATCCCGGCTAAAGCAGCCCGGAAAAGCAGCGAGACTTGCAATGGCCGACTCGATCCAGGAAGTTCTGTACGCCTTCGCCAAGGGTGAGATGGTCGTCGTGACCGATGACGACGACCGCGAGGGCGAGGGCGATCTCATCGTCGCCGCCTCGCTCTGCACGCCCGACAAGATGGCGTTCATCATTCGCCATACCTCCGGCATCGTCTGCGCGCCGATCACGGCCGACGACGCGCGGCGGCTGCGGCTCGACCCGATGGTCGCGCACAATGATTCCAACCACACCACGGCCTTCACCGTCTCGATCGACTACAAGCCGGACGGTGGCACCGGCATCTCGGCCGAAGAGCGCGCTTCCTGCTGTCGTGCGCTCGCCAACCCGAATGCCGGCGCCGCTGATTTCGCGCGCCCCGGCCACATCTTCCCATTGATCGCGCGCGACGGCGGCGTGCTGCTGCGCTCCGGCCACACCGAGGCGGCAGTCGATCTCTGCAAGCTCGCGGGGCTCCCGCCGGTCGGCGTCATCTCCGAGTTGATGAACGACGACGGCACGGTCATGAAAGGCGAGCAGGTCGTTCGTTTCGCCGGGGCCCACAATCTCAAGCATGTCACGATCGCCGATCTGATCTCGTACCGGCAGGCGCGCGAGAAGCTGATCGAGCGGGTGTCGACCTTCACGACCGACAGCCCGATCGGGCCGCTGCAGGGCTTCGCCTACCGCTCGCCGTTCGATCCGATCACCCACGCCGCGTTCGTCTATAACGGCATCGGCGACGGCAAGAACGTGCTGACGCGGCTGCACAAGCCCAACATCGTGAAGGATCTGATCGCAGGTCCGCAGCGTATCCAGGCGGTGCTGCAGCACTTCAAGCAGGCCGGTCGCGGCGTGCTGATCTATCTGCGCGACGGGGCGGCCGGCGTTCCCGTCGAGCCGGTCGAAGAGCCGCACACCGCGGAGGCCGATCGCCATCGTCAGTGGCGCGAGGTCGGCGTCGGTGCGCAGATCCTGCGTGATCTCGGCGTGACCTCGATCCGGAACCTGACGTCGTCGGCGCATGACTACAAGGGCCTGTCGGGTTTCGGCATCGAGATCGTCGCCAACGAGCGGCTTGAAGGCTGAACCTCCAGGATTTAACCTCTAGACTGCTGCGACCCGTGCGCAGCGAGACGCGAAAGGACCATTCATGAGCGCGCGCCCTCAGGCAAAGGACAAGCCGGCCCAGTCGAGCTTCCAGTGGGACGATCCCTTCCTGCTGGACGATCAGCTGACCGAGGACGAGCGCATGGTGCGTGACACCGCGCGCGCCTACGCCCAGGACAAGCTGCTGCCGCGCGTGACCAAGGCCTATCTCGAAGAGAAGACCGACCGCGAGATCTTCAACGAGATGGGCGAGCTCGGCCTGATCGGCATCACCTTGCCGGAGGAATATGGCTGCGCCAATGCGAGCTACGTCGCCTATGGCCTGGTGGCGCGCGAGATCGAGCGGGTCGATTCCGGCTATCGCTCGATGAATTCGGTGCAGTCCTCGCTGGTGATGTATCCGATCTACGCCTATGGCGACGAGAGCCAGCGCAAGAAGTATCTGCCGAAGCTCGCCAGCGGCGAATGGGTCGGCTGCTTCGGCCTGACCGAGCCGGATGCCGGCTCCGATCCGGCCGGCATGAAGACGCGCGCCGAGAAGGTCGCCGACGGCTACCGCCTGACCGGCAGCAAGATGTGGATCTCGAACGCGCCGATCGCCGACGTGTTCGTGGTGTGGGCCAAGTCGGCCGCGCATGACAACCAGATCCGTGGCTTCATCCTCGAGAAGGGCATGAAGGGCCTGTCGGCGCCGAAGATCGGCGGCAAGCTCTCCTTGCGCGCCTCTATCACCGGCGAGGTCGTGATGGACGGCGTGGTGGTGCCGGAGAGCGCGCTGCTGCCCAACGTGTCCGGTCTGAAGGGGCCGTTCGGCTGTCTCAACCGCGCCCGCTACGGCATCTCCTGGGGCGTGCTCGGCGCCGCCGAGGATTGCATGCATCGCGCTCGCCAGTACACGCTCGACCGCAAGCAGTTCGGCAAGCCGCTGGCTGCCACGCAGCTGGTCCAGAAGAAGCTTGCCGACATGGAGACCGAGATCGCGCTCGGCCTGCAGGCCTCGCTTCGCGTCGGCCGCCTGATGGACGAGGGCAAGATGGCCCCGGAGATGATCTCGATCGTCAAGCGCAACAATTGCGGCAAGGCGCTCGACATCGCCCGCGTCGCGCGCGACATGCACGGCGGCAACGGCATTTCGATCGAGTATCAGGTGATGCGCCACGCTGCCAACCTCGAGACGGTCAACACCTACGAGGGCACGCATGACGTTCATGCGCTGATCCTGGGCCGCGCCATTACCGGCATCCAGGCGTTCTTCTAGTCTTCGTCGTTCCGGGGGCTCGGCAGGAGTCCCCAACTGTCATCGTCCGCCCCCGGGTCTCGCCTTTGGCGAGCTTGAGGACAGGCTCCAGCGGACGATCCGGTACTCGGAAACAACAGGATCAGTCGAGATGTCGCGGCGTACCGAATGCCCCGCCTGCGCGGGGCATGACGTCCGAGAAACGGGTCATCAAGTGCCCGTCGAAAGATGAGGCAAGTGATGGCCGAGGAAGACGTCCCGTTCAACCGTCATTTCCCGCTTCCCGCGGGCGTCGTCGAAGAGGTGCGCCCCGGCATTCGCCGCGTCCTCTGCAACAATCCGAGTCCGTTCACCTTCACCGGCACGGTCAGCTACATCGTGGGCACCGGCAACGTCGCGATCATCGATCCCGGCCCGGACAACGAGGCCCATGCGCAGGCGCTGCTCGATGCCATCAGAGGCGAGACGGTAACGCACATTCTGGTGACGCACACCCATCGCGATCACTCGCCGAACACCGGCCGGCTGAAGGCCGCGACCGGCGCCACCGTCTATGCGGAGGGCCCGCATCGCGCCTCGCGGCCGCGCTACGAGAGCGAGAAGCACAATCCGGAATCCGGCGTCGACCGCGACTTTGCGCCGGATGTCACCGTTGCTGACGGCGACGTGATCGAAGGGCAGGGCTGGCAGCTCGAAGCCGTGGCGACGCCCGGCCATACCGCCAACCATCTCGCCTTCGCCTGGGGCGAGCGCGGCACCACTTTCGTCGGCGATCACGTGATGGGTTGGGCGACCTCGATCGTGGCGCCGCCCGACGGCGCGATGGTCGACTACATGGCCTCGCTGGAGCGGCTCGCCGCGCGACCTGAGGAGCTGTATTTCTCAGGCCACGGCCCGGAAATTCCGGAGGGACCACGCTACACGCGCTTCCTGATGCGCCACCGCCAAGCGCGCGAAGCCTCGATCCTGCATCGTCTCGCCAAGGGCGAGGCTGACATCCCGACGATGGTGCGCGCGATCTACATCGGCATCGACCCGCGGCTCACCACGGCGGCGGGCTACTCCGTTCTCGCCCATCTGGAAGACCTCGTCGCCCGCGGCATCGTCGCAACGGAGGGCGATCCGGTGATCGGCGGGACGTATCGGCTGGTGTAGCGAATAGCGAATAGGGAATAGCGAGTAGGGGAAGAGTGCGAGCCGGGAAGACTTCATTCCCTATTCGCTACTCCCTATTCGCCATTCGCCCCGCTCACTTCTTCACCGTCTTCGCATTCCCCTTCGCCGCCACCGGCGGCGGCGTGACCTTCTTCACCGGCTTCTGCGCCTCGGCCTCGCCGGCGTTGGACAGGTCCTCGATCAGCTTGGTCACGCGCGCGGCGTTGCTGCCGATATCGGACTCGAAATAGCGCGAGGCGGAGCGGACGTCGACGCGGGAATCCTCGCCGTCGGGCTGGATGCGGATCGAGATGTCCTCGCGGAAGCCCATGATCGGTGTGCGTGCGACGGCCTCGATGCGGCCGACGCGGCGCGGCGGCTGCGGCGCGCGCTCGTCGACCACGAACCATTTGCGCCGGTTGACCAGCTTCAGGGCGATCGCGTAGGCGCGATCGGGCGGCAGCTCGATCTGCACCGGCTCGATGTCCGGATAGAATTTCTGCTGCTGCTCGGCCGAGTACAGCCCGGCATAGACGGCCGTGTTGGTGCCGTCGCCGTTGCGGAGCGGCGCCAAAGCCTCGAAGCGCGGCGGATCGATCGGGTCGGTGGTGATGTCGTAGATCTTCGGCAGCTTGCGGTACTGGAGCGCGAGGTAGGCCGGATAGGCCAGCACCACGGCATCGATCATGAAGGCGAGCAGGATCCGGCTCATGCCGCGGCTGCCGTTGCGCCAGATCGCGACGAAGGCGGCAAGTCCGAGCAGGATCGACAGCGCGGCAAGCCCCAGCGCGCCGAAGAACGTCGCCAGCGCCGGCTTCATCTCCAGAAAATCGAAGCGCAGGATCAGGATCGAGACCAGCACGGCGACGACCGAGAACACCGCCAGATTGCGGGTCCAGGTCGCGAGGCTGGAGATCGGCTCCGACAGATAGGGGGCGTGAAACCTGCGTGCCATCGTGTCAGGAACTGCCGGGTTGGGCCGCTGCCTGCGTTGCGCCGGGCGGCCGAGTCATCCGTGTGAGACCACGCGGATGGGGTAAATTCAAGAGGCGTCTGGTCCGGAGAGGGCGGATGATCCGGACACCGTCTCAGGTGCTTTCGCTGGGGCGGACGCGCAAGGCCGTCAGCATCAACAGGACGGTCGCGATGGAGAATGCTGCGCCGGTCGTGAACGTCGCCCGCGGCCCATAGGCGTGCCACAGCCAGCCCGCCAGCAGGCTTGCGACGAGCAGCGCACCGCCGGTGACGAGGTTGAAAAGGCCGAAGGCGGTGCCGCGCAAGTCCGGTGGGGCGGTATCGGCGACCATCGCCGAGAGCAGCCCCTGCGACAGTCCAAGATAGAGGCCCCAAAGCGCGACGCCGATCGCGGTGCCGATCAGGCCGGGCAGGAATGCCAGCGTCAGGTCGGCGGCTGTCAGCACGACGAGGCCACAGGTCAGCACGTTGCTGCGGCCGATATGGTCGGAAAGGATTCCGGCCGGCATGGCCACGCCGGCATAGACCAGGTTCATCAGCACGTAGACCAGCGGGATCAGGAATAGGGGAAGGCCGTCGGCCTGCGCCTTGAGCACCAGGAACGCCTCGCTGAAGCGGGCCAGCGCGAATACCGCGCCGATGGCGACCACGATCCAATAGGCGCGTGGTAGCCGGCGCAGCTCGCGCGCATGGATCGGCCAATCGCGGCGCGGCACAGGCGCGGTCTCCACCGGTTCGCGCAGGCCGAACAGGATCAGCAGCACGGCGAGCGCGGCCGGCAGTGCCGACCACCAGAACACCGCGCGGAAGTCGTTGGCGTAGAGCGCCATCAGTGCCACGGCGAGGAGGGGACCGGCAAAGGCGCCGACCGTGTCGAGCGCCTGGCGCAGGCCGTAGCTCGCGCCGCGGATGCCTTCCGGCGTCACGTCGGCTATCAGCGCGTCGCGCGGCGCCTCGCGGATGCCCTTGCCGATGCGGTCGACGAAGCGTGCGGCGAGGATCTGCCACGACGTGCTGGCGAGCGGAAACACCGGCTTGGTCAGTGCCGCCAGCCCATAGCCGATCCCGACCAGAAGCTTGCGCTTGCCGATCCGGTCCGACAGAGCGCCGGAGAACACCTTCGTCACCGCCGCGGTGGCCTCGGCCACGCCTTCGATCAGGCCGATGGTCACCGTAGAAGCGCCGACCACGGTCGCGAGGAAGATCGGCAGCAGCGCGTGGATCAGCTCCGAGGAGATGTCCATCAGGAGCGACACCAGCCCGAGCGTCAGCACCGTCGACGGCACGTCGCGCCATGTCATGCGCGCGGTCCGTGATCCTGTCGTGTTCATCACGGCATTGTAGCGATTGGATCTCGTCGAGCCTTGCGCCACGTCAACGCTGTATGCCGGCTGCAATGCAGAACGGCCTCCCCGGTGATGGAGAGGCCGCTCGTAATGATGCGCCGTTGGACGTGGCCTGCTCAGGCCGCGGCGTTGGGGAAGCGATAGCTCTTGAACTGGTCGCGCAGCGCGGTCTTCAGGATCTTGCCGGTTGCCGTGTGCGGAATGCCGTCGACGAAGGCGACGTCATCGGGCATCCACCATTTGGCGATCTTGCCTTCCATGTATTTCAGGATGTCCTCGCGCGTCGTCGTCTGGCCGGGCTTCAACTGCACGATCAGCAGCGGGCGCTCATCCCATTTCGGATGATAGACGCCGATGACGGCAGCCTCGGCGACGGCGGGATGGCCGACCGCGAGATTCTCCAGGTCGATCGAGGAGATCCATTCGCCGCCGGACTTGATGACGTCCTTTGAGCGGTCGGTGATGCGCATGTAGCCATGTTCATCGACGGTGGCGACGTCGCCGGTGTCGAAGAAGCCTTCATCGTCGAGGATGTTGCTGTCGACCTTGTAGTAGGCCTTCGACACCGCGGGTCCGGACACCTTGAGCCGGCCGAAGGTCTTGCCGTCCCATGGCAGCTCGGTGCCGGCATCGTCGGTGATCTTCATCTCGACGCCGAACGGGGGGAAGCCCTGCGTCTGCAGCACGTCGAGCTTGGCGTCGCCGTCGGCGGCGAGGAACGGCGGCTTCAGGGTGGCGAGCGTGCCGATCGGGCTCATCTCGGTCATGCCCCAGGCGTGACGCACGCCGATGCCCATGTCGAGGAAGGCCTGGATCATCGAGCGCGGCATCGCCGAGCCGCCGCACACCACCATCTTCAGATGCGGCAGTTTGAGGTTATGCGCCTGCATATGCTGCAGCAGCATCAGCCACACCGTCGGCACGCCGGCGGTGTAGGTCACCTTCTCGGTGTCGAGCAGCTCGTAGACGGACGCGCCGTCGAGCTTGGGGCCGGGCATCACCAGCTTGGTGCCCATCGAGGGAGCGGAGAAGGCAATGCCCCAGCTGTTGGCATGGAACAGCGGAACCACCGGAAGCATTGTGTCTGCTGCGGACGTACCGAGTGAATCCCGGCTATTGGCCATCAACGCATGCAGCACGTTGGACCGATGCGAATACAGCACACCTTTCGGATCGCCCGTGGTGCCGGACGTGTAGCACATCGCGGCTGCGGTGTTCTCGTCGAAGGTCCCCCAGGCGAAATCGCCGTCGGCCTCGCCGATCCACGATTCGTAGGCGACGGCGTTCTTGAGCGTCGTCTGCGGCATGTGTGCGGCGTCGGTCAGCACGATGTAGCGCTCGACGCTCGGCAGCTTGTCGGCGAGCTTCTCGAGGATCGGCACGAACGTCAGATCGGTGATGACGATGCGGTCCTGGGCATGGTTGATGATCCAGCCGATCTGCTCGGGAAACAGGCGTGGATTGACCGTGTGACAGATCGCGCCGATTCCCATGATGCCGTACCAGACCTCGAGATGGCGGCCGGTATTCCAGGCGATGGTGGCGACGCGGTCGCCCAGCTTGATGCCGTCGCGCGTCAGCTTCTGCGAGACCTTGAGAGCGCGGTCGTGGATTTGCCGATAGGTGGTGCGAACGATGGGGCCTTCGACCGAGCGGGTCACGACCTCCTGGGAGCCGTGGATTGTCGCCGCATGCTCGATGATCCGGTGACAAAGCAGGGGCCAGTCTTGCATCAAACCAAGCATCAGGTCGTTCCTCCGGTATTCGCTTGCAGCGAGGGTCTTTTGGTCTCTTTGGTCAATTTTAGCGCGTGCCGCATCCGACGCAAATGGACTTGTGATGGCCACGACGTCGCGCCGGGCGTGATGGTTAGCGCTGTGGCCGTGGCGATCGCATTGAGCTGGCTCATGGCGGCGCCGGCGGCGGCCGCGAAATCGGCGCACCGCAGCCCGCCCGCGGCCTCTGAGCTCGCTGCGAAGCTGGCCGATGGCGTTGCCAAAGTGCCGCTTCCGCAGCCGCGGCCGGCCGACGCGCCGGCGCGGGAGGCGGCCAAGGGCGAGGATGCCGCTCCGCGCGACGAGGCCAGCACCGGTCCGAAGGTGGATGCCAAAGCCCCGCCGCCGCCTTCGGCTTGCAGGCTGGCCCTGACCGAAGAGGTCGCGATCGCGCCGTCGATTCCGCCGATCAAGGGTCCTGGCGGCTGCGGCGGCCAGGATCTGGTGCGGCTGGAGGCGGTGGTGCTGCCTGACAAGCGCAGGGTGGCGCTGACGCCCGCGGCGACCATGCGTTGTCCGATGGCGACTGCGGTCGTCAATTGGGTGCGCGACGATGTGGCGCCGCTGGCCGAACGGCTCGGCAGCGCGGTCACCGCGCTCGACAATTTCGATTCATATCAGTGCCGCGGCCGCAACAATGTCAGCGGCGCGCAGCTATCGGAGCACGGCCGTGCCAATGCGCTGGACGTCCACGGCTTCAGGCTGGCCGACGGCCGCATGATCGATCTCACCGACCGCACCCAGCCGCGCGATTTGCGCGAGGCGGTGCTGCACGCGGTGTGCACCCATTTCTCCACCGTGCTCGGCCCCGACTCCGACTGGTACCACGAGGATCACATCCATCTCGACCTGATGGAGCGGCGGAACAATTACCGGATCTGCCAGTGGGACGTGCTCGACCCGCTGCCGAAGGTCGCGCCCCTGATGCCCGCGGCCCGGCCTGACGATGCGCCGCCGCGCGAGACCGAACAGGCCGGCACTGAACGCTCCAGGAAGACCGCGAGCACCCCGGCCGAGCGCAACGGCACCAGTCGCGGCGTCTCGGCGGAGATGGAGGCCGGAACGTCTACCGCAGCGGACGGCACCGCTCCGTCAGCTGACGAGGGGACCGAACGGTCCGCCGTGGAAGAGCGCTCTCCCGCGCAAAAACCAGCCGATTCGGCCCGCAATCGGCGCACGGCGTCAAAGCCGGCGCCCGAGCAGAAAAAGGTCGAAGCCGCTGCGCCAGAGGCGCGATCCTCGACCGCCAAGCCGCCGGCAGGCGGTCCATCCGCAGCGTCGGACAAAACCCGCGATGCAGCCGGGCGCGACCAGCGCGCGCAGACGAGCCAGAATGGGGAGCGAGCCTTGCCCTCGAAGCCGGCGTCGCGGAAGCGCCATCACAGTCGCCGAAGCTGGGATCCGTTCCGTGGATTGTTCTAGCGCGTGATGAGACGAGGTCTGGTTGCTAGCTGCGAACGAAGGTGCGCTCCCTCTCCCGCTTGCGGGGGAGGGCTGGGGTGGGGGTGTTGCCGCGATTGAGGCTGCCCGAGCGGAGAGAGCCCCCACCCGGCGCTTCGCGCCGACCTCCCCCGCAAGCGGGAGAGGTGAAGCGAGCCTGCGGTTAAGTCGATTCAACCAAGAGGCATCGCGCTCTAGCGCCCAAAACAAAAGAGCGCCGGTTGCCCGGCGCTCTCAAAGAAGGATGCTAAACGCGTTTCTCGGCTTTTGAATTTCGTCCGCCGCAGGCGATGCTCACTGCATCGCAGCGTAGGTGCCGCCGCCCTGCAGCGCCATCTGCGGCTTGTAGGGCGAATCACCCTTCTTCGGATCCAGCACCACGACGATGGTGCCGACCTTCACCCGGTTATAGAGATCGATCGCATCCTCGTTGGTCAGGCGGATGCAGCCCGAGGAGATCGAGGCGCCGATATATTCCGGCTGGTTGGTGCCGTGGATGCGGAACAGCGTGTCCTTGCCGTTGGCATAGAGGTACATCGCGCGCGAGCCCATCGGATTGTCCGGACCGGCCGCCACGAAGGTCGGGACGCCCAGGCGCTCGATCTCGCTCTTGGTCGGATGCCAGGCCGGCCATTCGGTCATGGCCCCGACCTTGGCGATGCCCGACCACGCCATGGCCTCTTCGCCGACGGTGATGCCGTAGCGAATCGCCTTGCCGCCATCGAGCACGTAATAGAGGTAGTGGCTGTCGGAATCGACCACGATGGAGCCCGGGGCTTCCTTGCGGTGATAGTCGACGATTGCGCGCCGATAGGGCTCGGCCACCGGCGTGTTGGTGTAGCGGATCTTCGCGAGAAGCTCCTTGTCCTTCGGCTTGAAGGCCTGGGTGTTGGTCGCCTCGTACGTCGTGGCCTGCATGCAGCCCGACAGCATCAGGCCGGCGGCCAGGAGTCCGAGTTTCACCTTCAGCGACATGTCACCAATTCCAATCGACAGCTGACGTTGCAATGACACGGCCGCGCCACTGCAGCGCGATTCCACATGTCCCATTATCGTCAAAATCGTTCTCAATTCCAGCCGCTACACGCACAGGTCACGCTGCAGCGCCGCGATTGTTGCTTTTTTGCCGCAAAGTTGCGGGCAGTCATCCACAGCTGTGCTCCGAATGGCACGGTCATGCTCCGCTGGGCGTTGCGCGAGAGGCTGCGGGGCATTGGCGAGAAAAGCCCATGGACCGGGCCCGCAGGCTGCGTCACAAGGCAGCAGCATCCCACCGCTAAGTCCCCGAAATTCACGTTTCGCGATTCGGAGTTTGTCCATGTTCTCGGTGTTCGTCCCGTCGGAAGCCGCGCTGAAGAAGATGGCGGTCACCGATCCCGCGGCTCTGCCCGAGAATGCGGTGTGGGTCGACCTGGTCAACCCGAGCAACGCCGAGGATCGGGCCGTCGAAAAGCTGGCCGGGATTGCGGTGCCGACCCGCGAGGACATGCAGGAGATCGAGATCTCCAGCCGTCTCTACATCGAGAACGGGGCCCGTTACATGACGGCCACGCTGATGTGTCACTCGGATTCCGATATGCCCAGGACCACGGCCGTCACCTTCATCCTGGCTGGCCACCGTCTCGTGACGGTGCGCTACGACCAGCCGCGCCCGTTCGCCGTGGTGGAGGCCAAGCTCGCCCGCAACTGTGCGCCCGGGATCACCGGCGAGATGGTGCTGATGGAGCTGCTCGATGCGGTAATCGACCGCTGCGCCGACATTCTCGAGAAGGTCGGGGCTGATATCGACCAGGTCAGCCACGAGATCTTCGAGCCTAACAATGAGCGTCACGGCCATGCCAAGCAATATTCGCAGATCCTGATCGCGATCGGCCGCAAGGGCGACCTGACCTCGAAGGTACGTGAGAGCCTGGTGTCGATCGGCCGCCTCGTCACCTTCCTGTCTGCGGTGGTCGAAGGCGTGAAGTGGTCGAAGGACATGCGTGAGCAGCTCAAGACCATGCAGCGCGATGTCGCTTCGCTGACCGACCACGCGTCCTACCTCGCGAGCAAGATCACCTTCGTGCTGGATGCGATGTTAGGCGTCGTCAACCTCGAGCAGAACAACATCATCAAGCTGTTCTCGGTGATGGCGGTGGTGCTGATGCCGCCGACCTTGATCGCATCGATCTACGGCATGAACTTCAAGATGATGCCGGAGCTCGAATGGGTGCACGGCTATCCGATGGCGCTGGTGCTGATGCTGATCTGTGCGATCGTGCCGTACTACATCTTCAAATTGAAGAAGTGGCTGTAGTGCCGCGGGCCTGAAAATCCAGGCTCTACGCGAGAGGGACGAATCTGCGCGAGGCCTGCGGCATTGTGCCGTCATTCCAGGCGATGCCTCATTCGCGCCCTGTTGTTAGCAGCGGCGTAGACATGTCATTGATTGATCGTCATGCTGTCCGTCGCTATGCACTTAAGGTGACACAAGCGGTGAGATGCAACACATAATAGGAAATACTTGTTAGGCCGGCTGCAATGCCGCTGCAAAGCCGCCCCAATTCCTCAGGTAAAATTTGACGGGAACGCTGAACGTTTGATCGAAACTTCTCTGCGATAAATCTGCACCAGCATGACAAACAACGAGCGCCTCGGCGCGTGGCATGCAAGGCAGAGCTCGAGGGCGCGTTCATCGCGCCTTATCCAAGAGGCGGCGGCAATGGTTGAGAAACGCATAATGGCATCGAACAACGTGATCGATCTTGCCAGCTATCAGCGCAGCCGCGCCGACATTGTCGTGGCGTTGTCGCCGCGTACCTGCCGCTACTGCGGCGCCGAACTCGAGGACGACGAGCGCGATGATGATTGCTCCAGCGCTCTCAACGTCGAGTCCGACCGCCTGCGCTGGCGCGCCGCGCAGATTCTGCGCGGTTTGGTGTGCGAAGGCTGAACGACCGTTCTCGACCGGGCGGTATTCAGGCAATGCCGCCCGCGCTGCCAATGATCGGAAATTCGGTGCGCCGATCCCATCCCATGAACAGCGTTCCCTCCGGGAGCGCTGTCTTGTTTGTGGTGGTCGGTAGGTTCCGTAGCGATCTTCGGAGATGGCGTTAATCGCGCCTTCGTCCGGTCATCCGGAACTTGCCGAACGTGGCAAGCCGCTATGAACCAAATCGCCGCTATGAACCAAATCGAAGACGGGCAAGCGTCTCTGCGTCGATTGCCTCAGACGTGCTGGCCGCCGTTGATGTGGATCTCGGCGCCGTTCACGTAGGAGCTGGTCTCCGAGCACAGCACATAGATGATCTTGGCAACCTCGTCGGGGGTGCCGAGGCGCTGCATCGGGATCTGCTCCTGGACGATCTTCTCGGTGCCCGGCGACAGGATCGAGGTGTCGATCTCGCCGGGGGCGATCGAGTTGACGCGGACGCCGACCCGGCCGAAATCCGACGCCATCTCGCGGGTCAGGGCGGCCAGCGCCGCCTTGGAGGTCGCGTAGGCCGCGCCCGCGAAGGGATGCACGCGCGAGCCCGCGATCGAGGTGACGTTGACGACGGAGCCCTTGGCCGCCTTCAGCTCCTTGATCAGGCCGCGCGCCATCATGATCGGCGCAAAGAAGTTGACGCGGAAGACGTGATTCCATGTGTCGAGGTCGGTGTCGACGGTGCCGAGCCGGGCGCCGCCGGCGCCCTTCGGCGAGATCGCGGCGTTGTTGACCAGCGCGTGCAGCTCGCCGCCGTCGATCCGCTGTTTGATCTCGGCGATCGCGCGCACGGTGTCCTCGGGATCGGACAGGTCGACCTGGACATGGTCCTCGGGGCCGGCGCCCCACGGGCATTCTTCGGGAAAGGGGTGCCGTGAGCAGGTGAGGACGCGCCAGCCGGCAGAGGAGAAGCGGATCACGGTGGCATGGCCGATGCCGCGGCTGGCGCCGGTCAGCAGCATCGTGCGCCGTGGCTGGTTGGAAGAGGTCGGCATGAATTGCGTCTTTCACGATCCCGGACGGATCAACTTACCACAATGGTTGTGTGTTCGGCGCCTGATTCACGCGCGCGATGGCGATTCGTTGGCGCGTCGGACGTCTAGAGGCCGGGCGCAAGCGCGCGCGGCGATCCCCTACGGATACATCCGCACTTTGGTCCAGGGCTGGCCCGAAGCCTCGCGCCGGAATTCGATGCGGTCGTGCAGGCGGAATGGCCGGTCGTGCCAGAACTCCATGCTGACGGGCGTGATGCGCCAGCCGCTCCATCCTGGCGGGCGCGGCACGTCGCCGATGATGTATTGCGCGGCGACCTTGGCGATCGCCTGCTCGAACGCGAAGCGGCTTTCCAGCGGCTGCGACTGCTTGCTGGCCCAGGCGCCGAGCTGCGCCTGCTTCGGCCGGGTCGCGAAATAGGCGTCGGCCTCATCGTCGGTCACCGGCGTCACGAGGCCGCGGATGCGGACCTGGCGGCGCAGCGACTTCCAGTGAAACAGCAGCGCGGCCTTCGGATTGGCGGCGAGCTCGCGGCCCTTCTGGCTGGCCTTGTGGCTGTAGAAGACGAAGCCGTCCGCGTCATAGCCCTTCATCAGCACCATGCGCACGTCAGGCAACCCACTGTCGTCGACCGTTGCCAGCGCCATCGCATTCGGATCGTTGGGCTCGCTCTTGCCGGCTTCGGCAAACCACGCCGCAAACAGCGCAAACGGCTCGCCGGCCTGGGTAAAATCGGCCGATGTACCGGATGTTAAGGTTGTCTGGTGTTTGATGCTCGTGGGGTCGGTCATGTGTATGGGGAGTCCGAGTTTTGCGTTCACCCGCGGCCAGGCGCGTGCAAGTCCATTCTGGTCCGGCCCTATATAGGGCATCGGTCCGGCTTGGCCTATCCGCGATCGGTCATGCCGGCACCGCTTTGACACTCATTCTAATCGGCTTGTCCGGCAGCGGCTGCAGCCTGTCGCACCCTGAAACGGCCTTTGCCAAGATGGACGATGCGGAGGTCACCGGCGCGATCAGCCCGCCGCCCGAGCGCGAGCCGACCGAAGCCGATCTCGCTTTTGCCCGCAACGCTGCGTCGGACGTGCTGACCAAGGGGACCAAGGATTCCAGCCAGCCTTGGCAGAATCCGCAGACCGGCGCCCGCGGCTCGGTGACGCCGATCGCCAAGTCCTACACCGCGGACAACGGCCGTACCTGCCGGGATTTCCTGGCGAGCTACGTCAACGGCAAGACCGAGCGCTGGCTGCAGGGGTCGGCGTGCCGGATCGAGCGGGGGCGCTGGGACATCCAGACGCTCAAGCCCTGGCAGCAAAGCTAGCTGGGATCGTCTGAAACCCGTTGCAAAAATACAACGGACTCCCCAGATGAAATGCAAAGCGGGCGGGGAGCCCATAGGTTAGTATCTGACTTTCTGTAAGGAGACGTGACGGATGCGCGACCCCTATGAGGTCTTGGGGGTGCCGCGAAGCGCCAGCGCTGCGGCCATCAAGAGCGCCTATCGCAAGCTCGCCAAGAAGCACCACCCCGACAGCAACAAGGATGATCCGAAGGCATCGGCAAGGTTTGCCGAGATCAGTTCTGCCAACGAGATCCTGGGCGACGAGGAGAAGCGCAAGCAGTTCGATCGCGGCGAGATCGACGCTGACGGCAAGCCGCGCTTCCAGGGCTTTCCTGGTGGCGGCGCCGGGCGCGGCGGTCCAGGAGGCGGCTTCGAGAACTATACCTTCCGCAGTGGCGGCGGGCCGGCCGGCGGCTTCGGCGGCGGCGGTTTCGAGGACATTCTGAACAGCATGTTCGGCGGCGCCCAGCGCGGCGCGCGCGGCGGGGGCAGCCCGTTCGAGTTCGACGCCGGCGGTGTCGGCCTCGACCTCGATCTGAAGGTTGCGATGTCGGTCTCGCTCGAGGAGTCCGTCAAGGGCGGCGAGAAGCGCGTGCGGCTGCCGTCGGGCAAGGAGCTCAACGTCAAGGTCCCCGCCGGCGTCAGCGCCGGCCAGCAGATTAGGCTGAAGGGGCAGGGCGAGAGCGCGCCCGGACACCGGCCGGGTGATCTCCTGATCACCATCCAGATCGCGCCGCATCCGTTCTTCAAGGTCGAGGGCAGCGACCTCAGGCTCGATCTGCCGATCACGCTTTACGAGGCGGTCCTGGGCGCCAAGGTGAGGGCGCCGACGCTCGGCAGCGCGGTCGAGCTGTCGATCCCGAGGAACACGTCCAGCGGCCGGACCTTCCGGCTCAAGGGCAAGGGCTTGCCCAAGAGCGATGGCTCGGCCGGCGATCTGTTCGTCACCACCCGGATCGTGCTGCCCGACGGCAACGACGCCGAGCTCGAGGCGCTGATGACCAAGTGGCGCGATCGCCATCCCTACAATCCGCGCAGCAACATCTCCTGAGGTTGCATATTGCGGATATGTAGTCTAGAAGTTGAAGTGCGGGCTGGAAAGCCGAGAAAAAAGTGCGGCCTCGAAAGGGGGACCAGCGCGGTACAAAACCCCAATCGAGGCCGCTTCCGTGTCGATCGGCGGATCGAACACTCCTCATTTTTTCGTGAACATTTGGCGCTATATTGAGACGTGCCGGTGACCGGATTCCAGATTTCCGGTGACCGAATTGCGGCGCCGACCTTGGCGTGTCCCCCTGCGCGGGAGGACGCAGGCACCGCTTCCCCTCGCTCATCTCCTGTAGCCTGCGAGCAAGCCCTTCAGATCGTATCGGGAATTGTGACGGTACTCGTGGGGGCCAAGATCTCCGGCGTCTCGCCGCTAGCCGCCCGTCCGTTCGGACTGATCATAAACAAGGCGCGCAACCTGGGTGAGGCGCGTCCGGTCGCTGCTGCCGCTGACGACGTAGCTGACGCCGCGCTCCGCCCAGGACAGCGCAGCGGTGGTACCCTGCGCCGTATAGCGCATCTCGGCCGCCTCGATCCCGACCTTGGTCGCATACACCGTGAAGCGCTCGCCGGACGTGCTCTCATACATCAGGAAGGAGGCCGGGCCGGTCGGTCCCGGCAGCAGCCGGCCACCGACGAGCTTCAGTCCGGTGGTTTCCAGCTCCGGCGCCTGCACGGTGCGACCGCAGCGCCGCGTCAGCCATTGCTGCAGATGGGCCTTCTCGTCGCCGGGGACCTCGACCGGATGGCGCACCTCCACGACGTAGAGCCGGTGCGCATCGAGCGCCTCGCCGGCGAGGGCCTGCAGCGGCGACGGCGAGGACGCGGCGCCACGCGCGACCCAGCCGACCGCGCCGCCGACCGCGAAGGCCGCCACGCTTGCAGCTATCGCACCGATGACCCAGCGCCGCGGCTGGCGGTCCAGACCGTCGAGGTCGAGCCGCGGCGGCACCGGCTCGTTGACGATCGAATCGTAGCGGGCGTGAAGCGCCTCGGCCATGCTGCGCCAGGATTGCACCCGCTCGGCGTCCGCCGGATGCTCGGCCAGCCAGCGCTCGACGTCGCTGCGGCGCTCGGCCGGCAGCTCGTTGTCGACATAGGCGTGCAGCTCGTCTTCGGTGACGGGAATGGTCGGGTCGGTCATCATCGGGATCTCATGGCAATCGAGCGGCTGCGGCGATGCGCGGTCGCTGCAGGCTTGAGCAGGCGAACATGGCAGGGCGGCTTTTGTGCAGTGGTCATTTCACCCTCCGCAGCGCCGGCCGCTCGCCCTCGAGCACGGCACGGACATGGGCGCGAGCGCGGGCGAGGCGGGACATCACGGTGCCGATCGGGACACCCTGGATGTCGGCGACCTCGCGGTAGCTCATGCCTTCGAGCACGACGAGGAGAAGCGCTGCGCGCTGCTCCTCCACCAGGGTCGCCAGTGCGCGCTCGATGTCCCGGCCCTCGGCCTCGGTGCCGCTGGCGTCGGGATTGTCGTCCCGAAGCGGCATGAAGTGGGGCCGGCGCGCCAGTGAACGCCGGCGGTTCTTGTTCAGATTGGTCAGGATCGTGTACAGCCAGCTCCTGATGTCGCCGCCCAGGAACAGCCGTTCCGAGCGCAGCGCCCGCACCAGCGTGTCCTGGACCAGCTCGTCGGCCGCGTCCATGTCGCGCGCCAGCGCCCGGGCATAACGGCGCAGTGCCGGAATCATGGCCTCGACGCTCTGGCGGAACGCGTTCATGGAATGCCCTGCGGCTGTTCGCTGCGATGACACGGGCGCAGGCCGCAGCCTGTGCCTTGCAAAGATCATAACACCGCGATGACGCGCCTATTCCGGGCCGCAAGCCCTGCGGGGAGTTTGCCACAGAGCGGGCGGAATGGGGCTGTACCGGGCCAGACCGGTGGTGTACGTCCAGTCCTTAATAATCAGTTCGATGGGAAGCCGCATGGCGCAGATTTCAGGTTTGATGCAGGGCAAGCGCGGGGTCGTTCTCGGCGTGGCCAACAACCGCTCGATCGCCTGGGGCATTGCCAAGGCGGCGCGTGCGGCGGGCGCGGAGATCGCGCTGACCTACCAGGGCGACGCGCTGAAGAAGCGGGTCGAGCCGCTGGCGGCCGAGCTCGGCGGCCTCGTGCTCGGCCATTGCGACGTCACCGATCCCGCCACCATCGATGCGGTGTTCGACGTGCTCAAGGAGAAGTGGGGCAAGATCGATTTCGTCGTCCACGCCATCGCCTTCTCCGACAAGGACCAGCTCGACGGGCGCTACATCGAGACCACGCAGGACAATTTCTCCAAGAGCATGCTGATCAGCTGCTACTCGCTGACCGCGATCGCGCAGCGCGCCGAGAAGCTGATGACGGACGGCGGCTCGATCATCACGCTGACCTACTACGGCGCCGAGAAATGGATGCCGCACTACAACGTGATGGGCGTCGCCAAGGCCGC
The DNA here is from genome assembly GCF_032485055.1 of Bradyrhizobium sp. SZCCHNRI20481. Classification (NCBI taxonomy): domain Bacteria; kingdom Pseudomonadati; phylum Pseudomonadota; class Alphaproteobacteria; order Hyphomicrobiales; family Nitrobacteraceae; genus Bradyrhizobium; species Bradyrhizobium sp. SZCCHNRI20481. The sequence goes on from NZ_JAUEUE010000013.1 coordinate 210,184, forward strand.
GCTGGAGGCCAGCGTGCGCTATCTCGCCGCCGATCTCGGCGAGAAGAACATCCGCGTCAACGCGATCTCGGCAGGACCGATCAAGACGCTGGCCGCCTCGGGCATTGGCGACTTCCGCTATATCCTGAAGTGGAACGAGTACAACGCGCCGCTGCGTCGGACCGTGACCATCGACGAGGTCGGCGACAGCGCGCTGTATCTCTTGTCCGACCTGTCGCGCGGTGTCACCGGCGAGGTGCATCACGTCGATTCCGGCTATCACGTCGTCGGCATGAAGCGGCCCGAGGCGCCCGACATCTCGCTCAGCAATTCCGTCGGCGCCAAAGAATAGCGTTCAAGGAATAACGTCAACGCGCAATGCCACGGCCCACGATCTACTACATCCGCCACGGCGAGACGGAATGGAATGCGCTCGGCCGACTGCAAGGCACGCAGGACATTCCGCTGAACGCGCTCGGGCAGGTGCAGGCGGTCCAGGCCGGCAACATCCTGGCCGAGATCGTTGCGCGCAACGGCCATGATGCGGCAGGCCTGCCTTACGTCGCGAGTCCGCTCAGCCGCGCCCGCGCGACCATGGAGCTGGTGCGGGAGACCCTGAGGCTGCCGGCCGAGGGCTATGCGCTCGATGCCCGGCTGCGCGAGATTGGCTACGGCAAATGGGAAGGGGCGACGCTGCCGGAAATGCAGGCGGCAGATCCCGCCTTCTATGCCAGGCGGCTGACCGACAAATGGTCGCTGGCGCCCGAGGGCGGCGAGACCTATGCCGACGTCGAGCGCCGCGTGCGCGACTGGTACGATGGGCTGTCTGGCGATATCGTGGCGGTCGCCCATGGCGGCACGGCGCGGGCGCTGATGGTCGCGCTGGGCTTCGAGACGCCGCACGGCGCCGTCGACCTGCCGATCCAGCAGGGCGCGGTCTATGTGTTCGGCGAGAACGGGTTCGAGAAGTACAGTTAGTTATCCCCGTCATTCCGGGGCGCCTCGCAGAGGCGAACCCGGAATCTCGAGAGTCCGGGTCTGGTCCTTCGGACCATCCCGGAATGACGGTTTTTCCGATTGGGTGATCAGATCATGTCCTTCAACACCTTCGGCCACATGTTCCGCGTCACCACCTTCGGCGAGAGCCATGGCGTCGCCATCGGCTGCGTCGTCGACGGCTGTCCGCCACGCATTCCGCTGACGGCCGAGGAGATCCAGCGTGATCTCGACCGCCGCCGTCCTGGCCAGTCGCGCTTCACCACCCAGCGCCAGGAGCCGGACCAGGTGAAGATCCTGTCCGGCGTGATGGCCGATCCCGACACGGGAGCGCAGGTCACCACGGGCACGCCGATTGCGCTCCTGATCGAGAACACCGACCAGCGCTCCAAGGACTATTCCGAGATCAAGGACAAGTTTCGTCCGGGTCACGCCGACTTCACCTACGAGGCCAAGTATGGCCTGCGCGACTATCGCGGCGGCGGCCGCTCCTCGGCGCGCGAGACCGCGACGCGCGTCGCGGCCGGCGCCGTCGCGCGCAAGGTCCTGCCGGACGTGAAGGTGCGCGGCGCGCTGGTGCAGATGGGCCCGCACAAGATCGACCGCGGCAACTGGGACTGGGACGAGGTCGCGCGCAATCCCTTCTTCTGCCCCGACAAGGACAAGGCGGCGTTCTTCGAGGACTATCTCGACGGCATCAGGAAGTCCGGCTCGTCGATCGGCGCCGTGCTCGAGATCGTCGCCGAGGGCGTGCCGGCGGGACTTGGCGCGCCGCTCTACGGCAAGCTCGATGCCGAGCTCGCCGCGGCGATGATGAGCATCAATGCGGTGAAGGGCGTCGAGATCGGCGCCGGCTTCGGCGCCGCCGAGTTGACCGGCGAGGAGAATGCCGACGAGATGCGCTCGGCCAATGACGGCACGCGCTTCCTCTCCAACAATGCCGGCGGCATTCTCGGCGGCATCGCGACGGGGCAGCCGATCGTGCTGCGCTTCGCGGTCAAGCCGACCTCGTCGATCCTCACCCCGCGCCAGACCGTCGACCGCTCAGGCCAGGAGACCGAGATCCTGACCAAGGGCCGGCACGACCCGTGCGTCGGCATCCGCGCGGTTCCGGTCGGCGAGGCGATGATGGCCTGCGTGCTGGCCGATCACCTGCTGCGCCATCGCGGCCAGGTGGGGTAGAGGCACGCGGCCGCCGCGGCTGTTTGCTGTTGTCACGCTGCTCGCTTAATGTCGTCCCATGGACATCCCCAAGTTGCAGGAGATCAAGGACTGGCTGGTCGACGGTGCGCGGTCCGCAGCGACGCCGGGCCAGATGATGTCCGAATGCTGCGAGCGGCTGGTCGGGCTCGGTGTGCCGTTGTGGCGCGTCGGCGTGTTCGTCCGCACCCTGCATCCGGACATTGCGGGCCGCAGCTTCATCTGGCGGCCGGGAGCGGAGGTCGAGACCTCCACCGTTGATTTCGGCTTTGAGAGCCGCCCGATTTACAGGAGCAGCCCGCTCGCGCTCGTGTTCGAGAGCGGGGCGGAATTCAGGGCTGATCCTCGCGGCTCGGAGGCCGAGCGCTTTCCGATCCTGATGGATGTGCGCGCCGAGGGGGCGACCGACTATCTCGCGCTGCCCTTGACCTTCGTCGATCGGGCGATCCATGCCTCGAGCTGGACCACGAGGGATCCCCGTGGCTTCAGCGAGCAGCACGTGAACGCAATCCGGTCGCTGATGCCGGCCCTGGCACGCTACACCGAGATCGTCACGCTGCGCCGGACTGCCTCGATGCTGCTGGACACCTATGTCGGCAACAGCGCCGGCGAGCGCATTCTCGGCGGCCAGATCCGCCGCGGCCATACCGATACGATGGATGCGGCGATCTGGCTGTCGGACCTGCGCGGCTTCACGCCGTTGTCGGACCGGCTGCCGGCCGAAGACGTGGTCGAGATCCTCAACAACTACTTCGACTGCCAGGTTGCCGCGATCCGGGAGCAGGGCGGCGAAGTGTTGAAGTTCATGGGCGACGGTCTGCTCGCGGTGTTTCCGATTCCCGAACAGGACGGTGATCCGAGCGCGGTCTGCGGGCGCGTGCTCTCGGCGGCGCGGACCTCGCGCGCCAGTGTCGATGCGCTGGAATATGCGGTTGGCGGCCGGGTCGAGCGCTTTCGCTTCGGCGTCGCCCTGCATGTCGGACGGTTGCTCTATGGCAATATCGGCGGCGGCAACCGGCTCGACTTCACCTGCATCGGCCCGGCCGTCAATCTCGCCGCACGGTTGGAGAAGATGGCCGCGCGGCTGCAGCGGACGGTGGTCGCGTCCGAGGCCTTTGCCGGCGCCTGTCCCGAGCCGCTGACCGATCTCTGGACCGATCTCGGTGAATTTCCGATCGCTGGCCTCGCGACCGCACAACGTGTGTATGGGCTGCGTGAGGAAGGGAATTAGTTCGCCGCCGGCTCAGGTCTCCGGCTCGGTAGTGAACAGCAGCGGGTATCCCTTGGCGCGGCCGGCATCGGTCGCGCGGGTCGCCTTGGTCTCGGCAACGTCCTTGGTGAACACGGCCACCACGCAGACGCCGAGCTTATGCGCCGTGATCATGACCTTGTAGGCCTGGTCCTCGGTCATGCGGAATTCCGCCTTCAGGATCATCACCACAAAATCGCGCGGGGTGAAATCGTCGTTGACGAGGATCACCTTGTAGAGCCGCGGACGCTCGGTCTTGGTGCGTACCTTCGTCTTGGGCTTGGTGACGGCATCGTTCATTCTAAGGGCGCGCCTGTGTTCCTGATGCGGCAGTCGGGCCACGATACAGGCTTCGGCTGCTCCGGGAAACCACGGGCTGCATGCCTTGCGCGATGGGCGCACGCAGCTGCCTGACATCCGGGCAAACCCCGGGGACTAACCGGAATGTGAATGGATGTGTGCGTTCCCGCTTTGCGCTCTGCGGATTGCATGTCACCATCGTCAGACGCGATTGGAGGGCAGCTCATGCGCTGGTGGATCTCGATCGGGGTGGCGTGTCTGGCAGGCGCCTTGGCCGGCGGCGACGTCGCCACCGTCGTGGCAGCGCCGAGGGCCCAGCCGGCTCAGCAACTGAGCGAGAAGGAAGCGTCCGTCGACGTCGAACTGATCCTCGCCGTCGATGTGTCCTACTCGATGGATCTGGACGAGCTGGCGATCCAGCGCGAAGGCTACGCCCAGGCGCTCAGCTCGCGCGAGTTCCTGCAGGCACTGAAGAGCGGCGTGCACGGCCGCATCGCCGTGACCTATTTCGAATGGGCGGCCTCGAGCGACCAGAAGATCATCATTCCATGGCGCCTGATCGACGGACCGGAAAGTGCCGACGCCGTGGCCGCCGAGATCATGAAGACGCCGATCCGCCGCGCGTCGCGCACCTCGATCTCCGGCGCGATCTACTTTGCCATGCCGCTGTTCGATGAGAACCCCTATCGCGGGCTGCGCCGCGTTATCGACATCTCCGGCGACGGGCCCAACAACAATGGTCCCTCACCGGTGACGATCGCGCGCGACGAGGCCGTCGACAAGGGCATCACGATCAACGGCCTGCCGATCATGGTCAAGGAGCCGTCCTACTCGACGATGGATATCGAGAACCTCGATCTCTACTACAAGGATTGCGTAACCGGCGGCCACGGCTCGTTCGTGGTGACGATCAAGAGCCGCGACGAATTCAAGGAAGCCATCCGCACCAAGCTGCTGATGGAGGTCGCCGGACGGGTACCGCCGCCGCGCATCGTGCCGGTCGCCGACGATGCCGACAAGGAGCCGCGCGTGTCCTGCACGATCGGCGAGAAGATCTGGCAGGACCGCTGGGGGCGGTGACCAGCAGGCCCGGGCTGCCGAGCAGACGAGCGCGCGGGGAGGCTTGATTGGTAAGGCGCCGCCGATCTCAGCCGGCCGTCGCAGCATGGACCAACGCCTGTTTCAATTCGGCCTCGACCTCCCGCAGGCTGCGGAGCGCCGCACCGAATTCGCCATTGCCGATCGATTGCCAGATGAGCTCCACGCGCGCCGCGAGACCGCCGAGCGCCAGTCCAAACGTCGCGGCCTCCTTGAGCGCACCCTTCTCGTTGATCAGGTAGCGCCCGTTGACCGCAAACAGCACCTGCGCAAGGCAGGCGAGGGCGCGATAGGCGCAGCCCGCGACGTGGGTATGGTCGCCACGCCCGACAGCCAACTCGGCATTATCGATGCTGAATGCGATCTCCCACTGGAAGCGCGCAATAATCGCGTCGCGCAGGCGGCGCGGATAGGGCGTGCAGCGCGACTTCAGTCCCGCCAGCAGTTGCGCGGGATCGTGCAGCGGGCGGCAGAGCGCGACCTCGCCCATCCAGATCGCCGACACGAAGCCATGCGGATGGCCTGGCTGGTAGTGCATCTCGATCCGCCCTTTCCGGCAGTCGTCGATCACGCCGCCGACCGCATCGATCTCGCGATAGAGCAGGTCGACCTTGTGCCCGTCGATTCTGAGCCAGCCGCCGCCGACGACCCACTGTCCCCAGCCGCCGACCGCCGTCAGTTCGACCGTTTGCGGGGCGTCGACGAGCCGCCGCACTGCTTCGCGCAGCGCGGCGGTGTCGAGGTCGTGCCTGGATGCGATGTAGAGCCCGACGTCGTAGTCCGAGCCCGCCTGCGCGGTGCCGCGCGCACGTGATCCACCGAGCGCGATGGCGCGCAGTCCCGGGACATCGGCAAGTTCGCCAACGATGCGGGTCAGCAGCGGGTCAGGCATTCACGTGTTCTCCCAGCATGACAGTATGAAGTTCTTGCGTGGAAAAACTCCACAGGGCCGCCGTTCAGGCTGATCTGTTGCCATTAAGCCACAATCTTCCAAAAACCAGGGGTTGCACCTCTCGCAAGTTTCCCTTCGCCACCGTGCTGCCGCGATTGGGCCGCGACCATGAGCGGGTTGAGGCGGAGGCGCACAGAACATGCGTATCATCGACCGGACAGCCCATCCCGCGCAGCGCGTCAGGCGCTCGTCAGTCATCCAAGGTCCGCGTGCAGGGCTCGCTTGCCAACTTCTCAGGGCAGCGCTGGTGTGTGCGGCGGCGGCTTCGCTCGCAGCCTGCGCGCAATCATCGGCGGTCCGGCAGGCGCGCTGGGCGGCGCCGACGAAGCAAGCCGGAGCCGAATTCCGGCCGCAGGTGCAGCGTGCGGAGACGGCGCCGGAGTCAGTGGTGCGCGTCCGGCGGGCCGAGCTCAGCCCGCCGCCGGCGCACTCCGGAGCGTCCGGTCTCGCCAGCTACTATTCGGAAGGCCAGAAGACCGCGAGCGGCGAGCGCTTCAATCCGTCCGAGCTGACGGCCGCGCATCGCAGCCTGCCGTTCGGCACCCGGCTGCAGGTCACCAACGTCAAGACCGGCCGCTCCGTGGTGGTGCGCGTCAATGATCGCGGACCGTTCGTGCAGGGGCGGGTGGTCGACGTGTCCTACTCAGCCGCGCAGGCGCTCGGCATGGTCACCTCCGGCGTCGCGCCGGTTAAGGTCAGCGTGGTCAGGTAGACATGTCCTCGTCATCGCGAGCGTAGCGAAGGATCCAGGGCCAAGAAGAATGCCTGCGTTGCTTCGCCGCTTCGCTCGCGATGACGTGCAGGCATCGAGATCAGCTCACCGCACCAGCCGTGCCACCAGCTCCACATGCGGCGTGTGGCGGAATTGGTCGACCGGCACCACGGTCTCGAGCCTGTAGCCGCCGTCGATCAGCATGCGCACATCGCGCGCGAACGTCGTCACGTTGCAGGACACCGCGACGATCACCGGCACCTTGCTGGCCGCGAGCTGCTTGGCCTGCGCCTGAGCGCCCTGGCGCGGTGGGTCGAATACGACAGCGTCGATGTCGCGCAATTCCGGCGGCATCAGGGGACGGCGGAACAGGTCGCGCGTTTCGGCCTTGATCGGCTTCAGGCCGGGCGTACCGGCCGCCTTCTGCAGCGCCGCGACCGAGCCGGCATCATTGTCCATGGCGGTGACGCGCACCCGCGTAGCGAGCCGGAGCGCGAACGGGCCGACGCCGCAGAACAGGTCGGCGACGTGCTTGGCTTTGCCGATCCGCTCCAGCACCAATTGCGCCAGCGTCTCCTCGCCTTGCACGGTGGCCTGCAGGAACGAGCCGGGCGGCAACGTCACCTGTGCCGTGCCCATCGCGACCACGGCCGCATTGCGCATCAGCACCAGCTCGCCATGGCGCGTCAGCCGTGCCAGCCGGTGCTGCTCGGCGACGACGGACAGCGCCGCGATGCGCGGCGGCGGCAGCGGGCCGGAGCCGCGGATGTCGACGTCGAGGCCGTTGCTTGTCGCGGTCGCCTGGATGTCGAGCGGCTTGCCGGTCGGCTTCAGCGCCTCCGCCAGCGCCCACGCGGCTTCCAGCGCACCGTCCAGCGCGGGGTCGAGGATCGGACAGCGGTCGATCGGTACGATGTCGTGGCTGTTGGCTGCCGAGAATCCGACGCGGAGAACCTCGTGCGTGCCCATCCGGGCGTGGAAGGTGGCCCGGCGCCGGCCGGCGCCGTGGGCATCGATCAGATCGGCCACGTCGCAGTCGACCTTGGCCGCCCGCAGCGTCTCGACGACGATGTTGCGCTTCCACTGCTGATAGGGCTCGGGCGCCCAGTGCTGGATGGCGCAGCCGCCGCAGACGCCGAAATGCGGACAGAACGGCGCGATCCGCTCGGGGCTCGGAATTTCCACCGCGAGCAGCTTGCGGCGATCGGGATGGCCGGGAACGACGGCCGCCTCGACGGTCTCGCCGGCGAGCGTATAGGGCACGTAAAGCGCCTCGCCCGATGACAGCGAGGCGCCGTCGCCGCGATGGCCGACATGGTCGATGACGAGACGCTCAACCATGACGGCGTGCTCCCAGGAAGAACTCGGCGTTGCCGTCGCCGCCCTTGATCGATGATGGGAAGATCTCGATGTCACTGCAGCCGAGCGAGGCGGCGAAGGTGGCGATGTCGTCGCAGACGGCGGCGTGCACCGCTGCATCCTTGATGATGCCGCCCTTGCCGTGTGCGCCCTTCGCCTCGAATTGCGGCTTGATCAGCGCCAGCAGGCTCATCGGCGAGGCCGCGAGCGACAATGCGACCGGCAGCACCGCCTTGAGCGAGATGAAGCTGCAGTCGATCACGACGATGTCGGGGCGCTGCGGCAGGCGCTTGCCGTCATAGCTGCGGATGTCGGTCTGCTCCATCGACACGATCTTCGGATGATTGCGCAGCGAGGGATGCAATTGGTCGCGGCCGACATCGATGGCGAATACGACAGCCGCGCCATTGGCCAGCAGCACCTCGGTGAAGCCGCCGGTGGAGGCGCCGACGTCGAGGCAGACATGGTCCTCGACCTCGATGCCGCAATGCTCCAGTGCTGCCGCAAGCTTGACTCCGCCACGCGACACCCAGGGATGCGCCGGCTCCGCCTGCAGCACGGAATCAACTGGGATGCTCTCCGAGGCTTTGCCGACCTGCTTGTCGTTTGCGAACACGAGCCCAGCCTCGATCGCCGCCTGCGCCCGCGCGCGGCTCTCGAACAGGCCGCGTTCGACGAGCAGGATATCAGCGCGTTTGCGGGCAGGGGGCATGAGTTTGATCAGTCGTCATGAATTGTTGAGCACGCACACCAAATTCAGTGTCGTCCCGGGCAAGCATCAGCGCGCATCGCGCGTTGATGCGCCGACCCGGGACCCATAACCACAGGACTTAGTTTGTAGGGAGATGGCAACTACGAGTCTGCCCAACACGACGTCCTGTGGTCGGGTCCCGGCGCCGCGTGCGCAATTGCGCACCAGGCCGGGACGACAGTGGTGTGAGGCGAGATCGCGCCTCATATAGTGAGTTCGTAGGGTGGGCAAAGGCGCGTGCACCGGCCGCTCCGCAAGCTCGTATCGCAATTGACGCGCCGTGCCCACCATTTCGATTGTGGGCGCGGATCCACGGTGGGCACGCGTCGCCTGACGGCGCCGCTTTGCCCACCCTACGGCGTCTTGCCGAGGAGCCGCTCCGCCGCCAGCTTCACGCAGATCTCGAACGCCGCCAGGTCGTGCCACACATCCCCCGACCGCTCGCGCGGGAGGACCAGCGGGGCACCGTACAGGTCGAGCGCGTGGATCATCATCAGGTTGTCGGGCAGGCCGAAATCCTCGACCGTCAGGCCCTCGGCATCGACCAGGCGGCCGTCCTGCTCCGTCACCGTCGTGAAGCGGCGGGCGCAGTCGGCATAGACGGCGGGATCGTTGCAATAGCCCAGGCAGAGCTTGCCGCGGCCCGCCATGTAGCCGAGCTCGTAGACGGTGCCGGCATCGGCGCCGGGCCCGCGGAACGGCGTGAGATTGGCGATGATGGCATCGGCGTCGTCCATCATCGCCTCGTTGCCATGGAAGATCTGGCGCGAGGCGTCGGAGGAGGCGAGGTCAACGCTGTTGTCGAGGGGGTAGCGGCCGATCAAGCCATGGCGATCGCAGATCGCGACTTTCCGCCGGCCGATTTCAATGGCATCCGGCAGGAACACGTCGGGACCTGCCAGATAGATCTTCATGGCTCACCACCACGGCGGGACGCAAGCTCGCCTCAGGCGAGCTTGACCGACTCGGTCGTGTAATCCTTGCCGAGCGCCTCGAACACCTTGCGGACGATGCCCTTGGCGTCCAGCCCGGCGCGGGCGTACATCGCCGCCGGCGTGTCGTGGTCCTGGAACTCGTCCGGCAGCACCATGGTGCGCATCTTCAGGCCGCCGTCGAGCATGCCCTGATCGGAGAGATACTGCATTACGTGCGAGCCGAAGCCACCGACAGAGCCTTCCTCGATCGTGATCAGGATGTCGTGCTCGCGGGCGAGCTTCAGCACCAGCTCTTCGTCGAGCGGCTTCATGAAGCGCGCATCGGCGATCGAGGCGGACAGGCCGTGTGCGGCGAGCTCGTCGGCCGCCTTCTCGCACTCGGCGAGCCGGGTGCCGAAGGAGAGCAGGGCGACCTGCTTGCCCTGGCGGATCATGCGGCCCTTGCCGATCGGCAGCGGAACGCCAACCTCGGGCATTTCGACGCCGCGGCCTTCGCCGCGCGGATAGCGCACCGAGCTCGGCCGGTCGTTGATCGCGACCTGGGTCGCCACCATGTGCACCAGCTCGGCTTCGTCGGAGGCCGCCATGATCACCATGTTCGGTAGGCAGCCGAGATAGGCGTTGTCGAACGAGCCGGCATGGGTCGCGCCGTCGGCGCCGACCAGGCCGGCGCGATCGATCGCGAAGCGGACCGGCAGGCTCTGGATGCAGACGTCGTGGACGATCTGGTCGTAGCCGCGCTGCAGGAAGGTCGAGTAGATCGCGCAGAACGGCTTGTAGCCTTCGGCCGCGAGGCCGGCGGCGAAGGTCACGGCATGCTGCTCGGCGATGCCGACGTCGAAGGTGCGCTTCGGGAACGCCTTGGCGAAGATGTCGATGCCGGTGCCCGAGGGCATCGCGGCGGTGATGCCGACGATCTTGTCGTCCTTCTCGGCTTCCTTGACCAGGCTCTGGCCGAACACGTTCTGATAGGCCGGCGCGTTCGGCTTGGCCTTGGCCTGGGTGCCGGTGGCGATGTCGAACTTGGCCACCGCGTGATATTTGTCGGCCGCCGCTTCCGCGGGCGAGTAGCCCTTGCCCTTCTGGGTCACGACGTGGACCAGGATCGGGCCGGTCTCCATGTCGCGGACGTTCTTCAGGACGGGGAGCAGATGGTCGAGGTTGTGGCCGTCGATCGGGCCGACGTAGTAGAAGCCGAGCTCCTCGAACAGCGTGCCGCCGTCCATCATGAAGCCGCGGGAATATTCCTCGACGCGGCTGGCGCGGTTGGCGATCACCTTGGGCAGATGCTGGCCGAGCTGCTTGGCGGCGTCGCGCAGGGTGCGGTAGGTCTTGCCCGAGTAGAGGCGGGACAGATAGGCCGACATCGCCCCGACCGGCGGCGCGATCGACATGTCGTTGTCGTTGAGGATCACGATCAGGCGCGAGTTCATCGCGCCGGCATTGTTCATGGCTTCATAGGCCATGCCGGCGGACATCGCGCCGTCGCCGATCACCGCGATCACGTTGTTCTTGCCGCCCGACAGGTCGCGCGCAACCGCCATGCCGAGGCCGGCGGAAATCGAGGTCGACGAGTGCGCGGCGCCGAACGGATCGTAGTCGCTCTCGGCGCGTTTGGTGAACCCGGAGAGGCCGCCGCCGGTGCGCAAGGTGCGGATACGGTCGCGGCGACCGGTCAGGATCTTGTGCGGATAGGCTTGGTGGCCGACGTCCCAGATCAGGCGGTCGCGCGGCGTGTCGAACACATAGTGGATGGCCGTGGTCAGCTCGACCACGCCGAGACCCGCGCCGAAATGACCGCCGGTTACCGAGACCGCGTCGATGGTCTCCTGGCGCAATTCGTCGGCGACCTGCCGGACCTGCTCGACCTTCAGCCGGCGCAGATCTTCCGGAGTCTTGATGGTGTCGAGAAGCGGCGTCTTACTAAATGTGGTCACGGTGACATTCCAATTTTGCAGGTCGGGTTCAAGGGCCGACATCTGAGAGGTTCATCGTAACGGGCGGCGAAACCTGAAGTCTTGAAGGTGACATCCGCGCGGATCGAAGCCGCAGTCCGGAGACTAGCCGGGTTTGGGATCGATCTATGTGATGTAAGTCACTCTTGGTGGCCTTGCCGTCCTCGTTAGTCGCCCAAGATCGCCAAGTCGTTCAGCCAAGTCAGTTTTGCTAGCTCCTGCAAGCGCTTAGTTTCCTCCCTCCAGAGAGGATAAACACTTCCAAAAACCCGCAGTTGCGAGAAGCTTTACACCAAAGTGCGTCTTAAAGCCAACCCGACGGGAGTTGGCAAGCCCGCAAACGGTACCCTTGCGCCACCTCTCAACCGCGGCGGCGTGCCGGAGGTTCCATTCAACTGCTCAAATCGACGGCAGCCGGCGCTCCGGAATAGACCGGGGAAGCCGGCTCGGTCCAGGCCTTTTCCCGCGGCGCAAAATCCGCCGATGCGGTGATTGCGCACGCCGCGGCGCCGTGAGCCATGCGTTCGCGTAAGGGATTGGTCCGTAGACGATCATGAAGAAGTCGTCGGCGTGCGGCCTTTCGTTGGCCGTCAAGTCGATGCGAAAGAGCTGCGAGCGAAGCACGTCGTCATGATTGCGCCGGATGATCGCGGACCTGGATCGGCACGATCACAGGATCAGGGGCGAACTGCCGATTCAAATCGTGTCGCATGGTAAACGAAGGACGCACCTCTGGGTCTCAAGTGGCCAACGCGGCGGCCGAGACTTCGCCGAGGGCCACCTCGCGGCCGAGCTCTTCGATGCAGTTGCGCCGATCTGCGGCTGAATTGCACGATTGAGAGGCGCGCTTTGCCCGCGTCAACTCGCGCCCGGCGGCAGCGAAATAAATCCGGACTGTTGCTCGGAGAGGGCCGTTCGGCCGCAAGCCGCTATTGCACGTCGAGCGGCACGGTTCCCGTCGCATGGCCGCTGGCGTCGGTCGTGATCTTCTCGACCCGGGCCTCCGCCTGGCGCAGCAGCTCCTCGCAGCGCCGCTTCAGTGCTTCGCCGCGCTCATAGATCGCCACCGACTCCTCGAGCGGCACCTTGCCGTCCTCGAGCCGCTTCACGATCGATTCCAGCTCCTCGATCGCGCGCTCGAACGACAGCTTCTTGACGTCGGTTACGGTGTTGTCCGCCATGCGGGTTCCCTGCAGCTCACTCAACTCCGGGGCCGTGCTTTTACACCCCGGTCGCGGCCATGTCAGGCCCCGCCGAGGGTGGGATCGGCTGGAACCTGGGGATCACGCCCCGGTCAGGGCCGCAACGTGGGCCGAGACGGATTCTTTAAGCCCCTGAAGGTCATAGCCGCCTTCCAGGACCGAAACGACCCGCCCGCCGGCGGATTTGTCGGCGAGATCCATCAGCTTGCGGGTGACCCAGCCGAAATCCTCCGCCCGCAGGTTCAGCGACGCCAACGGGTCGCGGTAATGGGCGTCGAAGCCGGCCGAGATCATCACGAGCTCGGGGCTGAACTTGGTGAGCTGCGGCAGGATCAGGTTTTCGAAGGCGGAGCGGAACTCGAGGCTGCCGTCCTCGGAGGCCAGCGGCGCGTTGACGATGGTGTCGTGCTCGCCGCGCTCGCCGCGGGCGCCGGTGCCCGGGAACAGCGGCATCTGGTGGGTCGAGCAGTACATCACGCTCTTGTCGGCCCAGAAGATGTCCTGGGTGCCGTTGCCGTGGTGGACGTCGAAGTCGACGATGGCGGCGCGCTCGATGCCGAAGGTGCGCTGGGCATAGCGGGCGGCAATCGCGACATTGTCGAAGAAGCAGAAGCCCATCGGCTTCGCGATCTCGGCATGGTGCCCGGGCGGACGCACCGCCACGAAGGCGTTGCGGTGGCGGCCGGACATCACGGATTCGGTTGCCGCGACGGCGCCGCCGACGCCGCGCATCACGGCTTCCCAGGTGCCCGGCGACATCGAGGTGTCGCCGTCGAGATAGATGATGCCCGAGGTCGGGGCCATCTGGCGCAGCTCGGTGACGTAGTGCTCGTTGTGGCAGAGCAGGGCCAGCTCGATATCGGCCTCCGGGGCCTCGTCGCGATCGAGCAGGGCGAAGCGCTCCTCGGTCAGGGCCTCCTCGACCGCCCGCAGGCGGTCGGCGCGCTCTGGGTGGCCGGACGGCGTGGCGTGATCGAGGCAGGCTTCATGAGAGAGATACAGCGTCGACATCAGGGCTCTGCCACTCGCGCGTTGCGGGAGTGCCCAATCTATGCGCTGAACGCAGCCTCGGAAAGAGCCCCGCGGGCGATATGACCGGCTTTCCGGCGGGCGCGGCAGGCGTCACGAAGCCTTGTTGACGATGCGGCCGCGCGGCGGCGGGGCCAGCGGGCCATTGGACTTGAGATAGGCGAACAGCGCCTCGTCGTCATAGGGTCCCGTGATCGGATCGCGGCCGCTCTTGAACGCGGTGAAGCCGTCGCCGCCGAGCGCAAGGTAGTTGTTGATGGTGACCCGGTAGGACGCGGCGAGGTCGATGGCCTTGCCGTCGAGCATCATGCTGGCGGCGTCGATCCGAGCGCCCGCGGACTGTTTCGCATCGAAGGCATAGGAGAAACCGCTGGAGACCTGCAGGATGCGCGGCCGCGCCGGGTCGAGCCATTGCTGCTCCAGCGCGGCCTTGATCTCGGCGCCGGTCAGGGTGACCGTCGTCAGCTGGTTGCGAAACGGCTGGCTCGCGAACACGTCGGCATAGGTCACCGCGCCGCCGTCGCGGCGAACGAGATCGGTCCGGATGCCGCCGGGATTGGTCATCGCGATGACCGCGCTTCCCTTGTCCGCCGCGGCTGTCGCTGCGAGCTGGGCATCGGCGATGACGTCGCCGAGCACGCTCTCGCCGGAGGCGTTCGGCAGCCGCGACAGTGTCGCGGCAAGCACGCCGGCGGGGCGGTTAGCGTAAGGCGCCGCGAGCTTCTCATAGGCGTCGATCAGCGCGGTCTGCGCCGGATCCTTCGGCAGGGTGGTGTCGACGACGATGTTTGTCGCGGTGGCGCTGATCACGTCGCGCGTGGTGCGGTCGAGCTTGACGTCGATCGCCGTCACCAACGTGCCGAACTTGTCGCCCGAGGTGACGAGCCGCTTGTCGACGGTGCAGACATAGGCCTGATGGGTATGGCCGGAGATGACGATGTCGACGGCGCTGTCGAGCTCCTTGACGATGTCGACGATCGGTCCGGACAGTCCGGGGCATTCGTTCATGCCGCCCGAGGGCCAGCCGCCCTCGTGGATCAGCACGACGATCGCCTGCACGCCCTTGGCCTTCAATTCCGGGATCAGCGCGTTGACGCTCTCGGCCTCGTTGCGGAAGTCGAGGCCGGCCGCGCTCGCCGGCGAGATGATGCCGGCGGTCCCTTTCAACGTCAGCCCGATGAAGGCGACCGGGATGTCCTCGAAGGTGCGGATCTCATAGGGCGGAAACACCGTCTTGTCGGTGCCGGCGAGGAACGTCGACGCCGCGAGATAATGGAATTTGGCGCCGGTGAACGGCTGCGGCCCGCCGCAGCCATCGGTCGGATGGCAGCCGCCGTTCTGCATCCGCAACAGCTCGGCCTTGCCCTCGTCGAACTCGTGGTTGCCGACCGCCGACAGCGCGAGCCCCATCTGCGACATCGATTCGATGGTCGGCTCGTCGTGGAACATCGCCGACAGGAACGGGCTCGCGCCGATCAGGTCGCCGGCGGCGACGAAGATCGTGTTGGGCTGGCCGTCGGCGAGCAGCTTGACGAGGCTCGCCATGTGCTCGGCGCCGCCGGCAGGAACGACGGTGGTCTTGGTTGGATCGGCGGGATCGGCGACGCGGATGCCGGAGGCGGGCGGCTTCAGATTGCCGTGGAAGTCGTTGATGGCGAGGATGCGCAACGCCACCGGCTCGTCCTCGGCCGATGCTGGCGGGCCGGCGATGCTGGCAACGGCGGCACCGGTCAGCAGGCAGGCGAGGGCGAAGCGGGAGAGACGGCTCATGGCAGGGTCACGTGTGATGCAGGGGCCGCGGGACGAAGCGCGATTGCCCCGCCGCGGTCGCAATGACATAAAATGATTTCATAACAACAATACATCGGGAGGCCGGAATGAAAAGAATGATGCTGCTCGCCGCCACACTGTCGCTCGTGGCCGGCTCCGCTGCAGCGCAATCGCTGCCGGACCTGATGAAGGAGATGGTCGCGGCGTGGAATAAGCCGACCGAGCCGTTCAAGGTGATCGACAACGTCTATTACGTCGGCACCAACGGGCTCGCCTCCTACCTGATCACCACGCCGCAGGGCCACATCCTGATCGATACCGTGATGCCGGAATCGACCGCGCAGATCGAGGCCAGCATCGGCAAGCTCGGCTTCAAGGTCGCCGACATCAAATACATCCTGAACACCCACGCCCATATCGACCACACCGGCGGGCTGGCGCAGGTCAAGCAGGAGACCGGGGCGCAGATGGTGGCGGGCGCCAAGGACGTGCCGCTGCTGGAAGGCGGCTTCTATCCGGGCCGCGAGGAGGAGCGCTATCTCGGCTTCCCGCCGGTCAAGGTCGACCGCGCCGTACGCGAGGGTGACACCGTGACGCTCGGCGGCGTCACCTTGACGGCGCACGAGACGCCGGGCCATTCGCCGGGCTGCACCAGCTGGACGACCGACGTGAAGGATGGCGACGCCACCCGCAGCCTGATCTTCTTCTGCAGCGCAACGGTGGCGCTGAACCGGCTGGTCGGCCGTCCCACCTATCCGGGCATCGTCGACGATTACAAGAAGACCTTCGCCTGGGCCAAGACGGCGCATCCCGACATCCTGCTGGCGCCGCATCCGGAGATGTACGACATGGCCGGAAAGCGAGCGAAGATTGCCGACGGCGCGCCCAACCCGTTCGTCAAGCCGGGTGAATTCAACGCCTATCTCGACAAGCTCGAGACGCAGTTCAACGAAGGCCTCGCCAAGCAGACGGCTGCGCTGCAGTCCGCAAAGTAGTTGCGGCGCCCGCTATGCTGGATCGGCGGCGGCGAGCCGGTCCAGTGTGAAGCCGGAGAGGTCGACGCACGGCGTCTCGCCCCGGGCCATCGCCGCGAGCGCCTCGCCGACGGCCGGCGAATGCTTGAAGCCGTGGCCCGAGCAGGCCGAGGCGTAGATCACGTCGGCGTCACCCGGATCGTGGTCGATGACGAAGCGGCCGCCCGGCGCGTTGGTATAGAGGCAGACCTCGCTGCGCAGGCAGCGCGGGCCGAGATCCGGCACGAAGGAGCGGACATAGGTCTCATAGGTCGCGGCGATTTCGTCCGCGGTCACCTCGCGCGCCACGTCGTCGGGATCGGTCTCGCCGGTCATCACTTCATTCGCGATCTTCACGCCATTGTCCTGCGAGCCCAGCCAGGGAAAGCCATAGATGTCGGAGGCCGCGCGATCGCGGCCGGTGACGTCCCAGATGAACACCGGCGTGCCCGGTCCAAAATGCTGCGGATTGGACAGGAGCTCGAACCAGTACAGCACTTGCCGGGTGACGTGGACGCGGCGGCGCAGCGGCGCGATCATCTCGGTGATCCATGGTCCGGTGGTGACGATCAATTTGTCGGCCGACGCCGTCGTGTCGTCGTCCATGGTCACGGTGAGGGCGCCCGCGGCACGGCGAAACGCTGTCACGCGCCGGCCGGTCAGCAACTCGGCGCCATGGCGCGCGGCGACCGCGAGCTCGGTGCGCACGCAGTCCTCGACCAGGAGATAGCCGCCTTCTCGATCGAGAAAGGCGCGATCGCCGGGCGCGGTGGCAAAGGCCGGATAATCCGCACGCAACCGCTCCGCGGAAAGCGTCTCGCCGTCGACGCCGTGCAGCCGCGCCGCGGTTTCGATGTTGCTGAAGAACTGCGCGCTGCTGACGCCGTGGACCTCGCCGCCGTGCTGGCTCGGAATGAACAGGCAGCCGCATTGTTCGAACAGCCGCGTGCTGGTTTCTCGCTCCAGCGCCCGCCAGATCGCGTGCGAGCGCTGCGCCAGCGGCGTGTAGTCGACGCCTTCGCCGATTGCCGCGCGGGTGATGCGGGTCTCGCCATGGGTCGAGCCGAAGCGGTGCGGCGGCTGGAAGCGGTCGATGCCCAGCACGCGCCTCCCGGCCTTGGCGAGATGCAGCACGGCGGCGCTGCCGACCGCGCCGCAGCCGATCACGATGACATCAAACTGCGCCATGCGCGCCCGCCGCGGCCTCGCTCATTTTTTCTTCTTGCGCGATAGGAACGCCTTGAACGCGCTGACCGCCTCCTCGGAGGTCATGCGCTCGGCGAACAGATAGGCCTCCTGGTCGATGCGCCGGGTCAATTCGTCCGGCGCGGTGCGGATCAGCTTGCGCCCGATCGCCACCGCCTCGGCCGGCAGCCGGCAGATGTCGCGCGCCACCTTGTGCGCCTCGACCTCGGTGTGGCCCGGCGCCACCACCGTGTTGACGAAGCCGGCGATCTGCGCATCCGTCGCCGTCATGGTGCGCCCCATCACCAGCATCGCGAACGCCCGCTGATAGCCCATGGTCTGCGGCATCAACAGGCTCGAGGCGCCCTCGGGCACCAGGCCGAGATGGATGAAGGGCGTCGAGAACGTCGCCGTGGTGGAGGCCAGCACGTAGTCGCAGTGAAACAGCATCGTCGTGCCGATGCCGATCGCGACGCCGTCGACCGCGGCGATGATCGGCTTGACGTTATGCGCCAGCGAATACAGGAACTTGGTCGCCGCCGAGGTGCGCGCGGCGTCGTTGCCGGCCGACCCCGCATGCAGGAAGTCCTCGAGATCGTTGCCGGCCGTGAACACGCCGGAGCCGCCGGTGATGATGATGCATCGCACCAGCGGATTGTTCTGCGCGGTGTCGATCGCATCGCTCATGCCGAGATACATGGCCTGGGTGATCGCGTTCTTCTTCTCCGGGCGCCTGAGCTTGATCGTCCGCGTCTCGCCCTCGTCGGTCACGATCAGATGGTCGGTCATGGGCCCCTCATGCGTGTGCGCCGGCCGCTGCGTTGCCGCCGATCATTCGTCCAGTCCTGCGTCTCGCCGCAGCCTACATCATCCGCTGGTCGCGCCAAGGGCTGAAGCGGTCATTGGTCGCGGAGGGAATGCGGGCGTGATCGCAGGCGAGCGCTCGCCATGATTCTCGTCGTGGTTTACGACTGGTTTGCAACAGCATCGGCGTCCGCTATCGTCCCGCGCAGAACTGCGATCTTTTGCAAGGCAATTCGATGACCAAGGTCTTTTCAGTGCTGCTGTCGCTGCTGCTGCTCTGTCACGCCTTCCCGGGGATCGCTGAGGCTGCCGCCACCAACCGCGCGCTGCTGTCGCTGTTCTGCGCGCCCGGCGCGATCGCGGGCACCACCTGCAAGCGCGCCAGATCCTATCCCGACTCCGAGGGGCGCCGCTGTGACGTCACCCTGAAGCCGGAGCGGCAGCAGGGACGTTTCCTGGCCTCCAGCAATCCGCTGCTGGTCGTGAGCTATGGCAGCGGCTGCGAGCCGCACGCGACCGATTTCGGCGGCGCGGTCGTGTTCGAGCAGGTCGGCGGCGCCTACAAATTTCGCGGCTTCCAGCCGGGCATGCAGGTGAATGAATGCGTCATCTCCACCACCAGGGACGAAGCGCAGGACGTGCTCGTCTGCCTGACCGGGCATATGGGGCAGGGGGTGGTCGAGACCGGCGTGGCGCGCGTCGGCTTCGCCAGTGCCAGCGGCGGGTCCATCGAAATGTCGTACGATTTTCTGCTGCAGGCCGAGGACACGACGGGAGCCTACCTGACCAACGTCGTTAGCTGTTCGGAGCAGCTCAAATATTTCGGCCTGTCGAAGCTCGCGGCCGGGCCAACCCCCGGCAGCGTGGTCGCCGCCGTCAGCTACGCCGATCGCGAGACGATCAGCACGGCCTGCGCCAAGGGCTTTCCGAAGCCGAGGGACGCGGAGGACATGCGCGAACTCGCTCCGGGCGAAGCCTTTGTGCCGGACGGTTACGCCAAGAGCGGCAGCGTCATCATCGAGATTGCAAGCCGCTCGGCAAAGTTGGGCTGAGTCTGCGGCGGTCCAGTTGTCGCGCCTCAGCGTGATCCGTCCGGGCGGGGCGGGGCAGCCGGCGGGCGCGGGCCGGCGGCCGGCGATGCCTGCTGTCGGACAGCCTCGCGCCGCAGTGCCTGCTCCAGCACCACCAGCCGCGTCGCCATGCGCGTCAGCTCGTCATGCACCGAGCCCTGGACACCCTGCACGGCGTGCTGCACCTCGCGCAACGCGTCGCGCTGGGTCTCCGCCTTGAGCACCCTGAACTCGGCCTCGATCGAGGTGAGGCGGTTGTTGACCGCCCTGATCGCCTCGGCGATCTCCTTCTGGCCGTCCTGCAGCGCGCGGACATGATCGACCAGCCGCAGATGGTCAGTCAGCTCCTCGACCGTCTTGCCGATATTGCTGCGGCCCCACATTACTTCACCGACCTCAGCAGGGTCCTGATCGTCGCCAGATGGTCCTCCGGCGATCCGAGCCGCGCCGAGATCGCGCTCATCAGATCCTTGCGCAGTTCCGACAGTTCGTCCTCGGGCACAATGCGCTCGACGGGTTCATCATAGGCCATCCGCCGCGGCTCGACCTCGACGGGGCGCGGCGCGACGTCGAAATAGGGTGGCCGCTCGTACACCGGGATGTGCGGCGCCTGACGCGATGACGTGACGCGCGCGAGACTCGGAAACCGTGGTGGCGGCGTGCGCGCCGGACGTTCAATCTGATCGATCAGCGCCGCCAGCGCGACGTCCATGTTGCTGTCGTCAGGCTCATCGTCGACAACGTAGGACGGCTTCCGCAGTGTCGCCCCATTCGCGGGCGATGATGACGTGAATGACGATGCGTGGTCGCGGAGTCGCGCGATGACCCGGCGGACTCGCGCGCCGAGACCTGGCTTCTCCCTGGCCGGTGTTCGCATCAACATGTCACTCTCCAGCTGAACAGCTTAGGCGAGCAGGGAAAAGCTTAGCAAGAGGCAGTCGTCGAGCTGCCAACAGGATGTATGGCGGTAGCCGGCGCAGATGCTTGCGCGCGCCGGTCCCGCACGTCCGTTGCCGGGGTGTCGTCTGCGCCCGCCTATAGTGCGACAGTGTGCATAAGAAGCGGCCGGCGCAGGCAGCCGGCGCTCGGGTTCCGGGGCGAGAGGTAAGGAACAACCGTGTGGTCGGGCCGTTCGGACATGACTGCGTCCCCTCCAACGCTCCGAGGTCCCCCGATGTATCACCACGTCAAGAAGCTGATGTTCACCGTTCGTGTCGACGAGCCCGATCCGCGCTTCGGCAACATGCTGCTCGAGCAGTTCGGCGGCGCCAATGGCGAGCTCGCCGCCGCCATGCAGTACTCGATCCAGGGCCTCAACTGCGAGGATCCCGACCGCAAGGACCTGTTGATGGACATCGGCACCGAGGAGCTCAGCCATCTCGAGGTCGTCGGCACCCTGGCGCGTCTGCATCTGAAGCCGTCGAAGTTCGATCGCGAGGCCGCCGAGGCCGATCCCTTGATCGCGATTGCCGGCGGTGGCGGTGTGAACCTGTTCAACTCGCAAGGCAATGCCTGGACCGCCGATTATCTGAAGATCACCGGCGAGCTCGACGTTGACCTGCGCAGCAACATCGCCGCCGAGGCGCGCGCCAAGATCGTCTACGAGCGGCTGATCAACTTCACCGACGATGCCGGCACCAAGGACGCGCTGCAGTTCCTGATGACGCGCGAGATCACCCACATGAAGGCGTTCGCGCTGGCGCTCGAGAGCATGGGCAAGCCGGCCTTCAGCATCGGCCGCCTCGCGCCGACGCCGGGCCTGGTCGACCAGTTCTTCAACGATTCCACGGGCTCCGGCGATCATGGCGAGATCGATACCCGCGGCCCCTGGAACGAGGGTGGCGACTGGGTCTTCACGGAGTCGCCGGCGATCCAAGCCGGTGAGCCCGGCGCGGCGTCGTCGATCGTCACCGAAAGCTCGCCGCCGGCCGACGAATCCGGCCTGAGCGATCTGCTGATGGACGAGCTGCGCGACATTCTCCATGCCGAGAAGCAGATCACCAAGGCGCTGCCGAAGATGGCCGAGGCCGCGCGCTTCGACCAGCTGCGCGAATTGTTCGAGCAGCATCTGGTCGAGACCGAAGCGCAGATCGAGCGCATCAACGAATGCTTCGAGCTGCTCGGCAAGACGCCGCGGGCAAAGCCCTGCAAGGGCATGATGGGCCTCATCGAGGAGGGCCAGGAGATCATGACCCAGGCCGAGGACAAGGAGGACGCCGCCGCCGATCTCGCGCTGATCGGCGCCGCGCAGCGCGTCGAGCACTACGAGATGTCGGGCTACACGACCGCGCGCAATCTCGCCTCCCAGCTCCGCCACAGCGCCGTCGTCGCGCTGCTGTCGAAGTCGCTGGCCGAGGAGGAGAATGCCGATCAGCTCCTCAACCAGGTCGGGCGCTCCTTGATGTCGGTCGCCAAGATGCCGGCCGCGATCGAGCAGGCGTGAGGCGGGGAGCGGGACCTGCGCGGCGCTTGCGCCATGCAGGCCGCCGTGGCGCGCAGACGCCACCGTGGAGCGCAGCGCAGACATTGCGTCACAACAACTGTCATCGCCCGCGCAGGCGGGCGATCGAGTACTCCGAAACGGTCGACTTCAGTCGAGACGCCGCGGCGTACTGGATACCCCGCCTGCGCGGGGTATGATGACCATTTTCAGGGCGCCGCGTGTGCCCTGAAGGATGGGTCGAGCGTCACGCCTTCGGCCGATATGCTCTGCATCTTGCGAGCGCTGCTCTCTCCCCAGCCGTCATCCCTGGCATTCACGCGCGAACGGCGCAGCCGTTCGACGCAGCGCGCGGGAGCCCGGAATCCATAACCACAGGCGATCATGGCCGGACGAGAGCCATCCCTTGCGAATCTTTCGCCCGCTTACTCCGTATAGCTGTGCACCCGCTCCGCCCTGCGGAAATGGTTCGTCGACAGGCAGCGCCGCGCCCGGCTGATCTGCGCATCGGTGGCGCCGCGGCTGCGAGCATACATCTCGGCCACCTCGGCCGTGTATTTCTCCACGTAGTAGCGCACCTCCGAGCAGGACATCCGGGTCTCAGGACCGGCCTCGTTGGCCGCCTGTACCTCGGACCCCATCGCCAGGATCAGAATCCCCGCACCGATCACACCCCGCAACATCGACATCCTCCCCATTGTCGCAGCTGCCTGCTAACAGGCGTGACTCGGAGCGAGGGCGCAAATTAACAATGACACGCGCGTGACATCGTCAGCGCAGTGTGGCTTCGCGGTGTCACCGGACGTGACGGTTGAGCATCGCCTGCAACCGTCGCCGGGCGGAATGGCCTGTCCCCGTGCCGCCCTGACAGTGTTGAGAGATCGAACGGTTCCGGCTTCGGAACCTACGCCTCCGGTCGAGACGGCATCATCAGCCCTGAGCGAAGGCGTGTCGCGCGTCCTGCGAGGCCTCAGGTCGTCACGGTCGTGCTCGCCGTGCCCGCGCTGCCCGAGACGCCGTTGCTCGCGGCGCTGTTGGTCGCGCCTTGCGCGTTGTAGGTCTGCGCGCCCTTGCTGCTGCCGTCCGAGCTGGCGGCAGTCTTGGTCACCTCGGTCGAACCGTCGGAATAGGTGATCGTCGTGGTGGTGACGCCGTCGAGCGTGATCGAGACCTCGCTGACGACGGTCTTGCCCGACGACGAGCCGCCGCTGCCGGAGGAGCTTTCCGACGTGCTGTCAGCCGAGCTCGTGGCCGACGAGGATGACGTCGCAGACGTCGCCGAAGTGGATGATGTGGCCGAGGTGGTCTGCGACGAAGGCGCCGCGAGGGGCGTCGTGACGGAGCTGATCGACATGGGACTCTCGCATGAAGAAAGGGCAGGTGCCGCACGGGGCGCGGCACGCTTCTTCAACGCAGCCTCCGCGCCAAGCTGGCGCAATGAGTTGCGTCTGAGTGTGTCCGGATGCTGCGGTCTTCATGCGGGGTCATCGAAACTTGCGGCCAGCCGCGCCGTCCGCGGTATAGTCTTCTGTCGCAGGGTGGCACACCGAGACGTTGCGGATCACCTTCGCGCCTCTCTTGCTCTCCCGGCGCAAGTTCGGACTGATGGCGAAGAGCGGGGAGAGTGATTGCCAAGCGCCGGCGCCGCGCTCTAGTCTCCCTCACGCATGACCGTCGCACTCTCTCCCCAGCAAGCCTCACTCGTCGCGGAAACGGGTGCGCTGCACATCGCGGCCGCGCTCGATGCGTCCGCCCTGCGCGCTCTCTTCGAGGCGCTGTCCGGCCACGCACCGGAGCAGGCGGGCAGCCGGCTGCACGGCGTCGCGGCGCTCAGGCCGTTCCTCGCCAATGCCGGACCGGTCGGCGCCGCCGGCGCCGCGGTTCTCGGTGACGCCACTCGCCCGGTGCGGGCGGTCTATTTCGACAAGACGGCCGCGTCGAACTGGGCCGTGCCCTGGCATCAGGACCGCACCATCGTCGTCCGCGAGCGCATCGATGTCACCGGGTTCGGGCCCTGGACCATCAAGGGGGGCCTACAACACGTCGCGCCGCCCTATGAGGTGCTCGCGCGCATGGTCACCCTGCGCGTCCATCTCGACGTCGTGCCGGACGGCAACGCGCCGCTGCTGATCGCTCCAGGCTCGCACCGCCTCGGTCGCATTTCGGAAGGCGATGTGGCCGCGACGGTCGCGCGCTGTGGCACGGCGACGTGCTGCGCCGACGTCGGTGACATCTGGCTCTACGCGACGCCGATCCTGCACGCTTCGGAGCCCTCAACCCAGCCCGGCCATCGCCGGGTGCTGCAGATCGATTTTGCCGCGGACGAACTGCCGGGCGGGCTGGAGTGGCTCGGGGTCTAGACGAAGAGAGGGGCCGAGCAGCCGCAAAGTCACCTGCGGTGGCGTGCGTGCGGAAAGCGTGTTCATTCGCCTGCGCGCTGACGATCCGCAGCCATCCTATTTGCCTATTTGCCGAGGATCTTCTCCGCCGCGGTGACGATGCTGACCGTCGGATGCTCGGCGCAGTACTTGCCGAACTTCTTGGCGTTCTCGAGGAACACCTCGGTGTCGAAGATCGCCTCGTCCTGGTCGCCCTTGTACCAGCCGTCGAGCCAGATCAGCACCATCTTGATACCGTCGTCGCCGCTTTCGACGAACTGCTTGCAGCTCATGGTGGAGAGATCGAGAACGACGGCCGACGCCGGCGCGGACGACAGCATCAGGGCCGCGGCAAACAACGTCGCAACGACAGATTTCATATTCTTGCTCCGAATGGATTTGGTGAAAAACAACGAACTATGCAGAGGCTTCGCGAATGAGGAGCCGAACTGCGTGACCACGGTCGAGCCGGCACCTGAGCAGATAGAACTGGCTGGATCGATGGCGGAAGTCAAGAACGGCAGCGGCTTCAATCAGAGGAAGCGCGGCGGGCTACGCCTTCGGCTAGCTGGCCCATGCTCGCTCCATCTCTCCGAGGTAAGCGAGCACAGTTGAAGGCGAAGTTTTCGATTGACTCAATTGCAAGTAGATCAATGACCAGCTAAGGTCTTCGTGCTGAACTTTGGGAGGTGCCGATGGAAAATCGCGAAGTACTCCTCGAGCAGGTCAGGCGCGCATACAAGGCGCGCGACACGGGGTCGTTGGACGACCTGATGGCAGAGTGTCATCCGGACGTGGTGTTCACACTGGCTGGCGACCGGAACGCCACCAAAATGTTGGGGTGCATGTGTGGTCACCCCCAAGTCAAGGAGGGCTTGGCCAAGCTCATCGATACGTTCGAGTTCGCGCAGCGAAATATCCTGACCGAACTGGTGGACAACGATCGCGTGGCCGTGCGTTCCCGCCTCACCGTGCGAAGCTGTCCGACGAATATGACGCGGGAAACCGAGATACTCGACCTCTTCAGAATTCAGGATGGGAAGATCGTCGAACTAATAGAGTTCGCCGACACGGCGCTCATCCAGACGATGGCGTCGTAAGCCGGTTGAGCGCTACGTGGCGACCACCAGAGCGGCTCGCACTGCGACCTGCGTGGTGCGGCGTCGGATCATTGTCCCGGAAGTGAACATTATCCCGGAAGTGAATGGCTGACTGGGGCAGGGCTTGAACTTTATCGGCAGTCGACCTGGTTCCTTCCGGTTTGCCGGAGCGCAGGGAAGCGCGCTTCCGACCCGTCGGCCAAATCAGCTCGGTCGGGCCAACTCCTGTCAATTCGTTCTGAAAAACATAAATCGCTTTGCGGCTTGCCCAAATCAGCATTATGGTTCGCGCATCCCGTTGCACGGTAGGGGACGGTTCGCGGTCGTCACGGACGTTGGCAGCGGGATGCGGTGGACGCGGGCGGCGCAGTGCTGTTGGCACGGACGAACGTTAGCCTGCGGACGGTGAAGGCGCGTGGTTCCGATACTCCGATGCTAGTATCCAGCGCAATGCGCGAGAAGCGCATTGTCGCGACATGGTGGCCAGAAAGCCCGGTGCACCAGGAAGAGCGCGCTATAGCCCGTTAAAACCATCGCGCGGGGAAGGCCGGGTGTTCTCGGCCAGACCTGTGGTGACTGCCGCCTGCTTTTTTTCTGCAGGCGGGCCACGGGCGCGGCCAGCGCCCGGCCTTCCCTGCGCCCTCCACTCGGTGAGGGCGGGTTTCGAGAGCATAGCTCGGGCGCGGAATGCGTCGCGAGGACGCGGATGCTCATCTCATCGCGACAGGCTGTTCGGATAGATGTTTGAGATGCGGATCAATGAAGCGGCGAACTCGGGACACCCTCCCCTGGAGGGGGAGGGTCGATCGCGCGCGTAGCGCGAGATCGGGGTGGGGTGATCTCTCCGTTGGCACAAGCATCCGCGGACAGATCACCCCACCCCGCCTCACGCGTCGCTGCGCGCCCCGCGAGGCGACCCTCCCCCTCCAGGGGAGGGTGGGAGCCCGGCAGCGAGCTTTGGTGCGGGAGGCTGAACTCGCTGGTCTGGGTCGCGACGCTCGCCGCTCACGCCACCAGCACGGCCTCCGCCGCGAGCACGGCGTCGGCGCCGTCGGTGACGGTCTTTTCCAGGGACGGGGCCTGCACCGCGAAGGTCTCGGCGAAGAACCGGGCGAGCGCGACGTGACGCGCCCCCTCGGTCTCGTTCTCGCTGCGCGCGGCCAGCGCCTCGTTGGCCAGCATGCAGCCGCCGAGCGCCGAGCCGAACAGGCGCAGGTAAGGCGTGGCGCCGGCGAGCGCATCGTTCGGCGCGGTCCCGAGCTTGTCCAGCAGCCAGCGGCTGGAGCGGTCGAGCGCGCCCAGCGCCTCGCGCAGCTTGGCGCCAGTGGTGCCGAAGGCCGGATCGTTCGAGGCCTCGACGCGGCGGACGATCTCGGTGAGCTCGTCGAGCAGCTTGAACACCGAGGCGCCGCCGTTCGAGCCGAGCTTGCGCGTCACCAGGTCGATCGCCTGGATGCCGTTGGTGCCCTCGTAGATCGCGGTGATGCGGGCGTCGCGATAATGCTGCGCGGCGCCGGTCTCCTCGATGAAGCCCATGCCGCCATGGATCTGCACGCCGAGATAGGCGACCTCGTTGCCGATGTCGGTGGAGAACGCCTTTGCGATCGGCGTCAGCAGCGCGCCGCGCGCGGCGGCTTCAGTGCGCACCGCCGGATCCTTGGCGCGCACGGACACGTCGAGTGCGACGGCGGTCGCGTAGCAGATCGAGCGAGACGCGGCGGTGAGGACGCGCATCTGCATCAGCATGCGCTTGACGTCGGGATGGGCGATGATCGCGTCCGAGCCAGTGCCCTTAGCTCCCACGGCGCGGCCCTGTTTGCGCTCCTGCGCGTAGGCCAGCGCCTGCTGATAGGCGCGATCGGCGACGCCGACACCTTCGAGGCCGACGCCGAGCCGCGCCTGGTTCATCATCGTGAACATGCAGCGCATGCCGGCGTTTTCTTCGCCAATGAGATAGCCGATGGCGCCGCCGTGATCGCCCATCGTCATGGTGCAGGTCGGCGAGGCATGCATGCCGAGCTTGTGCTCGATGCCGGAGGCATAGATGTCGTTGCGGGCGCCGAGCGAGCCATCGGCGTTGACGAGGAATTTCGGGATCAGGAAGAGAGAGATGCCCTTGGTGCCGGCCGGCGCGTCCGGCAGCCGCGCGAGCACGAAATGCACGATGTTGTCGGTCATGTCGTGGTCGCCATAGGTGATGAAGATCTTGGCTCCGGTGATGCGGTAGGTGCCATCCGCGGCGCGCTCGGCGCGGGTGCGCAAGGCGCCGACGTCGGAGCCGGCCTGCGGCTCGGTGAGCTGCATCGTTCCGGTCCATTCGCCGGAGATCAGCTTGCCGAGATAGATGTCCTTCAGCTCCTTGCTGCCGTGGGCGTCGAGCGCCTCGATGGCCGACAAGGTCAGCAGCGGGCACAGGCCGAAGGCGACGTTGGCCGCGCTCCAGATCTCGGTGCAGGCGGCGTTGATGGCGAGCGGCAGGCCCTGGCCGCCATGCGCCTCGGGACCGGACACCGCGTTCCAGCCGGCCTCGGTCCAGCGCTTGTAGGCGTCCGGCCAGCCGGGCGCGGTGGTGACCTTCTTATCGGCGAGCTTGACGCCGTTCCTGTCGCCGATGTGGTTGAGCGGGGCGAGCACGTCGCTCGCGAATTTGCCGGCTTCCTCGAGCACGGCCGCGGTGATGTCGGGGTCGAAATCGCCGTAATGGCCGGCCTCGACCGCCGCCTTCAGCCCGGCGCCGTGGTTGAGGGCGAGCAGCATGTCGTTGAGCGGGGCGCGATAGGTCATGGCGTGTCCTCGGGGCTCGATGTGGCCGGTTTGGCCGCCGTCATCCCATGAAACCGGCCGGGTCTCAACTTTTTCGCGTGGCGCTGCGGCCGGGCGCCGCGGCGGCTTCCAACGAGCAGGATAAGGGCTTGCCGGCATTGACGAATTGGCCTGGGCGGCGGATCACCGGAGGGGCCTGCAAAATTCCTGCGGCGGCGCGGTTGAAATGGGCGGGCGCGCTCTGTAGACCACGGGCGCCGACCCGGAATCGCATGGCGCCCGCGCGCCACGCCGATCCGCCGGGCCTGATGGGGCGTAGCCAAGCGGTAAGGCAGCGGATTTTGATTCCGCCATTCGGAGGTTCGATCCCTCCCGCCCCAGCCAGATTTCCGGAGCCCAGTCGGTATCTTACATTTTTACGATTTTGTTGTTCTGCACCTCGCCAGACGCCGCATTCCGAAACTCTGTTTGCGTTGTGTTCGCCAAAACGTGAGCTCGTCGTTTGCGTGTTGCCGCAAGGATGCGCGGAGCCGTGCGCTTGGCGTAACCGGCGTTACTCCGGGCCAAGGATTCGGGATATCCCTGGCGAATTCGGCCGGGTACAGTCGACGAACCACGCGCCATGCCTTGCGGCACAGGCCAACGAATTTCTCGCCGCGCCGAAAGAGTGTGCTCTCGCCCGCGTCATCCCTGATGAACATTTCGTAGAGCTTATCAGCGGCACGCGGGGTGATACTCTTGATCGGCGAGCACCCGATGCGCTCGCCTCCTTTGTTGCGCACGTCGCAGATGGCTTGCATGCTGTGCTCGTAGCCGGGTCGCAAGCGCTTCGAGACCTTTTCGAGACATGCCTTTGTCTGCGCATATTCGCGGAAAAGCCAATCAACCGAGCCGACGCGCGCTACAGAAGCCTTTGGATCGGGGATGCCCTTTCGATTTTGGCATCGGCATCACTCCACGTCTCGTCGTTGTCAGAATCACAGTCATCCGAAGGCAGCCGATCATTGGCACAATCATGCTCTCCGACGTTCCATGCTCTTCGGCGAGCGCCAATGAGTGCGGGCTTCGGCATACTTCCTGCCTGCACCATCTGATCGAAGACGTTGAGGGGAGCGCAGATGAAAGCGGCTATGGCCTCACGGGTGATGAGCCGGGGCTTGAGCGATGACGAGAGAGTCGTCTGCCTTGGCTTGGCGAGATCTTGGTAACAGATCCTAGATTCTTCGTGCCCGTTCTATCTTTTTCGGCGTAGTTGGCTATCCTTGTTACGACATGAAAGATATCATCGTCATACGTCGATGTGGGTGCAATGGAGTTGCTGGAGATGAACAAGCAGGGCGGAGGCGTCGAGATCGCGAAGGGAAATCCCTTTCACGCAGATGTCGTCCGTATGCTCAGAGACGCAGACGAATATTATGCGTCGCTTTACCCGCAAGAAAGCAACCACTTGATCGATGTGAATGAGTTGGCGAAGGACGATACTCTTTTCTTCGTCGCTCAGATCAACGACAGGGCGATTGGCTGCACGGCCCTCGTCTTGTCACCTGACTATGGTGAGTTGAAACGCATGTATGTAGATCCTGCCTATAGGGGGCTGGGGGTCGCGCAAGATCTGCTGGATACGATCGTGCAGGCCTCGCGAGGGGCAGGGCTATCTTGTATTCGTTTGGAAACCGGATATTTGCAGCATTCCGCGATAGCATTGTATCGAAAGAACGGCTTCTTCGAAATTCCGCCGTTTGGCGGTTACGGCATTGACCCGCTGAGCATATTCATGCAGCGCGACCTCTAGCAAACTGCTGAATGTCCCACAGGCATCTGCCTGCACTTTGGTGCCGATGTTGGACTCTGTCGTTGTCTTGGTCGTTGCGCGGTATTCGCTCTTCTGCGCAGCGGCCGCAGGCGGCCTATTTGAGGAGCATCAAGTGGACGCCAGTTCCCTAAGGGCTATGCGCTTCAACAGCAGCGCGGCACGCTCGATATTGCGATCGTCGAAATCATATGAGGGGCTGTGCAGGCTGGCAGCACCGTCCGCCCCCTGACCAATCAAGCAATATGCTCCCGGGACCTTTTGTAGAAAGAAGGAAAAGTCCTCTCCGGCCATGCTCGGACGAACGTTGCTCAGGATGTCGTCTTGATCAAGCAAGCTGTCTGCAACGCTGGTCACGAGAGCAGCGCGGTCCGCATGATTGATCGTGGCTGGATAGAGCTTCTTGTAGGTCACCAATCCCGTCAAATCATGGGCATCGCAGACGTGGTCCACGATATCTCGGATCTTCTTCTCAATAGTCGATTGAACGTCCGTACAATATGTACGAACCGTGCCGACACAGTCGACCCGATCGGGAATCATGCTGCCCTTGAGAGGGCTTCCGCCGTGAATGCCTCCGATAGATATGACGGCAGCCTCCGCGGGATCCACATAGCGCGATACGACGTTTTGCAGCATCGAAATGATGTTTGCGGTGGCAACGATCGGATCCCTCGTCTGGTGGGGAATTCCGCCATGGCCACCCGCTCCAAGGACGGAGATTTCGATTCGGTCCGCCGCGGCCATCACCGCCCCGCTATTGATGGCGATCTTTCCGATTGGAAGCCATGGCGCATTATGAATTGCATAGATCGAGCTGAGCGGGAATCTCTCAAGCAATCCATCTTCGATCATCGCTTTTGCACCCGCTCCCCCCTCCTCAGCGGGCTGGAAGATGCAACATACGGTTCCGGAAAACTCACGGTTCGCTGAAAGCTCTCGTGCGGTAGCGAGCAGAATGGCCATGTGGCCGTCGTGACCACACGCATGCATGCAGCCGCTGTTCTGCGACTGCCAAGCAAGACCCGTCTGCTCCGTCAATTCCAGGCCGTCCAGCTCTGCCCTCAACCCCACATACTTTCTGGTGCCGGTCCCTTTGATGCCGCGAATGATGCCGACCACACCGGTTCCGCCGATCCCGGTCTGTATCTCGTCGGCACCGAGCGCTTGCAGACACTCCACAACCATCGCCGACGTCTTGAGCTCCTTGTACCCTAACTCCGGAATCGAATGCAGCGCCCTGCGGATGCGTATCGCTTGATCGAGAGTGCCTGGCTGCAGTGCGTCACGCAATGACATATCATCTCCTTCGTCTCGAAGCGGGCGTCCTCGTCGCTGCGACCCGCTACGCCAGCCTCTGGATGTTCTCGGACAAGGCCATTGCCTCCGACCTTCCACGAACAGGAGCGAGTTGGTGAAACGACAGCATGTCCTCCAGGGCGGCCGCACAGGAAATGACGTCGTGGTCGCCATTTGTCGGCCCGATCACCTGCAGTCCTACTGGAAGACCCGACCGCGTCACACCGCAAGGCAGCGACAACGCAGGAAGACCGGCCACGGCCGCAACGTAGGTCAACGCTGTCCAGTCGAAATAGCCATCGAATACATGGCCTGCACATTCAACTACGGTCGGCTGATCGATCGGATGAGCCGGCACGATTGTCGACGGACATATCAAGAGATCATATGTTTCGAAGAAATCAGCCACATGCTGCACGATGCGAACCCGCGCCTGTTCGGCTTCAAGCATCTGGTCGATCGTCAGCTTCAGCCCCTCGGTCACGTTCTCCCTGATATCGGTTGATCTCACCAGCGTACCCTGCTTCCTCAGGACGCTACCAAGGCCGCACGCCAATACGTAAGCACGCATCACTCGAAAACATCGCTGGACACCATCTAGATTCGGAGACGCCTGATCCACGATGACGCCATTGGCCTGAAGTCGCGCCGCGGCATTTTGCACGATGCAAGCGACTTCGGGGTCCACAGGGCCGATGTTCAGATCAGCAGAGAAGGCGACTCGCTTCGGCAACTTCTGGACTTCAGCCGCGCTGGCAAACGACCGCAATGGACGTGGTTTGGAAAGCAGATCCCTATGGGTCTCGCCCGACATGGCGTCAAGGAACATTGCAAGATCGACGACGTTTCGCGCCATGGGGCCTTGGACGGCTAGCGTCTGATCAACGGATGCGCGGTTAGCCATCGCGACCCGCCCCGGCGACGGCCTCATCCCAACAACGCCACAAAAGCTCGCGGGAATGCGCAAGGATCCCCCCATGTCAGAGCCATGAGCAAGCCACGTCATATTCAACGCCAGAGCAGCAGCCGAACCGGAAGATGATCCCCCCGGCGAATATTTGACGTTCCACGGGTTCAAACACGGGTCAAAGACCGGATTCAGAGAATTGAATCCAACGCCGAGTTCAGGGACGTTGGACTTTCCAAATACAAGTCCCCCTTCATCCTCGATGTGCTGGACGACCGCATCAGTGAAGGCTGGAACATGATCGCTATATATGAGAGATCCGGCCGTCGATCGAACCCCGGACACTCTCTGAAGGTCCTTGATGACCAGCGGCAGGCCAGACAGTTGGCCGCGCTCGTCGCGAGGCTTCTGCATCAATTTTGATGCACGATCATGCGCCCTATCGAAGCAGAGCGTCGGCAGGGCGTTGACGGTCGAGTTGACCTCGCCGACGCGCTGTTCCACCGCATCAAGGCAATCATGCGGAGTCACGTCACCGCGTCTAAGCAGGGACACGACCTCAACAGCCGAATAGTCGAGCAAGGCGTTCATCGCTGGTGTGCCCCTTCGAAGATGAGTAAAGCGGTGCCCGCCACTGCCGTGATTGCGCCCAGGAGCGAACTTGCATTCGGTCTCTCACCCCGCGTAAGCCAGAGCAGAAGCAGGAGCACCAGCGGCGTCGAGGACGCGTATGTCATCGATATTGCGATTTTTCCGCTCGTGATCGCCAGCATAAGAAGCGTCAGGCCGCCGCACATTCCAACGAGCGCACTCACAACGATCTTGGCGTAAACGGTGGCTGAGCTGGCGTCTGTCCTGATGTCGTCGCTGCGGGTCCGGCCCATGATGACAAACAATAGGGACGCTGCGCAAAACCGTATTGTCGTCGCCATGATGGGCGACGTTCCCGCCGTTACGACGGGAGTCGAGATCAGCGTGCCGATCGCCTGGCATCCGGCTGCAAGAACCGCCAATGCGACGCCCGTGTTCTGACGTTCGGCGTTGAGATGTCCATTCAGGGGAGCGCCGGCGCCTCCTCTGAAGGCAATGACGATCAACGCCCCAGTCAGTACAAGAAGAATACCAACTCCCGCCTCTATCGTGGTCCTCTTGTGATAGATGGCAGCCTCCAGCACGGCGCCGATAACGACGTTGGACGAGAATATGATGCTGGTCTTCTTCGGCCCGATTTTGCTGATGGCGGCAATGAGAGACAGGTCGCCGACCACAATTCCAATGAGGCTCGATGCCGCGAGCGTCAGCGCGTCCGCGACACTCACGCGAAGCGGAACATCGGCGATGAACAGCACCGGTAGCATGAAAAAAGACGCGAAGATCATTCGCGTCTTCGTGAACTCGAAAACACCTGTGGTGCGACTGACGTCAGCGGCAATGAGGCTACTGATCGCCAGGCACGCAGCGGTTCCAAGCCCGGCAACTTCGACGCCGACCGTCATTCGACGTTAGCCGTCTCGACTGTTGCGTCATCAGACCTGGTATCGTCTGGATAGATGTCTTCCATCGAGTTGTGCGTTATGGAATCCGACACCATGTCTTCCGGCGACGCAAACGTCAGGACCACAACGGTTCTCTTGGTAGATCCCGTCAGGGGCGCCACACGATGCAGTGTCGTATTCGCCTTCATAAAATAGCAATGTCCGCTGTTGACGTAGAGAGACCGAACGACGTTGTCTTGCAGGACCCGCCGGAGATATGGCTCAGTGGAGCCTTTCTGCCATTCGACGTTCGAGAGGTACTCGACGCGTCCCCCGAGGAGCGGATCTGGAGCCTCAATGACAAAAATGAGGGCATAGGCATAATCGTCCCAATGCCATCCATGGGTGTCGCCAGGCTCGCACTGGCTGTTGATGATATACTCCTCGGGTCGGTAAGGAACCCGTTCAATGTTCTCACCGGCGAGCTTCCGGAGGAAGGAGAGAACCGCGTCGCTATTGAAGATGGCCGGAATAATCCCGTCATGTTGACAAATAGCGTCACGCCCGACGCTGCTGTAGGCTCTTGGTGTGTTGCCGCTTTCCTTGATGGTCAGCTTTCGCCGCTTCGACTCCCGGTCGAGCAGGATATTGGCTTCGCTGGTGAGCGCTTCGACCATATCCTTCGGAAGAAGCTGATCGATGACAGCGACGTGATTGCTCCTGAACGTTTGTGACAGCTGATCGATGGCGGCTTGCGACAGGCCGCCAATGTGACTAACTAGGCGCAGCTCGGTGTCTGTGGGCGTGCAGTTTGCTGACAGATTCATTGCAACCTCAAGTTCGGTGCTGAAAGAGCCAGGGCGGATCCCCCCGCCCGAGGACGTGCGGCTATGCATCGCGCGCGTCGCGACTGCCTCCGTCGTTCTGTACGGTGCCTGTGGGCCATGGAAGTATCGATACCGTATTTTTCGGATATGGCCGCCCGCGGTGGTCGTCGGTAGCTATGGACGACAGGGCATTGGGCTCGCTCTGCTTCGCGTTGAAGGCGACAAATCACAAAGGATGGCGTCGGTGAGCGAGAGCCAAGCAGGATGCCGCGCGATATTGCGAATGTTCGACGCGGCTCCCTGACGTTCAGTATCGTGTCACAAAGTTAAGGAGTGCGTCTTCGACGGACAT
Organism: Bradyrhizobium sp. SZCCHNRI20481; assembly: GCF_032485055.1. Lineage (NCBI taxonomy): Bacteria > Pseudomonadati > Pseudomonadota > Alphaproteobacteria > Hyphomicrobiales > Nitrobacteraceae > Bradyrhizobium > Bradyrhizobium sp. SZCCHNRI20481. The sequence goes on from NZ_JAUEUE010000013.1 coordinate 245,094, forward strand.
CCTCCCTACGTCACGCCGCCTGTTCGGCGTTCATCGTCGGTGCCGTTCGCCGCGGCGCTGCTTGCCTGCTAATCGCCGTGTCATCCACCGCCGCTCGGAGCTCTATCTCAAGCCACCTCGACTTCACCGACGATGTGTTCGCTCAATAGAGTGGAATCAGCGATGATGAATTATGAAGGCATATTTGTCCGGGCGATCGACGCTCTTCGTGAGGAAAGGCGATATCGGACATTTGCCACTCTGGTGCGCAATCCCGAGACTGCGCCGACTGCGCTCTGGCGACCGCCGGGCGAGACACGAGCACCACAGCCCGTTACCGTCTGGTGCTCCAATGACTATCTCTGCATGGGCCTGCATCCGGATGTGATCGAAGCGTCCACGGAAGCGTCCCGGAGCTTTGGCACGGGCGCGGGAGGAACAAGGAACATCTCCGGCACGCACCAAAAAATCGTAGAGTTGGAGCAGGAGCTGGCCAGTCTGCATGGAAAGGAGGCGGCGCTCGTCTTCACGTCAGGCTGGGTATCGAACTTCGCAGCAATCTCCACCATCGGGACTCTGTTGCCGGACTGCGTGATATTTTCAGACGCGGACAACCATAACTCGATCATTGAGGGTATCAGCCGCTCGAGATGCGAGAAGAAGATCTGGCGTCATAACGACGTGAGGCATCTTGAGCAGCTGCTTGCCGCGGAGCCCCGCAATCGCGCAAAACTCATCGTATTTGAAAGTCTCTATTCGATGAGCGGCAGTATTGCGCCCATCGGCGGGATCGCTGCTCTCGCTGAACGCTACGGTGCCATGACCTACATCGACGAAGTTCATGCGGTGGGGCTGTATGGACCTCAAGGTGGGGGCATTTGCGATCGAGACGGCCTCGCAGATCGGATCGACGTCATTCAAGGTACGCTCGCCAAAGGGTTCGGATCGCTTGGCGGCTATGTCGCCGCAAATGCATCGATCGTCGATTCAATCCGAAGCTATGCGCCGTCGTTCATCTTCACGTCGACGATGCCGCCAAACGTCGCCGCGAGCGCAACGGCGGCGGTACGTCATCTGCGCCGGTCCAAGGCCGAACGCGACCAACAGCAGGCGGTGACGCGCAGGGTCCGGCGCGCGCTCCAGGCCGCGCGCCTGCCGGTCATGGCCAATGAATCGCATATCATCCCGGTCGTGGTAGGCGACGCGCAGAAATGTACCGCCGCGAGCCAGATGCTGTTGGAACGACACAGGATATATGTTCAGCCTATAAATTATCCGACTGTGAGCAAGGGCACGGAGCGGCTTCGTCTGACTCCGACACCGGCCCATCGAGACGTGCACATCGACCTGCTGGTCGCCGCTCTCTCTGATGTCTGGGCGTCTCTCGAGCTTCCGTACGATGAACGGGCCGCGCGATCTCCGATCGTTGGCATGACGGACAACGCGGTCAATCCGAAAGACATGACGAATCAGCGGTCGGTTCCGGCGGAGTAAAGGCGAACGCACCGCGCGTCGTGACGATGCGGCATCAGGCATGGCGAGGGCGGATACATGACGCATTCCAAGTACAAGATCCTGTTCGTAACGCAGCACTATCATCCAATTCATCTGGCAGACGACCGGATCTATATTGTCGAACCCATCCAGTACGAAGTGCTGGCGTCCATGCTGGACAAGGATGAGGTGGACATTTCTCTGCTGGATCAGCGCCTTGATCGCCGCCCGTTGGCCCTGCTCGAGACGATAAGGCGCCTGCGTCCAAACTTCGTCGGATTCACGTCTTGGACGATGCATGTCGACCTCGTGCGGATGCAGGCGGCGCTGGTCAAGCAGATCGACCCGTCGATCATCGTTGCGGTAGGGGGGCATCATGCTAGCCTAAGTCCGTCCGACTTTGCGGACCCCAACATTGACTACGTCATGATGGGAGAGGCTTATCTCTCTTTCCGGGATCTGATCCTGCGCTGCCGGGAAAGCGAGCGTAACGTAGCTGATCTGGCAGGCGTTGCCTGGCAGGACAACGGCAAATTCTTCTCGAACGGCAAGGCGGTCGTTCCGAAGTCCTTCGATCTCGACAGCCTCCCCCTCCCGGACCGAAGCATCCTCGGCAAGTATAAGGGCAGATACTATCACCTCTGGTGGAAGCCGGTTGCTGCCCTGAGGACGTCCATGGGATGTCCCGCAAGATGCTCGTTCTGCAACTTGTGGCGGCCGAACCTCGGAAAGTATCTAACGTGGAGTCCGGAATACATCGTCGAGTACCTCAAGACGATCGAGGAGCCGTATGTCATATTTACAGACGACCACTTCTTCGGGGACGGGCGCCGGGCGCACGCCATTGGTGAAGCGATCCTTCGGGCGGGCATCAAGAAGGAGTACTTGTTCTACAGTCGGGCGGACGCGATTGTCAGAGACCCGAGCCTGGTCGCGCTGTGGTCGCGGGTTGGGCTCAAGCGCCTTCGGATGGGTCTGGAGAGCTATTCCGACTCCGAGCTCGGTGCCATGGAAAAGGGCAGCTCCGTGGCGCACAACGACAGGGCCATCGAGATTCTCAAGAAGCATGAAGTCTTGATCGAAGGCCTGTTTATCGTCGGTGTCGACTACAAAAGAGAACAGTTCGAAAACTTGACGAGCTACATCCGCAGCCGAAAAGTCGATATCCCGAACATCACTGTAGCGACGCCGATGCCGGGGACGACAGACTACGCCAAGAACGAAGACGCGCTCATTTACAAGAACCCGACGTACTACGATTTTCAGCACGCCGTGCTCCCCACAAGGCTCGATATCAAGGAGTTCTGCCATCTCTATGGGAAGATGCTGCTCAAGGTCCAGAGACCGCCACTCGAGCAGATCCGGCGCATAGGTCTGTTCAAATTCATTTGTAACGTTCCGTCATTCTGGATCTACTTTCTTCGCGTCTACACGTCTTACAAGCACTACGGCTACGTAGAGCGAAGCGGGGGCGAGCTTCCAACACTTCCATGGGTTGATATGCGGCGCGGAAGCTGCGGCGGTGACGCGGTAGCGGACAAGAAATATGGCTCCGTCGACATCGACAAGGTGTTTCCGACAGGGGTTCCGTCATGACGGACGAGGCCGACGTCACGAATGATATCAAGCTCCGCTTCGGACGCCCCGACGATTTTGCCGCGCTTAGGTCTCTGCGGGACAAGGTGTTCTGCGATGAGCTTGGGATTCAGGAGCGATCCTATCACGACGTCATTTTCGATTGGTATTCGAAGAATGTCGTTTTGCTTGCGGGCAACCGTTTGATAGGTGCTGTTCGTCTTGCCTACATCCGAGATTGGCAGGAGTACTATGTCAGCTACCTATGCCTCGCGGCGCAATACCGCCGGAAAGCGCATCTGCGGCTGTTGTTCGGAGCCATTATTCTGCTCATGAAGCGAAATGGGATCAGGTCAATCAGGGCGGATTCGTCCGACGCAAATCTGATGATGTATCAGGCGATGGGGTGCGTTCCCATCGGAGGAAAGTTCAAGAAGCCAGGATTTGTCTGCGACTGGACACCGATGCGCTACGACATTGGTGTCAATGCAGCGGCGGAGGAGAGTCTTTCAGAACGCGCGGCGGCTCATTTTGAACCGTGGACCGAGAGCGATCTGACATGGGTGTTCGACACCGTGTTTCATCGGTGTGACACCGCGTCGGCATTCGGGGCGACTTTCGAGACCCTTCTCGAAAAGGATCTGATCCCTGGGCATCTGCCGTATCTGGCTCGTCCCGACCGGGTGATCGACCTGCCGCACGATGAGGCGTTTACGCGTCATCTGAGGACAGTCGAGGTGCGGTCAGATGACGATGAATTCTTTTCGGCAACTTCAACAGCATCTCCCACTCGCCCTGCCTGCCCGGATCGCACGACCATCACCGCGGGCAGTCGGTTCGCGCATCTGAATGCTCGGTTTTCGTCCAAGACCCTGGTGGCGGTTCTTGTCGACTCGGAGGCGTTGGTCTTGGCGCGATTATACGCTGTCCTGACCTGCAAGCGTCTGGTCGAGTTGAACGATTGGGGGGAACTGCCCTCTCTCTGCCCACCGTCCGTATCGAGCGTGACGGCCATTATCGGACCGGCTGATCGGGCACTGTCGAAGGCGGTTTTATCGGCAGCGCAACGCCGATGCGCTATCGGGCTCCTGACCGCCGCGGACCTGCCGGCTCTCTCGTCCACGTTGCTCGGCTCGTATCTGAACTTCATTGGACCAACACAAGTGGCGATCGCGGTCCATCCGGTGGGTCTTGTGTCGTACGAGGCGCCGACAGGCGCGTGCGGTCGTGGGCTCGGCCCAGGTTTGTGGAGCCTCGCCGGTGGACCAGAAATGACCGTCGTCGCGATTGGCCCGTATCATTTGCTCATCGTGCCCGCCAGGATATGCCGAGCTGCCGTAGCGGCCATTTCAGAATTTCTCAAGGTTGGCTATGCGATCGGACAATCAGTCCGATTGGTCCGCGAGGAGTGCCTGGGCGATGAGCCGATCCTGCTGATGGGAGATCCGAGCCTTCGCCTCGATATCGCCCCGTCAGAGAAGAACGCGGAGGCGACGCGGCGCTTGGCGGCCGTCTCGGACTGATGTTCGTGCTGAACAACTCATTTTCGATGCCTGCTTTCACGGCCGCGGTGGTGACAGGGACGCTATGCGTTGTTGGGCCGTGTTTTCTTTTCGGGCTGGCGCTGGTTGCGACGATCTTCGTGCGCGCGATGCCAAGGCGATCGGGTGAACGCAGGCTTGCCGGGTTGAAGAACGAGGTCAGGATCTATCACGACAAGCATGGCGTTCCCCATATCTTCTCGGAGAATTTTCAGGATGCCGCGCGGTGCCTGGGTTACCTGCACGCAAGCGAGCGCCTGTTTCAGATGGAAATTCACCGACGTGCTGGACAGGGGCGACTTTCCGAAATCTTCGGGGCGGAGTTCGTCGACACAGACAAAATCATTCGTGTTCTAGGTCTCTACCAACTGGCCAAGACCAGCTTTGCCGCGCTTGCGCCGGAAACTCAATCCACGCTTTCGGCCTATGCGGACGGCGTCAATGCATTCTTGTCGACCCACCGAAGCAAACTGCCGTTTGAGATGGTCTGGTTGAGAATCCGGCCGGAGCCATGGTCTCCCATTGATTCAGTCGTGTGGGGCAAGCTCATGGCTTGGCAAATGAGCCGGAACTATCTCGCCGAGCTGAATCGAGCCGAGTTGACCAGCAGAATCGGAACGGTCGATGCCGGCCCGTTTTATCCGGATCCCATGCGGGGCAAGACCGGACCATTGGTATCGGGTGGGTCTGGTGGCTCGCGCGGACAATCCGACTTTTCAGACAAGATGGGAGCGCTGCTCGGATTGGCCAATGGCGCTTCAAATGCTTGGGTCGTCGCCGGCGAGCGAACCACCAGCGGCCACCCGCTCCTCGCGAACGATCCGCATCTTGACGTGTCGTCGCCGGTGCTCTGGTTTTTATGCCGGATCGTCACCCCCGGAGGATGGGTGAAGGGAGCCGGAGTACCAGGCGTACCGATGATCCTGCTTGGACAGAACGAGAGCATCGCCTGGGGAACCACGGCGGCGATGTCCGACGTTCAGGATCTGTTCGTGGAAACTCTGGATCCGTCGGATCCGACCAAATATCTTGCGCAGGCTGGCTCTCACGCATTTGACAGGCATGAAGAGACGATTCGAGTCCGAGGTCGGCCCGACGTCAAATTCGCCATCCGCAAGTCGCGGCATGGCCCGGTGCTATCCGATGCTGTCCCGCGTCTTGCCGCGCTGGCGGGCAGCGATGGCGTCATCGCGCTATCCTTCAGCGGGCTCGGAGATTGTGACCGCACTGCCGAGGCGTTTCTGAAGCTCAATCGGGCGCGGAATTGGGAGGAGTTCAAGGATAGTCTGCGGCTGTACGAAACGCCTGCGCAGAACATGTTCTACGCCGACGTCGCCGGCAATATCGGAGTCATGAGTCTCGGGCGGGTCCCAGTGCGCAAGTCGGAATATGGCCTGCATCCCGCGGCGGGATCAACAGGTGATGCAGACTGGTCAGGCTACGTTCCGTTCGAGCAGATGCCGCACTCGTTCAATCCGGCCTGTGGCTATATCCATAATGCGAATGGTCGACCGGCCTGGTGTGGGCACGATGTCTTTATGGGATGCGATTGGGAAGAGCCGTATCGGACACAAAGAGTCCAGCAGTTTTTCGACAACATCAGATTGCACTCGCTGGAAACATCTGCCGAAATGCAGGCCGACATTCTATCTCTCGCCGCTCAGGACCTTCTGCCGATTTTGCTTCGAGCAACCCCGTCCAGTCCACTGGGACGGCAAGCCCTCGCGCTGCTCTCGAAGTGGGACGGCACGATGCACAAGGACTGGGCAGAACCGCTCATTTTCAACGGGTGGATGCAGGCGCTCCGACGAATGCTGATCGATGACAAGGCGAAGGTGAAGCTTGAGTATGTCGGGCCATGTGCGGCTTCGCTCCTCAGGAAGCTTATCCTGGAGCATCCCAAATGGTGCGCTTCGGGCGAAGAGACGGATCTGGAATGTCGTGCATGTCTGACGCGGGCTCTCGAAGAAGCTATGGCGCTGCTCTCGAGGCGCCGCGGATCTGACCTGACGAAATGGCGGTGGGGTGACGAGCACATCTCGACGCTTTCGCACGTCTTCTACTCGCGGATACCGATCTTCAGGTCATTGAGCGAGCTTGGCGTCGGAAGTGGCGGGGACCTGTATACGCTCAACAGCGGAGGTGCTCTGCAGCCGCACCATGATCGCCCGTTCGAGCGGAAACACGTTCCGACATTTAGAGCCCTATATGATCTCGGCGATCCGGATCGGTCCCGCTTCATGACCGCGACCGGCCAATCTGGCCATATCTTCTCGCGCTTTTACGGAAACCTGACGCCGCTTTGGAACGAAGGCGAGTCGATCACGCTGGCTGGCGATGAGTTGGCCTTGCAGCGTGAAGGCGCGACTCTCATGAGATTTATTCCGTAGGGCTGACAGGCAGTCACATGGCGGTCGAGGAAGCATCTTTGGTCAAATCGGGTGATACGGAAGCCGATTCCTCGGGCGCGCCGTTGCCGCCGGTTGACTCAGGGTCCAGTCGATCAAGTCCCTATGTTTCGGGGCTGATCGCAGTCATGTTTTGGGGAACGACTCCGGCCGCGACGGTACTGGTCGCCCATGACATGCCCTCATCGTTGATCGGGCCGTCCAGACTTCTCCTGGCCGCGGTCTTCCTCCTACCAATGGTTCTCCTGCTTCGGCCGCCGCTTCCGACCGATAGGGGAGGTTGGATCGCCGTTGCGATCAACGGTGTGATCGGGTTCGGTGGCTCGTTCTTTCTGCAGGGTCTGGGCTTCTCGCGAACGTCGACTTCGCACGCGGCTCTCATCTTGGCTTGCGCTCCGGTGTTTACATCCATCATCCAGCATGTGCTGTCCCGGACATTTCCCCGCACTCTTTGGCTGATCGGAAGTGCGATGGCATTGTGTGGTGAGACGTTTCTGATCGGCGCTCGTTCGAACGGCGATGTCTTCGGCAGTGGAACAATGGTGGGCGACGTCATCGTTCTCATCGGCACCATTACGGTCAGCATTGGATATGTGGCAGGCGCTCGCGCATCTGCGCGAATTGGCCTGTTCGGAGCGACGGCATGGTCGATCATCTTCGGTGCTGCTCTTGTGACGCCGCTGTTGCCCTCTGTCCTGGAGGCGATCTCCGGGGTGACGGTCGTCGGAGGAGGGGCCCTGTTCTTTCTTGCGGTCTTTTGCACCTTGATCGGATTCGCCGCATGGTTCTGGGCTTTGGACAAGGGAGGCGTCTCGGCGATTGCGCCTCTGCAGTTCGGACAGCCGATCGTATCACTCTTGATAGCCGTGATCTTTCTGGGAGAACAGCTTTCGATGAGCATTTTTGCTGCGGTTGGATTGGTTCTCACGGGGGTATACTTCTGTCGAAAGTCGGCGTGAGAGGTCGTATCCCGCGAGGTGGGTCGCCGGTTGGCAATGCGGCTCTTGATGTGCGTTCCGCAATAGCGGCTGGGCGAATTGCTGTGCTGGATGAATGCGGTTGCAGGTTGTTGTTGTCAGCGAGCCGAACCGCAAGGTCGAAGAACAGCGTTTCGTTCAAGAACTCGTCGCGGATCTCTGCATCCGGTTCATCATGACGCTGCGGGTGAGCTCGGTACTTTGTCCGAGACGATCGCGCCCGGCTTGCCGTCCGGTGCGACAATCGCAGTCAGCCCGCGCGCTTCCTGCCGCCCGAGAGCGAAGTATCGGCAAATGCACCCAGTCATTCCGCGGTGACGATCGTCGATCGCACAGCTGTCAGCGCGAACGCTGGCTCGGCACGCTCTTGGCGCGGCGGACCGCAAACTGCTGATCGGCACTCGAACTGCCGAGCTCTCGTCCTTGGACGGGGCTTACCGCCTGCAGGTGCTTGCGGGCGGCTCGCTGTAGCCAACAGCCAGAAGGCAACTTGGGCCCGGAATGACAGGTCTGGTTAGGTCACCGGGGTCGCCGCGCTGTAGGTGCGGTTGGCGCCGTCCACCTGCAAGGAGCATAGATCCAACGGCTCGGGTACAATCTCTCGTAGCGCGTGAAGTACCCCGATCCTGCGCAGCGGTCCTGCGCAGATGTGACGTTTTGCTTTGGAAGCGGCGAGGTCTCGGAGGGATGGTTGGTCTAAGATGTCAGTGTCGATTCCCAAGCATTTGCGCGATGTAGATACCGTACGGTCAGAGACTCTCGCCTCCAACGCAAGGGTCGGTCGCCCATCAAAGACCACGGGATCGGCGAGTGGTTGCGCATTCCATCCAAGCCGGTTCAGCCGCCGTACCCAACCCGGCTTGGATTGCGCGATAAGACCCGTGATGCCGAGGTACTGACATATCTCTGCTATGGCGACCATCAGTCGACGCGAGGCTAGAACGTCACCGTCTCCAATCTCGGACCTGGCGCAAAGACGGGTCCATTCGAAGATGTCCGGCGCCTTCGGATATGATCGCCCCCGCACCAGCTCCGGATACACGTGCGACAGGAGATGCGGCCTGGTCGTCGGAAGAAGCCGCGAGTACGCCATCACCCGTCCGTCGTGGATATCAACTACATGCAGCGCATCATCACCATCAAACTGGTCCCGATCGCGCCGGTCCGGCTTGACAAGGCTTGACCACGCAAGCGCTTCCACGAAGATCCTATATCTAAGATCGTAGATTTCATCCATAAGGCTGGGGGTCGCCAGTTTTGAATCCTCGTAGAACGCAAATATCATCATGGTCTCCTCGGGTAGGGAGACCAACCGATCATTTTGCAGAAGTATTGGCGATGCCGTTCTAGTACAGTATTTACTTCATACCGGCTTTAGCGAACCGTTCAATATCGCGATGCGGACGGCCTCTGTTCGGCTGCCGGCGCGAAGCTTCGACATCGCGTTGCGAAGATATTGATCGACGGTTCGCTTGGAAAGACGAGCCTCAAAGGCGATTTCCTTGGATTTCAGGCCGTGCATCGCCCAATGTAGGCATTCCAGTTCGCGCGGCGCGAGCACGCACGCTCGCTCCTCTTTCGCCGTTGCAGGTCTTTTCGCGTGTATCATTTGGTCGACACGCTGATGACTGAGTAACGCCATGAAATGAAGATTGTGCCGATCGCTTCGCTGCAGCGGCTTGGCGCCCGTCGCAAACGATACGCAGGTTGTGCGCATTTGCGGACCGTGGATGGGGACCGTGAAGCCGTCAATCAGTCCTGCGTCCCTTGCTTCGTCCATGAGCTTTCGTTGTTTTGCGGTGAGCGGCTGAACCGCACACTCCTCGCTCCAGACGTACGGCGTCGCTCTTTCCCGAAGCAGTTGGGCAATCGGGTCTATATGGACATAATTTCTCTCATTATAATATCTGATCCAGGCATCATTCCAGCCACGTAGCTGGATATGAGGCTCGAGGATTTCCATTCGGCTCGGCAGGTCAGCGATAAAGACGCCGGTCACTCCGAAGCGCTCAGTGGAGGCTAGAAGCAGCTCGAGTAGGCTGTCGATGCTAGTAGCATCAGCGATAGCTTCGCCATAGGCCTGAGGGATCTCAAACATTGCCTTCTGTCTCGAACGCAAAGTAGTCAGGATACTGCCGATAGCTGACGGATATCTCTCGTCCGGACAGTCACCTTAGAAGTTCGCGAGTCGCCACACATTCAACCAGCGCACCTCCTCCCGACGTTCCGTTCAGAAATTCCTCGTCTCGCCCGCGCGGTCGTGCACAAAAAAATTGGAGAGTCGCTTCTTCGACATGCCCTACAACCTCTGCGGATGATTAGCAGTGACGGTATAGGAATGCAACCGTTCTGGTTTCCTTGGAATGGTTTTTTGCAGATTGAATGGCAATCTGGTCGGAGCGGTGCGTCGAATGTCTGCCGTACGACTCTGGTAATCGGCCGCAGACATCAAGAAAGCTGTGGCGAAACCCATTCACCGATTCCTCTGCTGGGCGGCTCTCGCTGCCATCAAACGCGACCGAACGATAATGAACGGCCAGAAGCCGGCGGCCCCGACGTCCTGGGTAGGAGACGAGAGTGTCAGCGAATACACGTATTGATTGACGATGAGAAGACTGATCCAGCCAGCACTTGAAAAGCGGTCTGCAAGCGCAGCGTTTTTTCGCCATCAACGCGAACAGCCGGCCTGCTGAACCGATCGCGCCGCGCGTCGGGATACGACGCGTTCATTGAGAAGGCAAACAACCGATTGATATTGCGGCAGTTCGTCTCGACGATTTGCCAAAATGGCTTTGATATCGTTGCATCATCAAACTGATTTTGAATCCGCCATGCGGCCTCTCATCCAGCAGCGTGGCCCGACGTCATGGAATCGTCATTGGTGGAATGACCATGGAAGTTGCTGGCAAGTCATATGCCTCTTAATCAGCGGGTCCTAGGTTCGAGCCCTATGCGCCTGCCGCCAACAATCTATGGTTGTGTTTGATCCAAGGCCTGAACTGCAGGCCTCGTACGGGCAATCTTCAACACGGTGGGTGAGATCGATTATGTCGTCGGTGACGTGCCCGTGGTTGCTCACTCTGCTCGAACCAAGGAGCGCGACATCAATCGACGCCCGTGAGGCCGGCACATCGAGACTGTGAATAGCTCGGATCAAAACGATCAATTTTACGAATGTTCCGCGATCGCTCATCAATGACGCGATCGGACGGCGCGGGCGCGTCGCCAGGACGAAGGTCGACGGGCGCAAGCTCGTTTCGAAGAAGAACGCGCCGCTAAAAAGGGGGGATCCATGAGAACAGGACTGATGCGGCCCGTGTCCGTAGCATTGATAATGGTCGGACTGATCCGGGGCGCGTGGGCCGCCGAGAACGGGACTACGAACTACCCGGCGGGCTCGCCCGGGGTGTTCATCTCCGCATTTCCGCCGATTCCGGGTCTGTTTGCGATCAGTCAGACCAACTACACCAGTTCGAACGGCTTGTATGACGGACA
>NZ_JAUEUE010000014.1:0-212309 GCF_032485055.1 Bradyrhizobium sp. SZCCHNRI20481
GCTGACGCCTGTCTGCGATGCCAGCTCCTCGATCGTGATGGCGCGGTCCCAAGAGGCCTCGATGTACTCTTCGGCCAGCCGGACGATGCGCGGCACGACGTCCTTTTCGGCTCTCTCCAACAGCTCGCTGAAGTTGTGGCGGTGAGCCGACAGGAAGGAAACGATGAGAGCCTGCTCCAGTTCGACGAGCACCGTGCGTGGCAGCTCTGTCGCCGCCGCATCCAACTGATGAGCGAGGAACATCGCCAGATCGCGCAAGACCAGCGCGTTCGGCTGCACCGCAGCCGCTATGGGATCAAACTTGAGGACACCGGCTGGCTTTGCACCGAGCAGCGTCGTCAATGTCTGCTCCAACGCCCTCGCGCTTATTCGAAGAATGAGCTGCTCATAACCTGGCTCGAACACAATCTTGTTGGGCTCTCCCGGCGCCACTATGCAGGACTGCCGCTCGGTTACCGCGATCGCCGTGCCATTTAGAATGGTCGCAGCGCTGCCTTTGAGGCCAATTTGCAGGCGCGCGAAGTCGCCCTCCGGGAACTCGACGACTGACCTTGCGCCGCCATATGCACAAAAGCCAAGGCCGATGCTCGCAAGCTGAAGGTAGTTGCCCCCCTGGAAGCCATCTGCTTTGGAGACTGCGAAGCCAGTTGCCCCGTAGACCGTACGCAACGCGTGCTCCATCGCCTCCGGATCGTCTGTACGAATGACGGGAGCGCGGCTCAGCAGGCTCACGGATCGGTCGAGGTTCATCGGAGGATCGGTCCCCACTTATATGGCTTGTGTGAATAATGGAGCGTACGTCTTCCGGGCTGATCCAGGTCAACCTCCGAAACACCTTCGTCAGGCGGCAGGCGCCGCGGTTCCATCAGGTTCCCGTTTCTCACATGTTAATTCGAAAGGGTAATTGGCTAGTGATGCAGCTAATTCTGAGCAAAGTTTGCAGAGATTGGACTTGAGAATGACTTCAAAATCGCCGCGCGACGCGCTTCAATCTCGTTGAGATGAACAGGCCGCAGGTCTTCTCTGCGGCCGCAAGAGAGGAGACGAATGTGGCGGCACGGGACCAGTATTTCGGCCCGACGACGTGGAACTCATGAGGTCCGTGCTGGACGAGGCGGTGATCATCCTGCCCACTGGCACACCGCCAGTGTCTCACGTTTCCTATGGGACACAGTCCTCATGATTGGCTCTCAAGCTTGAGCGGGCGTCGTTCGCGTGCTGCTCGACGGCTTTGAGGGAATGGGGATCAGGTGATCAAGACAAGCGCCGCCCAACCGTCGACGCTGGGCGCTTGAGATACTCGATCTTGCGAAGCAGGTCACCGAAGCGATGAACTTATGACCTTGTCACAACGCGAGCCTGGCAACGTCCACACGCCTGTCGATATGAGGCGATATGAGGTGAGTCCTTATCATGCTTATCAAGACGGTCACGTTGCATTCTATTACTTATCTTGTAGGGATTACCAGTTCAGTGGCAGTGCACCAGGTCATCCCCTCGCCGGGCACAGCGATCATCTTCCAGTCCGGCACGACTGCAATACGTTATCAGCAGGTCGCCAATCGCTCGACCAAAAGCGATAAGTTGCCAATCAGGCACGCAAAGCGTCAACTCAACGTGCCAGGTTCTAAATTCGGAACCGACTGCAAACCGCCAATTGATGTCCCTGGGCGCTGCTTTGCAGACGCCGGAGGAACCCGCAAGGTCGCGTTGTCCGCTCCCGGCCCCCTTCGTGGCATACCGATTGCTTTGAACCAAATCGGTCCTGATGCGACGGGTCTGGTGTAGTCGTGGTGCAGAAAAAAATGACCGATATTCGAGGCGGCGACCTGTCCAATCAGGCTGTATTGAAATCGCTAAGTAGACTCCGCGCAGCAAAGCTGCGCCTCGATCGGCCGACGTCGCTCCAATCGACAGAGGCCACCCTGTTGTCGCAGATCGCGCTTTGCGACGTTCTATTGGACGAAATTCAGTCGATCGCTTGCAGCCTAAAGCGGCCGAGGCCGTACCCCGGTGAGCCGACGGCTGGTCGGAACCGGGCACGGCTGTGGTACCGTTCCTCAAACATGGGGTGCAGCGCCGGCACGCGGCGCAGCGATGCCGCCTTCCATCGCTGGAGACGGGGCCGCGTGCCGTCGATTGACGAGGCCGGTGCGGCCGATGGGTCGCAGGGTCCCCCACGCGCATCGCGGCCGCTCGCCGCAGAGTCTCGCAGCCTCCAAAAACTCCGCTGTCTTCCCGGCGTACGCAGGGACCCATAACCACGGGGGGATTGGTGACATGAGATGGCCCGACGCCCGCAGCCCAGCGGCCTTTCTTTACGGAGGATAGGTCCCGGGTCGGCGCCCCGCCGCCGCTTCGCGCCGTCGTGGCTTGCGCGGGACGACAACGGAGGTTGGCGGGAGAGCGGAGACGCGGATCAGTCGTCACGTAGCCCGGATGAGCGCAGCGACATCCGGGTTCACCGACACGGCACGTGAGACCCCGCATGTCGCTGGCGCCGACGCGCGTCCCGCGCGCCGGCTATCGCTCATCCGGGCTACGCGCCGCACCCAGACAGATCCGCCAGATCCGCGCGAGAAGCGCACCATCTCTCCCCCGTCATGGCGAGCGCAATGAAGCAATCCAGACTGCCGCCGCGGAACGATTCTGGATTGCTTCGCTGCGCTTGCAACGACGATCGGCCCGACGGTCTCGTGCGTCAAGCTGTCATTCGCACCGGGCGGTGGGCACGTCGCTGCGCGGCTTTCGCCGCGTAGCGCCTACACGACTACAACTACACATTCTCCAGATGGCACGCCACCCACTGGTCCTCGCCCTTCAGACGCAGCTCGGGTGCCTCCACTCGGCAGCGGTCGAATGCGAGCGGGCAGCGGGTGTTGAAGCGGCAGCCCTTGGGCGGGTTGACGGGGCTGGGAACATCGCCCTTGAGAATGATCGGGGTGCGCTCGGCGCCGGGCTCGGGAATTGGGACGGCTGAGAGAAGCGCCCTGGTGTAGGGATGGCCGGGGGACGCGAAGATCTGGCGGCGCGGGGCGAGCTCGACGATGCGGCCGAGATACATCACGGCGACGCGGTGCGTCATGTGCTCGACGATGGCGAGGTCGTGGCTGATGAAGAGGAGCGCGAGGCCGAACTCGCGCTGCAAATCCTGCAGCAGGTTGACGATCTGCGCCTTGACGGAGACGTCGAGCGCCGACACCGCCTCGTCACAAACGATGAGATCAGGCTTGGCGGCGAGCGCGCGCGCAATGCCGATGCGCTGGCGCTGGCCGCCGGAGAATTCGTGCGGGCGGCGGTTCACGGCGTCGCGCGGCAGCCGGACGATCTCCATCAGCTCAGCAATGCGCGCATCGCGCTCGGCCGCAGTCTTGGCGAGGCCGAAATTGTTGATCGGCTCGGCGAGGATGTCGCGGATGCGCATCCGCGGATTGAGGCTGGAGAACGGATCCTGGAACACGACCTGCACGCGGCGGCGCATCTCGCGCAGGCGGTGCGGGCCGAGATCGTCGATGCGCAGGCCGTCGAGCACGATCTGTCCGGCCGTGATGTCGAACAGCCGCAGGATGGCGCGGCCGACGGTCGACTTGCCGCAGCCGGATTCGCCGACCAGCGACAGGGTCTCGCCGCGCGCGATCTCGAACGACACGCCGTCGACGGCGTGCACCCGGCTCTTGGCTCGGCCGAACAGGCCGCTGCGGATCGGAAAATGCTTCTTGAGGTCGTTGACCTGCAGCAAGGGAGCGCTCATGCGGCGGCCTGCTCCTTGGCGGCGAAGTGACAGGCAGCGATGTGGTGCAGCGCCTTCTGCTCCAGCCCCGGCGCATATTGCCGGCACACATCGGTGGCGAGCGCGCAGCGGCCGGCGAACACGCAGCCCTCGATGCGCTGCTTGAGGTCCGGCACCTGACCGGGAATCTCCGCGAGCCGCTTGATCTCGCCCGACAGCGACGAGCCGAGCTTCGGCAGCGCGCCGAGCAGGCCCTGCGTGTAGGGATGGCGGGGGCTGCGGAACAGCTCCCTCACCGGCGCTTCTTCGACCTTGCGGCCCGCATACATCACCATCACCCGCTCGGCGACCTCGGCAACGACGCCGAGATCATGGGTGATCAGGATGATCGCAGCGCCGACGCGCTGCTTCAGTTCCAGCATCAGCTTGAGGATCTGCGCCTGGATGGTGACGTCGAGCGCGGTGGTCGGCTCGTCGGCGATCAGGAGCTTTGGATTGCAGGCGAGCGCCATCGCGATCATCACGCGCTGGCGCATGCCGCCGGAGAGCTGATGCGGATATTCGCGCACGCGCCGTGCCGGCTCGGGGATGCCGACCAGGGTCAGCATCTCCACCGCGCGCGCCTCCGCCTGCGCCTGGTCGAGCCCCTGATGCAGCCGCAAGGTCTCGCCGATCTGGCGGCCAACCGTCAGCACCGGGTTGAGGCTGGTCATCGGCTCCTGGAAGATCATCGAGATGTCGTTGCCGCGAAGCGCGCGCATCTCGCGGTCGGAGAGCGTCAGGATCTCCCTGCCCTCGAGGCGGATGGAGCCGGCGATCTTGCCGGGCGGCTCCGGGATCAGGCGCATCATCGACATCGAGGTGACGGATTTGCCGCAGCCGGATTCGCCGACGATGGCGAGCGTCTCGCCGGGATTGACGTGGAACGACACGCCGTCGACGGCGCGGTTGATGCCGGTGGGGGTGCGGAAATGCACCTGCAGGTTCTCGACCTCGAGCAATGGCATCATTTGAGCTCCCGGCGATCTCTGACTGCGCTGCTCATGGGCTCTTCGCCATGCGCGGGTCGAGCGCGTCGCGCAGGCCGTCGCCGACCAGGTTCACCGCGAGCACGGTGACCGACAGGAACGCCGCCGGGAAGAACACGATGTAGGGCTTGACCTGCCACAGCGCGCGGCCCTCGGCCATGATGTTGCCCCAGGACGGAATGGTCGGCGGCGTGCCGGCGCCGATGAAGGAGAGGATGGCCTCGGTGATCATGGCGCTGGCGCAGATATACGTCGCCTGCACCAGCATCGGCGCGGTCGTGTTCGGCAGGATGTGGCGCAGGATGACCATCGGCGTGCGCGTGCCCGAGGCGACGGCGCCATCGACATAGGGCTGCTCTCGCAACGACAGCACGACGCCGCGCACCAGCCGCGCCACGCGCGGGATCTCGGCGATGGTGATGGCGAGGATGACGTTGCCGACGCTGCCGCGCGTCAGCGCCATCAGCGCCACCGCCAGCAAGATCGGCGGGATCGACATCAGCCCGTCCATGCAGCGCATCAGCACGCCGTCGGCCCAGCGCACGAAGCCGGCGACGAGGCCGATGGTGAGCCCGATCAAGGAGGCGCCAAGCGCCACCGCGAGGCCAACCGTGAGCGAGACACGGGTGCCATAGAGCACGCGGGAATAGATGTCGCGGCCGAGCGCATCGGTGCCGAACCAGAAATCCGCCGACGGCAGCCGCGTGCGCTTGGCCGGCGCGATCGCGGTGGGATCGACGGTGAAGAGGAATGGCGCGAACACGCCGATGATGACGAGCAGCAGCAGCAGCGCGCCGCCGATCGCCACCGTCGGATGGTTGCGCAGGAAGCCGATGGCGCCGCGCCGGATCTTCGGCGCGGCCATCAGGTCCGGCAGGACAGGCGCGACGACGAGGCCCGGCGGCGGCGAAATGGATGTCGTGGCGGTCAATAGCGGATCCTCGGGTCGACTAGGGTGTAGGTGATGTCGATCAGGAGATTGACGAGCACGTAGACGAAGCTGAACAAGAGCACGATGCCCTGGATGACCGGATAGTCACGGCGCAGGATCGCATCGATGGTGAGCCGGCCGAGACCCGGAATGGCGAACACGCTCTCGGTGACGACGGCGCCGCCGATCAGAAGCGCGATGCCGATGCCGACCACGGTGACGATCGGCACCGCGGCATTCTTCAGCGCATGAATGAACAGGATGCCGCCCTGCCCCAGCCCCTTGGCGCGGGCGGTGCGGATATAGTCCTGCTGCAGCACCTCGAGCATGGCGGCGCGGGTGATGCGCGCGATCAGCGCGATGTAGACGCAGCCGAGCGCGACCGCGGGCAGGATCAGGTTCTGCAGCCACGGCCAGACGCCTTGGGCCAGCGGCGTGTAGCCCTGCACCGGAAGCCAGTCGAACTTCAGCGCGAACACGTAGGCCAGGATGTAGCCGACCACGAACACCGGCACCGAGAAGCCGAACACGGCAAAGGCCATGATGATGCGGTCGATCCACGTCCCTGCCTTCCACGCAGCGATGACGCCGAGCGGCACCGCGACGATGATGGTGAGGACCAGGGTCACCATCATCAGTGACAAGGTCGGCTCGATCCGCTGGGCGATCAGGGCCGACACCGGCAGGTTGGTGAAGATCGAGGTGCCCAGATCGAAGTGCAGCAGACGCCACACCCAACTGCCGAACTGGACCAGGAATGGCTGGTCCAGTCCGAGATTGGCGCGGATGCGCTCGACGTCGGCCGGACTCGCCTGGTCGCCGGCGATGACAACGGCCGGATCGCCCGGCGCGATGTACAGCAGGCTGAAGACGAACAGCGCGACGATCGCCATCACCGGCAGCGTCGACAGGACTCGTCGGAGCGCATAAGCGAGCATGAGACGTCTTTCGCTTTACGCCGTCTTCGACACGCCCCAGAACAGCGGGATCGGCCCCTTGGTCACGCCGGAGACGTTCTTGCGCCACGCGGTGTAGCCGAGGAAGAAGCCGGTCGGCGCGAACACGACGTCGTCGAGCGCGGCCTTGTTGATGCGCGCGGCAACCGCCTTCTCCTCGTCGAGCGACTTGGCGGCGAACCAGTTGGTGATCTCCTTTTCCACGGGCTCGCTGGTCGGCCAGCCGAACCAGGCCTTGTCGCCATTGGCCCGCAGCGCGGTGTAGGCGGCCGGGTTGATGCAGTCGGCGCCTGCGTGCCAGGTGTGGAACATGTGCCAGCCGCCTTGCGAAGGCGGCGTCTTCTGCGCGCGGCGGGCGCCGACGGTGCCCCAATCGGTGGCGACGAAGTCGACGGTCATGCCGAGCTTCTTCAGGAGATCGGCGGTAACGTCGCCGAACGCCTTGGTGATCGGCTGGTCCTGCGCGACGACGCAGGTGATCGGCTCACCCTTATAGCCGGCCTCCTCGAGCAGCTTCTTGGCCGCCGCGAAATCGCGTTTGCCTTTGAGGATGTCGCCGCCCGCCTCGGTATAGAGCGGCGTGTCCGGCGTGAAGAAGCCGGGCAGCGGCTTCCACAGCGCGTTGTCGTCGCCGACCAGCGCGCGCATATAATCTTCCTGGCTCATCGCCATCAGGATCGCCTGGCGCGCCTTCACGTTGTTGAACGGCGCATGCAGGTGGTTCATGCGGAACGAGCCGACATTGCCCAGGGGATCGCCGATGTCGACGCCGATGTTCTTGTTGCCCTTCAGCACCGGCACGAGATCGGTGATCGGGTTCTCCCACCAGTCGACCTCGCCGTTCTGCAACGCGGCGGCCGCGGTCGCGGGATCCGGCATGATCACCCATTCGACGCGATCGACCAGCACCTGCTTGCCGCCGGCGAGCCAGACCGGCTTCTCCTGGCGCGGCACGTAGTCGGTGAACTTCTCGAACACGGCCTTGGCGCCCGGCACCCACTCGCCCTTGACGAACTTGAACGGGCCAGAGCCGACATATTCCGACATCTGCTTGAACGGGTCGGTCTGCGCAATGCGCTCGGGCATGATGAAGGCGCAGGGCGCATTGCCCTTGCCGAGCGCGAACAGCATTTTCGGATAGGGCTGCTTCAACACCCATTTGAAGGTCTTGTCGTCGACGGCCGTGAGCTCGTTCTGTAGCGCCTTGAGCATCAGGCCCATCGGATCGCGCGCCGACCAGCGCGTGAGGCTGGCGACGACGTCCTTGGCGAGCACCGGCTCGCCGTCGTGGAATTTCAGGCCGGGACGCAGCTTGAAGGTCCAGGTCAGGCCGTCGTCGGACACCTGCTCGGATTCCACCATCTGGCGCTGCGGCACGAACTGGTCGTCGATGCCGTACAGCGTATCCCACACCATCGCGGCCGCGTTGCGCACGACATATTGCGTGCCCCAGATCGGATCGAAATTGGCGAGATTGGCCTGCGGCACGAAACGCAGCGTCCGTGCGGACGCGCCTTGCGCGATCGCCGGCGCCGCGAACCCCGTCAGCGCCAGGCCACTCGCGCCCGCCAATCCCTTCAATACCGTTCTGCGATCCATGTTCTCTCCTGATGCAACTTGCCTGAGTTCAATTGCCGAAATTGTAAGCAAGGCCCATGCCATGCGCGCGAAGGGGATTCATTTGAACGCAAATGAGGCATGAGGCGCAAGGGCGCAGGTGCCGTAGGGTGGGCAAAGGCGATGCGATAATCCCTCCACGTCCGAGGTCACCGTGGCGCCGTGCCCACCATCGCGCCGCACACTCCGCCGCAAGACGGTGCACACGGCGCCATTGCGGTCTCACATTTGGAAACAGCACGGCTGCGCCTTTGCCCACCCTACGCAGTGTGCCAGCTGGCCGCATCACGGCTTGCGCACCGGCGAGCCATCCGCCATCAGCCGCTCGCCCTTGCGTTCGACGATCATGCCATAGGCTTGCGGCTGGCGGTGGACGTCGAAATTGAAGATCGTCTGCTTATAGGATCTGCACAAATCGAGGTCACAGCGCGCCAGCGCGATCTCGTCGCCCTTGGTGGCGCAGGCCGCCACGATCTCGCCCGAGGGTGCGATGATGCAGCTGCCGGCGATGTGGTCGATGCCCTCCTCGATGCCGCCCTTGGCGACGCCGATCACCCAGGTGCCGTTCTGATAGGCACCGGACTGCATCACCAGGCGGTTGTGGAACAGCGAAAGGTCGTCATGCTCCGGTGCGGGCGGATTGTGCACCGGCGTGTTGTAGCCGATCAGCACCATCTCGACGCCCTGCAGCCCCATCACGCGATAGGTCTCGGGCCAGCGGCGGTCGTTGCAGATCGCCATGCCGATCACGCCGCCAAAGGCGCTGGCGACGCCGAAACTTTTGCCCGGCTCGAAATAGCGCTTTTCCAGATGTTGGAACTTGCGCCACGGCTCGTGCTCGGCATGGCCCGGCAGATGCACCTTGCGGTATTTCGAGACGATCGCGCCGGTCTTGTCGACGAGAATGGCCGTGTTGTAGCGGTGTACGATGCCGTCCTCGAGCGCCAGCTCGGCATAGCCCAGGCAGAAGCCGACGCGCAGCTCCTTCGCGAGCGCGAACAAGGCCTGCGTTTCCGGCCCTGGCATCTCGCGCTCGAAATAGAGGTCGATCTCGGCCTGATCGGCCATGTACCAGCGCGGGAAGAACGTCGTCAGCGCCAGCTCGGGATAAACGATCAGGTCGCAGCCATTGGCGTGCGCCTGCCGCATCAACGCCATCAGTCGCGCAACCACCGCGGTCCGTGTTTCGCTCTTGGCAATCGGACCGAGCTGACCAATGGCGACGTTGACGAAGCGCGGCATGTTTCCGTTCCTTATTTCGGAACTAAGTGATCGTTCCGTGGCGCGCAGCTCTTGCACCGATCATGCCATGCCTGCTCAATCGCGCAAGCCCGGCGCGTAGCCGAACGCCACGGCCGGCTCGGCCGCGGTCTCGACCCACACGCTCTTCACCTGCGTGTATTCGTAGAGCGCCTCGACGCCGGAGGAGCGGCCATGGCCGCTGTTGTTGTAGCCGCCGAACGGCGAGGCGACGTTGATGGTCTTGTAGGCGTTGATCCAGAACGTCCCGGCCTTGACCTGTGCTGCGACGCGATGCGCGCGCGCGACATCCCTGGTCCACACCGCGCCCGCGAGGCCGAACTCGCTGTCATTGGCGATCGCGATCGCCTCCGCCTCGGTGTCGAAGCGGATCGCGGCGACGACCGGACCGAACACCTCCTTGCGCGCGATGCCCATGGCGTTGGTGACGTTCTTGAGCACGGTCGGCTTGACGAAATATCCGCCGTCCTGCGCCACGCCATTTGCGCCAGCGACGACCTCGGCCCCCTCGGCCGCGCCTTCACGGATCATCGACAGCACGTGATCATATTGCTTGGCGTTGTTGATCGGACCGATCTCGGTGTCCGCCGACAGCGGATCGCCGCATCTGATCTTCGCCGCGCCTTTCGCGACCAGATCGACGAAGCGGTCATAGACCGCGCCCTGCACCAGCAGCCTGGAGCCGGCGACGCAGCTCTGTCCGGCGCCGCCGAAGATCGCGGCCTGCGCGCCGACGGCGGCGCGTTCGAGATCGGCATCGGCGAACACGATGTTGGCGGACTTGCCGCCGAGCTCGAGCACCGACGGCAACAGCCTGCGCGCCGCAGCCTCGCCGATCAGCCGCCCGGTCGGCACCGAACCGACAAACACGACCTTTTTGACCGCAGGCTGCGCCAGCGCCGCCTGCCCCGTGGTGTGGCCGAAACCCGCGAGCACGTTGACGACGCCCTTCGGCAGGCCCGCGCGTTCGGCGATGCTTGCCAGCGCCAGCGACGTCAGCGGCGTCAGCTCCGAGGGCTTGAGCAGCACGGCGTTGCCCATGCTGATGGCGGGCGCGATTTGCCAGCCCGCGGTGAAGACTGGCGCGTTCCACGGCGTGATCTGCAGCACCACGCCCATCGGCTCGCGACGCGTGTAGTTGAGATGGCTCGAAGGCACCGGGATGACGTCGCCGTGGAATTTGTCGGCCCAGCCGGCATAGTACTCGAACATCTCCGCGACCTTGGCGACTTCGCCCCTGGTGTCGCGGATCGGCTTGCCGGCGGACAGTGATTCCAGATGCGCCAGCGGCTCGGCCGCTGCGAGGATCGCCCGTGCCACCGCCTGCATCACGCGGCCGCGGCCCGCGGCGGTCAGATTCGCCCACTCCGCCTGCCCCGCCACAGCAGCTGCCGCCGCCTTGGCCGCCACATCGGCGCCGGCATCGGCATAGGTGAACAGCAATCTGCCGGTGGCGGGATCATTCACCGAGACCGTCGCGCCATCGCCGACGATGAGGTCACCGCCGACATGGGAGCCAACGGCCTCCAAGTCAGGCCAGAACGGTAGCGTCGCGGCGCGCAGGCGGGGATCGATGAAATGGGTCATGGCGGCAGGCTCACGGCTTCGCCATCGAACCGAGCTGCAGCTCGACGATGCGGTTGAAATCATCAGTGTCGGCAATGCTGGCGGCGCTGTCCGCCCAGATGCGCGCGGTGTCGGCGGCCATCGGCAGCGACAGTCCGAGCTCACCGATGAGCTGCGCCGCGAGCCTGACGTCCTTGCGCATCAGCTGCATGGTGAAGCCGGAATCGAAGGCGCCGTTGAGAATCCAATTGGGCACGTTGACGAGCGTGACGCCGGAGCGGCCCGAGCCGGCATTCAGACCTTCCAGCAGCCGCTCGGCATCGACGCCCGCCGCATCGGCGATGCGCAGCGCCTCCGCGGCGGTGAGCAGGTGCGCGGCGCAGAGGAGATTGTTGACGATCTTGGCGACGTTGCCGGCGCCGACGCCGCCGACATGGACGCGCTTGGCGCTCATGCGATCCAGCACCGGCATCACACGCGCCAGATCCGCGTCGTCGGCGCCGATCACCATGGTCATCGTGCCGCTCGCCGCGCCCTTCGGTCCGCCGCTGACGGGCGCATCGACGAAGCCCATGCCGCGCGCCTTGAGAAGGGCTGCGAGCCGGCGCGAGGTCTCGGGATGCGAGGTCGAGGTGTCGACGATGACGACGCCGGGCCTGGCCTGCGCGAGGATGCCGCCGGCGCCCTCCACGACATCGGCGACGATGCCGGCGGTCGGCAGCGACAGGATGACGATGTCGGCGGCGGCGATCACGCCGCCAATGCCGTCGGCAATCGCGATGCCCTCGGCCGCCAGCGCCGTTCGCGTCGCGGCGAGCGCGTCATAGCCGGTGACGGCAAAGCCGGCGCCCTTCAGCGTCAGCGCCATGCCGCGCCCCATCTTGCCAAGTCCGATGATGCCGATCGCCGTCACGTGGCCTCCTGCCAGGATTTGCCTCGGCAGCGTAGCCGCACCAATCCGGAGCAGACATCAGCGCCCTCCGCCGCTAGTGTTGCCCTGAGGTCAACAGTTTCCGAAGCCATGTCCGCCCTGCTCGATCGCCACCGCCTGCACTATCTGCACGAGGCGATCCGCCTCGGCTCGGTGCGCGCCGCCGCTGAAGCACTCGACGTCAACGCGTCGGTGATCAGCCGGCAGATCGCACTGCTGGAGAAGGAGCTCGGCCTGACCCTGCTCGAGCGGCTCAGCCGCGGCATCCGCGCCACCGAGGCCGGCGCGCTGCTGGTCGAGCGCTTCCGACAATGGCAGGCCGACCAGGCCGACACCGTCGCGAAGTTGCGCGAACTGCAGGGCCTCAAGCGCGGCCATGTCGACATCGTGCTCGGCGAGGGTTTCGTCAGCGACCTGATGTCCGGCCCGCTCGGCCGGTTCTGGCAGCGCCATCCCGACCTCACCATGGCGTTCGATCTCGCCGGCACCAACGAGGTCGTCAATGCCGTTGCCGAGGATCGCCATCACATCGGGCTGGTGTTCAATCCGGGCGCCGATCCCCGCATCCGGATCGCCACCGCGAGCCGGCAGCCGCTGTGCGCGATCATGCCTCCGGATCATGCGCTGGCGCGGCTCGGCCGTCCCTTGCGCCTGCGCGAGCTCGCCGACCACCCGCTCGGACTGATGCATCCGAGCTACGGCACGCGCCAGATCGTGGCGATGGCGGAAGCCGCTGAACGTATCGCTCTGTCGCCGAAGCTGACCACCAGCTCGATCAACGTGCTCCGCCACTTCGTCAAGAGCGGCCTCGGCCTGACGCTCTTGCCCGCCTTCTCGATCGCCGCCGATCTTGCCGACGGCTCACTCGCTGCCGTGCCGGTCGACAACCGCCTGCTGGCCTCGAGCGAAGCCTGCGTCATCACCCGGCGCGGCCGCGAGCTGCCGCATGCCGCCGGTCACCTGCTGCGCTTCCTGAGTGGCCAGATGCGGGCGTTCCGGGTCGGCGGAGCCGCCGGCAAGACCAGGACGCGCGGCGCCGGACGTTGATCCGCGCAGATCACCGCGGATCGTTTTCCGTTGCGCTCGCACGTGGGTTGCGATTGGATGTTGCAACCTCGGGAATCGACCTCATGCGCAACGTTCTCGCGATCGCGTTCGGCCTGTGGGCGGCGACAGCGGCCCAGGCCGAGACCTGCCAGTTCATCGGCAACCAGATCCTGTGCGACGACGGGACCTCGGGGCAGCGGATCGGCAACAACACCTATTGGAACGACGGCTCCTCGTCACAGCAGATCGGGCGCTTCACCTACAACAACGACGGCAGTAGCTCGCAGCAGATCGGCAACCACACCTACTACAGCGACGGCACGTCGGCGCATACGATCGGAAACACGACCTATTTCAGCGACGGCAGGACGTGCCGACGGATGGGCAACCGCGTCTCTTGCGACTAGGCGATTCGGCCAATGTGACCGACGCTGCAACGGCTTCTCGGAGCTGGAAATATTTGAAATAAAGGGAATTGAACCCTTGCATCGGGGCACGTCGGCTCCGGTCGACGGTCGTTCGACTGGCGTTTCACGAAGGTAGCCATCATGGAGTTCCGCTTTTCTTCAACGATCGAAGACGAGGCCTCACACGTCCGCTTCCAACTTGGAAATCTCGAATTCTTTCGAACCGAGAAATATGATGTGACCTGGCCAGATGCACTCAAAGCGGAGATCGAGCAAGGTATAGCTCAGTTTTCAGATGAGAGACTGCGCGACGCGATCGTGCGTCACGACTTGCCGGGCGCCAGTTTGGAGCGCGTCGTGCAGTCATGGCGGCGGGTGGAGGATCGATTTGCTTCCGATTTCGTTGCGCAGCTTACGCGACAGTTGCCAAAGGTCGTGCGCGTCCATGTCACCAAGTTTGGTCCGGGCGGGTCGCACAATGGCGCATCGATGGCGCCGCGGTTGGTCGTAAGCTATCCGGAAATGAAGGGATTGGATTTCAACAGCGTTCTCGTCCATGAGTTCATCGAAGTCTTGCTTTGGACAAGGTTCCACAGCGAAGAAGCCAGACTGGGAAAGAGAGCCGCTCATGCCATCAAGGAAGCTGTCGTCGACAAGTTCTGCTCCTGCGACAACCTGATACCCGTCGTTGGGAGCTACAGAAAACAAGCGAGCTATTCCCAACTGCCTCCGGATTGGGAAGGTTGGCTACCAGCTAAAGGGCTGACGTGGAGTTCGTAGCGACCAGGCCAAATCTAGTGCGGCGTCATGCTGGCTGGCGTTGACGCAGCGGTGGTGACGGCTAACAAGTAAGAGGTCACAGTTCGGGCCGGCAAACAGTCAACCACCCGACGAATTCACTCCACGACCAAACCTTGACCGAAAACCCGGCGCGATGAATTCTTGCGGCGAGCCGGGTTTCGTTTGTTACCAAAACATCAGACTCGTCCGCAGCCGTTGCAGCTATCAGCGCGTCTTCCGCGTGCTTCGTATTTCCTGCCATGTGCGCGACGATTGAGGCGTTGACTGCATTGCGGCCCCAACTGCATTCATCCCACTCTGAAACGTCCCAAATTGCGCCGGTTGTCGATACCTTCCCAGCCAGTCCGTATATCTCCAACAAAGCAGCGCGCTTCGGCTCTGGAGCCAGCGACAGCTCATCGCGCTGAACGTGGGTGCTAACGAGCGTCAATTGACCGTCCGCGATGCGCTCCTGAATCGCTCCGATCACAACCTGATCGGCCGCAACCAGATCATGCACATTACTGTCCAGCATGATTCTCATGGGTCAGTGTTCTATTTGAAAATGAATCGTCAGGTAAAATGGTTGCCACCATACTTGCCACCAAAGAGAACCTACCTTTGGCTAAGTGGCTGAAAATACTGGAGCGGGTGAAGGGAATCGAACCCTCGTATTCAGCTTGGAAGGCTGCTGCTCTACCATTGAGCTACACCCGCATCAGGGCGTTCCCTAACATGGTCCGCGGCGGGTCTCAACCTCTTCGGGGCGGGGTTTCGAAGCGGATGGGTCCCGGATCGGGCCTGATGGAACGGCCCGAAGCGATGGCAGCGCACGACACCGAGACCGCGGCGCGGCACGCCGGCGGCGGCCCGGTTCCGTAATCTGCCCCTACCCTCGCCGGCCGGACCGTCCTATATTGGCGTGACCATCAACAACGAAAGGAGGTGATCCAGTGTCTTTCACCAAGCGCTGTCACCTCGCTGGGATCGCCCGCTGAGCGGCTCTTCATGAGCGACGTTTAAGGGCGTGATTCGTCAGCGGATTGCGCCATCGCGGCTTGGCAATGGGGCGGTCTCGGCCCTGGACCAGCGAGTTCAAGAACGGAAGCGCGGCGGGTCTCACGGCTCGCCGCGTTTTTTATGGCACCTCCGCCCGTTCCCCGGCGGACGGTGCCGGGGGCGCCGGCTCACTGCGGACGAACCGCCGCGCCAGGAAGCCGCCGAAGCCGAGCATCCAGAAATACTGCACGTACTCCGGTGCAAGCGCTGCGATCACGATGCCCGGCACGAACACGATGACGGGAAAGATCGCGCCGGCGATCTCGGCATGGCGGCCGCTTGGAAGCGCGAGCCACCACAGCGCGGCGTTCAGCGACGCAATGATCGTCAGATGCAGGCCATAGAGGACGGCCACCGCGCTGCTCAGCCTGTAGCCGCCGTAGAGCCCGTTGGTCACCGGCAGCAGCACGATCGACAACAGGAAGAACAGATTCAGGATGACCACGGGCCGGCCCGCAAACGGCTGCCGGGCCAGCCGCCGGTGGTGGCTGATCCAGAACACGCCGGCGATGATGAAGCTGAGGACCAGCCCGGCGAGACGGCCGGAATAGGTATGCGCCAGGTCGATCCAGCCGGGCATATGCGCGAAATTGGGCTTCGGCAGGTCGTAGGCGAGAAGCGTCATCGCCACACCGAAGATGGTGTTGGACAGCGATTCCAGCCGGCGCATCTCGAACAGGTGGGACTGAGGCTCTGTCATGTCGAATCGGAAGCGACCGCGGCGGGGAACGGAGATGAAGACTCACGTTCTATAGCAGCTCCGGCGCCGCACCGCCCGACCTCGCTGCCGCCCTTGGGCGGCAGCGGTCACTTCACTCGCCACCCTCCAGACCACAATCGGCGATCGAGCGTCAGCCCTCACCGGCACGCATAGATGTGGCCATCGAAGCCGCGATAGCTGCGCGTCGCCGGGTTGTAGCTGCGGAACTGGACGCAGGCCGGCACACCCGCTGTGCGCAGCCGGGGCTTGTCCTCCGGATGCAGCCGGGCCGCGGTCGGGGTTGCGGCCGCAGGCCTCGCCATCACGATCATCGGCCGGCTGGCGACCATGCGCGATGTCCTGCCGCCATCCTTGACCGCTGCATCCCTGACGGCGACCACAACGGCCTGCGCCTGGGCCGCCTTGCCGGATGACGGCTTGCCCGATGAGGCCCTGGCTGGGGATGGCGTCGTCGCGGGCG
Source organism: Bradyrhizobium sp. SZCCHNRI20481 (assembly GCF_032485055.1). NCBI lineage: Bacteria > Pseudomonadati > Pseudomonadota > Alphaproteobacteria > Hyphomicrobiales > Nitrobacteraceae > Bradyrhizobium > Bradyrhizobium sp. SZCCHNRI20481. Next base: position 16,494 of record NZ_JAUEUE010000014.1, read on the forward strand.
GATTGGCCGCGGCCGTCTTGGCGGAGGACGGCTTGGCAGAGGACGGCTTGGTCGCTGCTGCCGCCGTCGACGGCGATTTCACGGACGGCTTGGTCAGGGACGGCTTGCCGGCGACTGGCTCTGCTGCGGCGGCCTTCGGAGCCGCATCCTGCTTGTCCGTAACTGCGGCCTGCTTCGGCTCAGCCGAGGCGGCGGATGTCGTCGCAGCCGCCTCCGCAGCCGCGACAGGCTTGACCTCGGCACTGGCCGAAATGTCGGCGCTGGCAGCCTGGCTCGGAACGGACGGCCCGGGATTGACCGACGCGGTCTTGTCGTCTGCAGGGATCTTGTCCTCGGCAACGGGCGCCTCGGCCGGCTTCTTGTTCAGCTTCTTGCATTCCAGCGGGAACACCAGCTCGCCCGACGCCGTCAACCCGATCGGCTCGCATCCGCCGAACGGCCCGCTGTCCTTGCCCTGATCCTTGGCCACCTCGCCTGCGGATGGTGAGGAGCCGCCCGGCTCGGCGCTTCGCGCAAGCGAAACGCCAACTACAATCTGAAATAGAACAACGCCGCACAACAATCCGGCCCGGCCGGCCTTCCGCCCCAATGTACGCATGACACGCTCGCTCGACGCATGAACTCCGACAAGGCCATCACGCCATTGAGGCAAGTCTGTGAAGGCACGCCGCGGATTCCCGCTGCGATGTCAATTCGATGGCATTGTGTCCTGTTTGCACGACCAACCGTGCCGCAGGAATCCCTCAATGCGGTTGCAATCGGAGCCTAACAGGGTCGCCCGCGTGCGGTGACCGTCGGGCATTGACGGCCTCCGCCAGATGCGAGCGTCCGGACAGCCCCCTTGAGCGCAACCGACTATCGTCCCGACATCGACTGCCTGCGCGGCTTCGCAGTGATCTCGGTGATCGCGTTCCACTACGACATCTCGCCGTTTCGCAGCGGCTATGTCGGCGTCGACATCTTCTTCGTCATCTCGGGCTTCCTCATCACGCGGATCATTCATGCGGAGGCGCGGACCGGAACGTTCTCGTTCGCGGCGTTCTACCGGCGCCGTGCCCGGCGCATCCTGCCCGCCGCCCTCGCGATGCTGTGCGTCACCCTGCTCGGCGCCAGCGTGATCCTGTTGCCGCGAGATGCAGTGTCCGTGGCGCACCAAGCGCTGGCCGTCCTCGTCTTCTGCTCCAACATCCTGCTGTGGTCGCAGCAGGGCTATTTCGACGCCGCCGCCATCACCAAGCCGCTGCTGCACACCTGGTCGCTCGGGGTCGAGGAGCAGTACTATCTGCTGTTCCCCACGCTGGCGCTCGCCGCCTTCGCGCTGCGGCGGTCGCTGATGCTTGCGAGCTTCGCCGCGGTCTGCGCGACCTCGTTCCTGCTCTGTGTGATCCAGACCCGGCTGCAACCCGCCGCCGCGTTCTTTCTGTTGCCGGCCCGGGTCTGGGAGCTCGCGCTCGGCGCGCTGCTGGCCGTGGAAGCCCTGCCGGCACCGCAAAGCCAACGGCTCAGGATTGCGGTGGCAGCACTGGGCTGGATCGCACTCGCCGCCGCCGTCAACCTGTTCTCGCCGCACACGCCCTATCCCGGCACGGCCGCGCTACTGCCGTGCCTCGGCGCCGCCGCCGTGATCTGGGCCAATCCGACCCCGAGCAAGGCCGTGCTGACCGCGGTCAAACCGATGATCGCGATCGGGCTGTGGTCCTACTCGCTCTATCTCTGGCACTGGCCCGTCGTCTCGCTGGCGACGGCCGTCTGGGGTCCGCCGAGCTCGATCGCGGACAAGCTGGCGCTGCTTGGAGCCTGCACCGTGCTGGCGCTGACGAGCTTCTATCTGATCGAGCAGCCGGCGAGGCGCGCGCAGTCGCCGATCGCGGCGCGCGCGCTGGTCGCGAGCGCATCGGTCGTGCTGCTGGCGTCACTCTCGATCATCGGACTTGCCGGCTTTCCCGCCCGCTTCTCGCCGCGGGAGCGGGCGATAGCGGAATTCATCAGCTACGATCATAAGTCCGTCTATGAGAGCGGCACCTGCTTCCTCGATCCGGGCCAGACGTTCGAGGCGCTGCAGCCGTCATGCCTTGCCAAAGGCCCGCGCCCGCGCATCCTGGTGTGGGGCGACAGTCACGCCGCTCACCTCATCCATGGCCTGACGCGAGCCATGCCCCAGGCCTCGCTACTGCGCGCCAGCCTTGCGCAATGCGTCCCTCACGCCGAAGCGGGCCAGTCCGCCGCCTGCACGAATTTCAACCGCCGGCTGCCTCGGCTGGTGCGCGAGCTCACGCCCGACATCGTCGTGCTCTCGGGCAATTGGACGCGCACCGCGACGACGCCGGCCGCACAGGCGAGCCTGCTCGCCACGATCAAGGCGATTGCGGACACCGGCAGCAAGGTGGTGGTGGTCGGGCCGGGCCCGCAATTCGATCGTCCGCTGCCGCATCTGCTGATCGCGGCGAAGCGGTTCGGCGTCGGTACCGACGGGCACATGCTGGATCTGCTCGGCGAGGTCGACGACTTCATGCGCACGCTGCTGACGGACGTGGCGCAGACCGAATACGTTTCGCTGCTCGCGCTGCTGTGTCCGGCAGGAGATTGCGTGCTCCAGACCACCGACGGCGCGCCGCTCGCCTGGGACGATGGTCACCTCACGGCGCAGGGCTCGGAGCTCGCAGGCGCACGGATCGTCGCGGCGTCGCCGGCATTGGCCGCGGCCGCAAGCGCCGCAACCGATAGCGAATAGCGCCACCTAATCGTCCGACAAGAACCTCGCGAACACCGGCGCGGCGCGCTCGCCCATGCGCTGGGCCCCTGCCACGGTGAAATGGCCGGCATCCTGGAACAGCCACACACCACCCTCCACGACCGGGCAATCCTGGTCGCAATAGACCTCCGAGGGCCTGAGCAGCGTCACCTTGGCGAGCGGCCTGATCGCCTCCAACAGGACGGCATCGATGATGCGGTTGGTCGCCACCGCCTCGCTCTTCGGCACGGCATCGCACGGCTTGGCAGGCGCATGCCAGCGCGGCCCGGGCAGCATGCGTAGCTGATCGAAGGCGCAATTCACCGGACGGACCTGGCCGCCGACGACGAGGAAATGCCGGCCCGGCCGGTCGAGCAGACGGATCGTCTCGGCAAGATGACCGGCGACCGCGGCGTTGCGGGCCTGTGCTGCCGGCCCATCGCCGAGATCGAGATAATGCTGCCACGCCTGCCCGATCACGACGAAATCGGCCTGCGACTGCCGGATCCGCGGCAGCTCGCTGTCGCGCAGCTCGGCGCAGACCTGGGCGCGCGGTCCCTCCGCGGTGAGCCCGGCGAGCGTGGGACATCCGCTCATGGTGGAGACGTGCCCAATCATGCCGCGCGCCTTCAGCGTCGCATCGAGCGCGGCGACATATTGCTGGACGTAGGAATCGCCGAGCAGCTCGACGCCGCGCGTGCCGTCGAGATCGCCGAACGCGCAGAGACGGCCGAAGGTGCGGCCGCATTTGTTGAGGCCGAAGCCCTGAAGCTGGAACAGCGCGAGCTGGTCGTCGGGCAGTCGCGACACGACGCCGTTGGCGCGGAACGTCACATGGGTGAGCGCGGCACCCACGATGAGCACGGTCGCAAAGCTCGCCACCTGCGCGACCCTCGGCCACGGCAGCCGCCGCAGCGGCCGCTCGACGATGACGAACATCAGCGTGGTCAGCACCGCCATCAGCGCGAGCTGCGCCGCCAGTCCCGCCGCGGTCTGCGCCGCATCGCCAAAGATGAAACGGACGAAGAAGATCACCGGCCAGTGCACGAGATACAGCGAATAGGAGGCGGCGCCGACGACGCGCACCGGGCGGACCATCACCAGCGATGTCGGCGCGTTGGCCGCAATGATGACGGCTGTGGCGATGCAGGGCAGCAGCGTGGTGACGCCCGCAAGGGACTGATAGCGGCCGATCACGAGGAGGCTGCCGGCCAGGACGACGTCGCCACAGGCGGCGGCGAGCAGGCGTGCGCGCGGCGACGCTGCCAGGCGGGCCTCGAGCGGAATGGCGAGCGCGCCGAGCGCGAATTCGAACACCCGGAACGGCGTCAGGAAGAACACGGCGTCCGGATCGCGCGATGACCAGAGTGCGGCCGCGGCAAGGGACAACAGCCCGATCGCCGCAATGGCACGGAACACATGCCGGCGCGTGCCGAGCCACATCAGCAGCAGCGGCGCCAGCGCGTAGAATTGAACCTCCGCCGACAGCGACCACAAATGCAGCAGCGGCAACTGATCCGCGCTCGGCGCGAAATAGGTGCTGGCCTCGCGCCAATATTGGATGTTGGCGATCGAGAGCAGCCCGTGGGTCGCCTCCTTGGCGAGCTGGCGCAGGGCTTCCGGCGACAAAAACAGCCAGCCGACCGCGAACGTCGCCGCTGTCGTCGTGACCAGCGCCGGCAGGATGCGCCGCGCCCTGCGCAGATAGAACTCCGACAGCGAGAACCGCTGCGCGGCGACGTCGCGCAGGATCTGCCCGGTGATGAGATAGCCGGAGATGACGAAGAAGATGTCGACGCCGGCATAGCCAGCCTCGAAACCCGTGATCTTCAGATGAAAGAGAATGACGATGACGACGGCGATCGCCCGGAGGGCATCGATGTCGGCCCGATGACTGCGTTCCAATGTCGTCCACTCCGCGCATCCCTCGAGGCGGACGAGTTGCACAGACACGGATGGCAACAGCGGGAAACAGTCATGACGTCATCGGACCCATCCGATGACACCGCGCCGGCGGTGGAGTGGCGGACGTGAAGAAGGATTGCTGAAGTCGGCCGCAAGTTCGGCAATTCGTTGAACCGTCTGCTCGAATGCGGCAATCTGGCGGCGCTCAGCGGCAATGCAGGGGCTGATGGTGGTGACGGGACTGTTGCGAGGAGAATGGCGGGCAGCCTTCGCGGGAATAGCTGTCGCGGCGATGTTGGTTGCGGCCACCTCAGCCGCGGCGCAAGCCCAGGCGCCTGCTCCCGACGCGGCAGCCCCGGCGCCCGGTCCCGCTCAGACCACGGTCGAACGCAACGCCAAGGGCGTCGCCGGCAAGCCGATCCAGGTCGGGATCTATCTCAACGTCCAGCCCGACTGCTCGTCCGGCCCCCTTCCCTCCATCCGTCTGCTGACGGCGCCGGGCAACGGCACCGTCACGATCAAGCGCGGCAAGGTCAGCGCGACCAACTACAAGCAGTGCCTCGCCCTGGAAGTGCCGGGCTTCATCGCCTTCTATCAGTCGAAGGCCGACTTCGCCGGCACCGACACGGTCACGCTCGAGGTCAAGTTCCCGCAGGGCCGCACCGAAGTGCAGCGGATCATGATCAACGTCGGCGTCGGGCCGGCGGGGCAGAAGATCTGAGCCGCAGCGCATCGGCGACGCCGCCTCCATGAGAAAAGGGCCGCCTCATGGGCGGCCCTTTGCTTCTGCTTGTCCCAAGCCGGCCGGGTCAGACGTGGACCTGCGTCTGGGCGTGGCTGTTGTCGATGATCATCTTGATCACGTCGTCGCCGGCCGTGAGGTTGCCGCCGGTGTCCTTGATCGTCGCGACGTTGTTCCAGCCGGAGCCGGCGTTGATCTGCAGCGTCAGGTCGCCGTTGTTCAGCACGCCACTGCCGTTGGCCGAGGCCAGGCTGGTGTGCCCGCCGCTGTCGACGAAGCGCACCGCGTCGGCATGGTTGCCGGACACGCTGGCCAAGAGGCCCGAGAGGTCGATGACGTCGCCGGAGGTCCCGGTCTGGAAATCCAGGATGGTGTCGAGCCCGCCGCCGGCGAGATCGCCGGCGTTCCACTTGAACGTGTCGGACCCGCCGTTGCCCGTGAGCTGGTCGGAGCCGGCGCCGCCGATGAGAACGTCAGCGCTGCCCGACCCATTGATCGTATCATTGTAGTTCGAACCGATCACTCCTTCCATATTCTTGTAGCTGTCCGTGCCGAGACCAGGAATGGACACATTCGTTGCGGTCGAGCTCTGAGTCAGCGTCAACGTAAGACCGGCCGTGGCATCCGAGAAGTCGAGCAGGTCGATCCCTGCCCCGCCATCGATGGTGTCGTTGCCGCCGCCGCCGCGGATGATGTCGTCGCCGTCGCCGCCATTGATCGTGTTGGCAGCACTGCTGCCGATCAGGATGTCGTCGCCCGAGCCACCGGTCAAGCGCTCGATATTGGCGATTGAGCCGAAGCCGGTGGCCGTGCCGGCTCCGAGATTGACCGTCACGTCCTCGCCGGTGATGTAGGTCAGCGTATCGCCGTTGTTGCCGCCGAGATCGGCGGTCACCGCCTCGATATTGCTGAGCTTGGTCCCGTTGACGTCGGTGATCACGCCGCCGGCAACCGTGACATAGATCAGATCCTGCGACGACGTCCCCTCGATGACGAACGTGTCGGTGCCGATGCCGCCGTCGACGGTGTCGACGCCGTCGTTGACGCCCCAATAGAAGGTGTCGTTGCCGGAGCCGCCGATGGTGACGTCGTTGCCGCTGCCGCCCCGGATGGAGTCATTGCCGGCGCCGCCGTTGATGTAGTCGTTGCCGGCGCCGCCGAGCAGCGTGTCGTTGCCGCCGAGGCCGTAGATGCCGTCATCGTCGGCGCCGCCGTTGAAGTTGTTGCCGCCGCTCGACCCGATCATCACGTCGTAGCCGTTGTTGGCATTGGCCTCGAGCGTGTTGTCGACCGTGGCGGTGATCGCGTCGCCGTCGTTGGCACTGTAGCCAGACAGCCACGGCGCTGAGCCGACCACCCACGACTTGTCCGACAGCGAGTTGATGGTGAGATTGAGCGCACCATTGTCGAGCGCGTTGAAGGCGAGATAGGTCGACACAGACGACACCGAATCGGTGGCCGTCACCTTGTAGATGTACAGGCCCGCATCGCTGTTGTTCGGATCGCCGGTGAACTGGTTTCCGGTCCGATGGATCCAGCTGTCGTCGCCGGTCGAGCTGTAGACGAGGCTGTAGGTGTAGGTGACCGTCCCCGTTCCGCCTGAGAACAGCGTTGCCGCATTCAGGCTGATCACGTTCGGCGAGTCGGTGTTCTGCGACAGCGCGTAGCGTCCGTCGGCGCTCGTGGTGTCCACGACGGCCAACGGCGCCGGCTCGTTCGTGCCGTTGATGGTCACGTCGATGACCTGGCTGGCCGTGCCGTCGACCGACTTCACGGTCAGCGTGTCGTGCTTGACGTCGCCATTGTTGAGCGCCTGGACGTTGGCGGCCGAATTGTTCAGCGTATAGCCCCAGGCCCCGGTCACCGCGTTGAAGGTGAAGGTGCCATACGTCCCCGCCAGTGAAGCGGGCGTCTGGAACTGGGCTTCCCCACTATCGACGTCGGTAACCGTCAGGGTCCCGCCGGCCGTCAGCGTGCCGTCCTCCTTGACCGTCCCGCTTGCCGTGCCCGCGATCGACGCCGCATCGTTGACGCCGTTCACCGTGACGGTGACGGTCTGCGTCGTCGTCCCGCCGTGACCGTCGTCGATCTTCACCGTGTAGGTCTGATCGATATGGTCGCTGGCGCGCAGCGACTGGATGTCGGCGTCATTGACGGTGAACGTCCAGTTCACCTTGTGGCCGGTATTGTCGACCGTGGCGTTGAACGAGCCGTAGTAGTTGCTGCCGGCCGGTGTCGTGTAGGTCACGGTCTGGGCATCGCCGTCTACGTCGGTGAAGGCGATCGCGCCGGACGCCCGCTCCACTCCCGGTGTCACGAGCGTGCTGGGTTGCACCGAGATGTCGTCGATGACGGCACCACCTGCGCTCGCGAACTTGATCGTCGTCGACGTCGAGGTCGCCGTGAACTGGTAGGTCTGCTCCGTCCAGCCAAAGTTCCAGGCGCTCGTCGTCAGAAGGGTCGTTCCGTCGACACCCGATGTCACGGCCGTACCGTAGGTCATCACGTAGAAGTCGACGGTATAGGTCATGCCGACGACGGTGCTGATGGTCTGGCTCATCGAGCTCGATGCGCCGTAGAAGTCGGCCGAGCCGCCGTCGGTGCGGCCGCCCACGACGGTGACGGCATGGGCGCCCTCGACCGTCCACGCATCCAGCGTGTAGAAGTTGCCGTTGTAGTAGCCGAACGAGCCGTTCTGGATCAGGTTGCCGCTCGGCGCCGCATAGGAGGCGTCCTCGGTGACGCTTGCCGTGGTCGTTCCGGCTCCGAAGGTCGGCGCGTGGTTCGGCGCCGTGACCGAGCCGGTCTGGCCGCTGGTCACGTTCTCGGCAAAGCCCTGGCCGTCGGTATAGGTAACGTTGGCCGAGATCTTGTGGCCGACGTCGTTGGCCCCCAGCGTGTAGGTCGAGCCGGTTGCGCCGTTGATGACGGCGCCGTCCCGCAGCCAGTGATAGACGACGTTCGACGCGGCGCCATCCGGATCGCTGCCGAGATTGGCGGTCAGCGTCTGGCCCTGCGTCGCCGTGCCCGACACCGTCACGCTCGCAGCACCGTCATTGACCGGCGTGATGGTCAGCGTGAAGGCGTCCGAGACGGCATATTCGCCGTCGCTGGCGTAGACCGTGACGTTGACCGTGCCCGCGAAATTGGCCGGCGGGGTGCCGCTGAAGGTGCCGGTCGTGGCGTCGAAGTGCAACCACGTCGGCAGGTTGCTGCCGTCGCTGAGGTTCGCCGACAGCGTCAGCGGGTTCGCGGTGCCATCGAAGCGGCCATCGACATCGGCAAACGTGTTCGACGGGATGGTGAAGCTGAACGGCTGATCTTCCGCCGAGCTGCGGTCGGCCAGCGCGTTCTGCAGGACAGGCGCATCATTGTTGCCGAGGATCTGGATCGTCACCGTCTTGGCGGTGCCGTCCTCCGTGTAGACCGTGAAGCTGTCGGTCAGCGTGGTCTCACCTTCCTTCAGCGCCTGGATTCTCGGGTCGTTGTTATAGATGCCGTAGGTCCACCTGCCATCGCTGCCGATGTCGTACCAGCCGTAGCCGTTGGCCGTGTTCGAGGACGTCGCCTGCCACACATCGTTGTGCCCGTCGACGTCGGTCGCATTGAGGTCGCCACGCGCGATGCCGTAGAGCGGGCTGCTCTGGCTGTTGGCGATGCCGCCCTCCTCGGCGATGGTGCCGGTGGCGTCGCCGCTGATCACGGCCGCGTCGTTGACGCCGGTGACCGTGATCTTGAGCGTCGCCGTGTTCGACACCGCGCCCGACGGATCCTTGTCGGTATAGGTGAAGGTGTCCACCGCGGGCACGCCCGCCGCCAGCGCATCGGCCTTGTCGGCGACATAGGTGTAGGAGCCGTCCGAATTCAGCGTCAGATGGCCGTAGGCGCCCTCGATCGAGGTGCCGACGCCCGCCCCCTGCGTCACGCTGCCGGTGCCGGCCACGACGCCGGACACGACGAGCGAGCTGACGGGGTTGTCGACGTCGCTGTCGGCCACCGAGCCGCCGGTCGAGCCGCGGATGACGCCATTCGCAACTGAGATGTTGAGCGTGTCATCCTCGAGCACCGCATGGGTGTCGGAGTTCGCCACCGGCGGGTGGTTGGCGGGGATGACCTCGACGCTGACCGTCTGGGTGGCACTCAGATTGCCGCCGCCGACATTGCCGTTGTCGTTGATGGTGATCGTGACCGACCCAGGGTGGTCGCTGTTCGGCGTGAACACCGCCGATGCCAGATAGGTATTCAGATCGTTGATCTTGAACCCGCTCATCGCGAGCGTCTGCTCGGCGTTGAAGACGCCGAGCGACGGAATGGACAGCGTGCCGCCGGAGATGTCGAACCTCACGGACTCGACGACATTGCCGTCCGCGTCGGAGAAGGTGATCGTGTTCGCGCCGGTGAAAGCGAACGACGCGCCTTCATCGGCGGTCACGTGCGTCGGGGCATGGATCTCCGGTGCATCGTTGACCGGCACCGCGTTGATCGTCAGCGTGCCGATGTCCGTCTGTCCGGCCGCATCACGCACCGTGTAATCCACGGTATCCGCGCCATAGAAGTCGGCCTTGGGCTTGTAGACATAGGTGCCGTCGGCATTGAAGTGAATCGTGCCGCCCTTGGCCGTCGCGAAGTCGCCCGCCACCACGCTCAGCGTGTCGCCGGTGTCCGGGTCGCGGTCGTTGTGCAGAACGCCCTGCGTCGGATCGGACACGGTCAACGTCGTGTCCTCGTTCACACTGGCCGTGTCATCCACGGCCGTGGGAGCATCCTCGATCGGGTTGATGTTGATCGTGATCGTCTGCGTCGCGCTCAGATTGCCACCGCCGACATTGCCGTTGTCGTTGATGGTGATCGTGACCGATCCCGTCGCATCGTTATCGGCTGATGGCGTGAACACCGCCGACGCCAGACAGGCGTTCAGATCGCTGATCTTGAACCCGCTCATCGCGAGCGTCTGGCTGGCGTTGTAGACGCCGAGAGACGGGATCGCGAACGTGCCGCCGGAGATGTCGAACCTCACGGACTCGACGACATCGCCGTCCGCATCGGAGAAGGAGAACGCGTTCGCGCCGGTGAAGGCGAATGGCGTATCCTCGTTCGTCGTCACCTGCGTCGGCGCATGGATCTGCGGCGCGTCGTTGACCGGGGTCACCGTGACATCGATCGTCTGCAGTGCGGTGTTGACGACGTCGGTGTGGACGTTGCCGTCCGACAACGTAGCCTGGTCGGTGACCTCCGCGACCACCGACAATGAGAACGTGCCGTTGTAGTTCGCGGGCGGCGTGATCTGCAGCGGGTGGCTGTCGAACGCGGCGATCGCGGCGGCGCTATCGATCACCCACTTGCCGGCGTCAGCGCCGGTTCCGGCATGGCCGACCGAGAAGGTCGCACCGGCCGGATAGCCCGAAATCAGCAGCCGCAGGCTTTCGGAGCCGTCGGTGTCGGTGACGGCGGCACTGATGAGCTTCAGGTTGATCGTGGTGTCCTCGGCACCCGAGGCCGGGCCGAGATCCATGAAGCCCAGCGTCAGCGCGTCCGCCTTCGGTGCGACGTCGACCGTGACATGCGCGGTCGCGGTCCCGCCATCGCCGTCGCTGACCGTGTAATCGAAGCCGGCGACGCCCGAGAAGTTCTTGTCCGGCGTGAACACCGGATTGCCGTTGGAGAGCGAAACGGTGCCGTGCGTCGCGTTCGACACGCCGGTGACGGTCAAAGTGTTGTTGTCGACGTCGGTGTCGTTGTTGAGCAGGCTGAGCAGCGCGTTGACGGTGAGCGGGCTATCCTCACTCCCCTGGACCGCGTCGTCATGAGCCACCGGCGGCGTGTTGAAGACGCCCGTGAGCGAACGGGTGCCGTCGGTGAAGGCAAAGCTCTCGTAATTCGTGAACGTATCGGTCAGGCCGTTGTGGGTGACCTGCACGCCGATCAGCGTCACGCCGTCCGTCGCGAACACCTTGGTGTAGGTCGCCTCGGCGAACTTGAAGCCGAACTTCACCGTGTCGCTGTCAGAGCCGCCGTCGGACACAACGCTGGTGTTGCCGGCAAACCGGACGAGATCCAGCGTGTCGTTGCCGGAGCCGCCGTTGAAGACGATGGTCGACGGCGCGATCGCCGTGCCGCTGATATCGGTGATCGTCACCGAGTCGCTGGCGGTGCCGCCGGTGATGGTGATGCGCTCGATCTCGTCGGCGCGGATCGTCGCGCCGTTCGGACCGTCATAGCGCACCAGAATGTCGGTGGCGTTGCTGGCGGACGGATCGTTCAGCGTCGGATTGATCTCGGTACCGGTCGAGGTCTTGCCGATGGTGAAATTGCGCGCATTTCCATCGCCCGTGATCGCGAGCACGTCGTAGTTCGGAAAGGTCGTGCCAGACTCCGAGCCGCCGTCGATGACGTCGCTGCCGTCGCCCACCGTGTAGAGGAAGGTGTCGTTGCCAGCGCCGCCGAACAGCCGGTCGCCACCTCCTCCGCCGATGATGATGTCGTTGCCGGCGCCGCCAAACAGGGCATCGCCGCCCACGCCGTTGCCGCCGACCAGAATGTCGTCGCCATTTGAGCCGTGGGCCTCGGTCACGCCGCCAAGCTTGTCGGTGCCGACCACCTTGTCCGTCACCGCGGCGCGGTCGGTCACGCTGTGAGCCCCGACCGTCTCGCCGAGGACCGTCGCCGCGCTGTCGCCGAGATTGACGAACACAGGCGAGTTCGGCGCGTCATAGCGAGTCGTCGTCACGGTGCCGGCAGCATCGACCCGGACGGTGAAATTGTTGGTGAAGACGTCGTGGTCGCGATCCTCGACCGCGAAGGCGAAATTGAGGTCGAGATACTGGTCGGCGGCGCTCGAGGTCCCGATCGGCGCGGGATGATCGAGCGGCTGCAGCAAGGTGAAGTTGTAGGAGCCGGTGCCGGTCTCCGACAGCGTCACCGTGAACACGGCCGCATCAGCCGCGTTGCCCGTCACCAGACCATTCTGGTCGATGTAGCTGCCACCGCTCATGCGATAGGCGGTCAGCGTGGAGTGATCGGCCGACATTACGTAAGTCAGGCCGAAGCCGAGCGAGGTCAGCCCGGAGAGCTGGTGGTTGGCCGCATCGTAGGCGCGCACCGGCGACGCGCCGAGGAAGGTCACCGACGGACCGGAGCTGTCGCCATCGGCCCCATAGGTGATGCGCAGATCGACCGCGCCGGTCGAGACGCTGCCGGCTGCCTCCGAGATCGCGACGGTGTCGACGTCCTGCGACTGCGGGCTGTCATCGTTGACGGTGACGATGATCTGATCGTGCAGCGCAACGGAATCGCCGTCGGAATCGGTGGCGGTCACCGCCGTCGACAGGTCGAGCGTCAGCGTGTTGTCATGGCCGGTGCCGACGTGGTCCAGCGCGCCCTTCAGACGGAACGAATACTGGCCGGTGTTGGCATCGACCTGGAATTCGAAGATCGTGACGCTGCCAGCCTTGGCGATCAGCGTGTTGTCGCCCCCCATGCTGTAGGTCAGCGCCACGCCGCCCGACGTCAGCGACAGCAGCTCGGGTGCGAGGTTGGTCTTCTCGACCGTATAGGTGCCGGGCTTGTCGGCGCCGAACGACACCAGCGAGCTCAGATTGCCGGTGAAGTAGGAATCGTTGCCGTTGCCGTCGCCGTTGAGGTCGCCGCCATGGTTGCCGGTCGCGGTCACCACCGTTCCGTTCGGCAGCTCGCTCTCGTAGACCGCCGCTCTCAACACCGTCGCGGTCGCGACGGGGCTGTCGTCGTCGATCGTCACGGCGAATGACGCGCTGGTGCTGTCGCCATCCGCATCGGTGGCGGTGAAGCCGAAGGTCAGCTTGACGTCGTTCTCGTTCTGGCCGGCCGGATGATCGACGTGCTTCAGCAGCGTGAAGCTGTAGCTGCCTGCACCGGAATCATCGAGCGAGACCTTGAACACCTGGCTGGCCACCGACGGCGGGTTGCCGTTGGTCGGATTGCTGCCGGTGTAGCCATAGACCGTATTGCCGACGACCCAGAGCTTGACCTGGACGCCCCCGACCGTCAGCGAGCCCGCGTCCGAAGTGGCGTTCTGGCCGTTGATGATGCCGCTGAACGCGACCGCGCGGTTCACGCCGCCGCTGTTGTTGTCGTCGGCGCCCCAGGAGATCGCCAGCGAGCCGTTGGCCGTGACATTGGCACCGGCGACGTCGCCGGTGGCCGCTCCGGTGTTGCCGCCGGAAAGCCCATCCTCGTCGACGGTCCCGGCATCAGACGTGCCGATCGCGGGCCGGCCGTTGCCGTCATTGATGGTGACGGTGAAGTTGCCGCCGGAGGCGATATCGCCATCGGCATCGGTCGCGGTGAAGCCGAGCTTCAGCGACAGTGCATTGGTCTGGCCCGAGCCGACGTGATCGACATTGTCCAGGAGCTCGAAGGTGTAGCTGCCGGAGCCATCGTCGGACAGCGTGATGTGGAACACCTTGCGGTCATTCGTCGTGAGCTGGCCGCCATTGTCGTTGGCGACGCCCCAGATCTCGGTGTCCGACACGCGGATGAACTGCACCGCCGTGCCGTTCGACGTCAGCGTCGGGCTGCCTGCGCCGGTGGTCTTGACCACGTCGCCGGTATGGATCGCGCTATCGAATGCGACGCTGCGATTGGCCGCGCCCGAATTGCTGTCGTCGGCACCCCAATTGATATTGAGCGCGACATCGGCCGCGGTCTGGGTCTGAAACACCTCCGCGCCAGCAGAGCCGGTGGCGTTCTCGGTCAGCGTCGCGGCGGTCGGCGAACCGAGCACCGGCACGTCGTCCTTGACCGAGACGGCGAAGCTGTTGCTGGACGTGTCGCCGTCGCCATCGGTCGCCGTGAAGCTGAACGACAGCTTGACGATGTTCTCGCCGCTGCCGGCGGGATGGTCCAGAGTGCCGAGCAGCTTGAAGTTGTAGGAGCCGTCGTTCTGGTCGCTCAGCGACACTTCGAACACGCGGGCGCCGTGGGCGAGATCGCTGCCGGTGTAGCCGACCAGCACGCCGTTCTCGAAGGTGTACTTCACCGTCTGGCCATCCGACGTCAGCGTCAGATTGCGGCCCGAACTGTCCTCGGCGTCGACATTCGCGCCCGCGCTCGTGTAGCGGAAGCTGACCGAGCGGTCGCCGAGCCCGCCGCCCGAGGTCTTGTTGCTGTCGTCGGAGCCCCAGCTGATGTTGAGGTCGCCGCTGACCGCGGTCGGCTCCTTGGAGACATCCGTGCCGCCCGGCAGATCGTCCTCGTCGACGGTCCTGGCATCGCCGGCCGCCGCCACCGGCGCGGTGTCGAGCACCGTGACCTTGAAGCTGCTGGTGACGCTGTCGCCGTCGGAATCCGTGGCCTTGAAGCCGAACGTCAGCGGCAGGCTGTCGTCGTTCTGGCCGGACGCCGGGTGGTCGATGTTGTCGTACAGCGTGAACTTGTAGCTGCCATCGCCGCTGTCGGACAACTGGATGGTGAAGACGGTGCGGTGATCCGCGGTGATCGCCGTCAGCAAGGTGCCGTCGCCGGAGATGGTGTAGCTGATCGCCGAGCCGTCGGAGGTCAGGCCCGTGGCGCCGGCGGCGGTCGTGAAGGCCACCGCGCGGTTGTGCCCGACACCCGTATTGTTGTCGTCGGCGCCCCAGGAGATGTCGAGGCTGCCGGTCTGGACCGTCGAGTTCGATGCATCCGGATGGCTGGTGTCGTAGCCGTCGGTCGGCAGGCTGACCTCGCTGACGGTCTCGTCCTCGGCGCAGCCGACGGTCGGCACGTCGTCGGTCACCGCCACCGTGAAGCTGCTCGCGGAGCTGTCGCCGTCGGAATCGGTGGCCTTGAAGCCGAAGCTCAGCGCCAGGCTGTCGGTGCCCGACTTGCCATGGTCGAGGTTGTCGAGCAGCGTGAACTTGTAGCTGCCGTCGCCGTCATCGCTCAGCGTGACGGTGAAAACGGTGCGGTGATCGGTGGTGACCGCGCTCAGCGTGGTGCCGTCGGACGAGACCACATAGCTGATCGCATAGCCGTTGGACGTCAGCCCTTCCGGTGCGGTCGTGTCGAAGAACGCCACCGAGCGGTTGTTGGTCGCGCCGGAATCATTGTCGTCGGCGCCCCAGGAAATCGCGAGGCGGCCGGTCTGCACGGTGGAGTACGGCGAATCCGGGAACAGGACGTCGTAGAGATCGGTCGGAAGGTTGGCTTCGCTGACGGTCTCGCTCTCGGCGTGCCCGATCGTCGGGACGTCGTCGACCACGGTGACGGTGAACGTGCTGCTGCTCGAATCGCCGTCGGAATCGGTCGCGGTGTAGTCGAACGTCAGCTTGACGACGTTGCTGCCCTGCCCGGCCGGATGATCGAGATTGCCGAGCAGCTTGAAGGTGTAGGTGCCGGTACCGTCGTCATCGAGCGAGACTTCGAACACGCGCTGCCCGAAATTGAGGCTGTTGCCGGTGTAGCCGACCAGCACGCCATGATCGAAGGCGTATTTCACCTGCTGACCGTCCGAGGTCAGGCCGCTGAGGCCGACATCGCTGCCGTTGGTCACATGGACGTCGGCGGCAGCGTTGGACGTGTTGGCGAAGCGGACCGAGCGATCGGCGGCGCCGCTGTCGTTGTTGTCGGCACCCCATTTGATGTTGAGCGCGCCGGTCACCTGGGGATCGCGGCTGCCGCCATCGTGGCCGCCGAAATCGGGGCCGCAATCGCCGCCACCGGAGTTGAGATCGGCTTCGCTGATGCTCTTGGCCGCCCCGGTATGCGCCTCCGGGCTGTCGTCGTTGACGCTGACCTTGAACGTGCCGCTGACCTGATCGCCGTCGGAATCGGTGGCGACGTATTTCAACGTCAGCGCGATGCTGTCCTCGGTGTTGGGCACCGGGTGGTCGAGATTGTCGAGCAGCGTGAAGCTGTAGGACCCGGAATCGAGGTCGGACAGCTTCACAGTGAACACGGCGGCATTGGCCTTGTTGCTGGTCCAGTTGCCGTTGCCGTCGATGTAGTGCTGTCCGTCGAAGCGGTAGGCCGTGATCAACGTGCCGCCTTCGCTGACGCCGTAGGTCAACGCGACGCCGTTCGAGGTCAGGTGCTGCGCGGCGAGCGTCGTGGTGGCGTCGGATGCGAAGGTGACGGCGCGGTCGCCGTTCACCGATGACGCACCGGTGATCCCGACATTGCCGAGATTGTTGGCGCTGTCGCTGCCCCAGGAGATGCCGAGATCGCCCGTTGCGACCGTGTTCTGGCCGGGAACATCGCCAGGTCCGCCGGCGAGCCCGGTGGCTAGCCCGTCCTCATCGACCACGCCGGTGGCCATCTCCCGGTTCAGCACTGGCGCGTCGTCGTTGATCTTGACCTTGAAGGTGTCGGAGACCGCATCGCCATCCGAATCCGTGGCGACGAAGCCGAGGGTGAGCGTGACGTCGTCCTCGGTGTTGTGGGCCGGATGATCGATGTTGTCGATCAGCGTGAAGCTGTAGGACCCCTGCCCCTGGTCGGACAGCGACACCGTGAACACCGCAGCCGTGGCCGGATCACCGGTGGCATGGCCCTCGCCGTCGACGTAGGTGTGATGCGCTTCATCGTAGCGGTAGGCGGTCAGCATCGTGCCGCCGGCGGACACGGTGTAGGTCAGCGCGACGCCGTTCGACGTCAGATGCTGGGCGGTAAGCGTCGAGACCACGTCGACGGCGAAGGTGACGGCGCGGTCGCCGTTGACCGGCGCACCGTTGATGCCGCCGTCGACATGGCTGTTGGCGCTGTCGGCGCCCCAACGGATGCCGAGAAAGTCGGTCACCGTCAGATTGGCGCCCGCAGCGTCGTTGCCATCCGCGTAGGAATTGCCGGGATTGCCGAGACCATCCTCGTCGACCACGGAGTAGCTGACGCGCTCGCCAAACACCGGGGCGTCGTCATTGACCTCGACATTGAAGCTGCCGTGGATTGCGTCGCCGTCGGAATCGGTGGCAACGAAGCCGAAATACAGCCCTTGATTATCCTCGCTGCCGTGGACCGAATGGTCGAGATTGCCGGTAAGGTTGAAGGTGTAGGAGCCGTTGTCCAGATCCGACAGCGAGACGGTGAACACCGTGGCGCTGGCGAGGTCCTCCGTCGGCTTGCCGTTCGCGTCGACATAGGTCTCGTGGGCGGCATCGTAGCGATAGGCGGTCAGCAGCGTGCCGTTCTCGGAGACCTGATAGCTCAGCGCAATCCCGTTCGACGTCAGCCCCAGCTCCTCGAGCGAGGGAACCGTGTCCGCGGCGAAAGTGACGGCGCGATCGCCCTTGACCGACGCGCCATCAATGCCGCCGTCGACATGGCTGTTGGCGCTATCGGCGCCCCACAGGATGGCGAGCGTCTTGGTCACCGTCAGATCGGCGCCGGCGACGTCGCTGCCTTCCACGTAGCTGTCGCCGGCATTGCCGAGGCCGTCCTCGTCGACCACACCGGCGCTCGGCGCATCGCCGAACACCGGCGCGTCGTCGTTGACTTTCAGGGTGAAGCTGTCGGTCACCGCGTCACCGTCGGAATCCGTGGCGACGAAGCCGATGTTGAGCGTGATGTCGTCCTCGGTGCCGTGCACCGGGTGATCGAGATTGCCCTTCAGCTCGAACGTGTAGGAGCCGTGATCCTGATCGGACAGCGCCACGGTGAACACCGTCGCGTGGGCCGAATCCGTCGGCTTGCCGTCGGCGCCGACATAGGTCTCATGCTCGGCGTCGTAGCGATAGGCCGTGAGCAGCGTTCCGTTGTCGGACACGACGTAGGTGAGACCGAAGCCGTTCGAGGCGAGATTCTGGGCGTCGAGCGTCGCGACCACGTCGGCCGCGAAGGTCACGGCGCGGTCGCCGTTGACCGGCGTGCCATCGATGCCGCCATCGACATGGCTGTTGGCGCTGTCGGCGCCCCAGCGAATGCCGAGCGTATCGGTGACCTTCAGGTCTTCGCCATAGGCGTCGCCGTCATCCTTGTAGCTGTTGCCGGCGTTGCCGAGGCCGTCCTCGTCGACCACCGAATAGCTCGGCTTCTCGCCGAAGCTCGGGGCGTCGTCATTGACCTTCACCGTGAAGGTGTCGGTGATCGCATCGCCATCGGAATCGGTGGCGACGAAACCGATGTTGAGGGTGATGTCATCCTCGGTGCCGTGCACCGGGTGATCCAGGTTGCCCGACAGCGCGAAGGTATAGGAGCCATGACCCTGGTCGGACAGCGACACCGTGAACACCACGGCGCCCGACAGCCCCTCGCCTTCCAGCGGCTTGCCGTTGGCATCGACATAGGTCTCGTGCGCGGCATCATAGCGATAGGCGGTCAGCACGGTGCCGTTCCCCGACACTTCGTAGCGCAGGGCAAAGCCGTCGGAGGTCAGATCCTGCGCCTCGAGCGAGGCCACCACGTTTGCGGCGAAGGTGACGGCGCGGTCGCCGTTGACCGGCGTTGCGTTGATGCCGCCGTCGACATTGTTGTTGGCGTCGTCGGAGCCCCAGCGGATTCCGAGCGTATCGGTGACCGTCAGGTCTTCGCCATAGGCGTCGCTGCCATCGGCGTAGCTGTTGCCGGCATTGCCGAGACCGTCTTCGTCGACCACCGAATAGCTCGGCTTCTCGCCGAAGCTCGGGCCGTCATCGGCGACATTGACGGTGAAGGCGCTGTTGACGGGGTCGCCGTCGGCGTCGGTCGCGACCACCTTGAAGGTCAGCGGCAGCGACGCGTCGTTGGCGCCGTTGTGGTCGATATTGTCGGACAGGGTGAAGGTGGCGCTGCCGGAGCCGGTGTCGGACAGCGACACGGTGAAGATGGTGCGCGCGCCCTCACCCTCACCTGCGGTCGCGATGATCTCGGTGCCGTTAGCCGACAGCGTGTAGGAGATGGCCTCGCCGTTCGAGGTCAGGCCCAGCGCCTGCAAGGTCGCGATCTCGGACGCGTCGAACACCAGCGAGCGGTCGCCGTCGACCACGGTCCCGTTGGAGCCGCCATCGACCTTGCTGTTGCCGTTGTCGGCGCCCCAGCCGATGTGGAGATCCACGCTCGCCGTGGTCGGCTCGAAGCCGTCGCCGCCCACGACCTTGGCGACGAGCTCGCTCTCGCCGCCGCCTTCACTGGCGCCGCCGGTGTGCTCGGCGACATTGATCGCCTCGACGGTGCCGGCGACCGGCGAATCGTCGTTGACGCCGATCACGATCGTCACCGGCGCGGTGTCGCCGCTGCCGTCGATGGCGATGACGTTGATGGTGAGGTTCAGCGTGTCTTCGGTCCCGAAGACCGGATGATCGAGCGGCTGCAGCAGCGTGACCGTATAGGTCCCCGCGATCGTCGCGTTGGCGTCGAGCGTGACGGTGAAGACCTGGTTGGCGACGATCGAGGGATCACTGCCGATATAGCCGATCAGCTCCGGCTGGCCGTTGACGGTGGTGATCGCAAAATGCACCTCCTGGCCGCCGGACGTCAGCCCGGCAAGACCAGGCTGTGACGCCGCAAACGCAAAGGCGCGGCCGATCACGTCGGTGCCGAAGTCGACGTTCAGCGAACCGGTAAAGCTCGTCGCCACGCCGCCGATGTCGCCGCTGCCGCCGGGCCGGCCCTCGGACAGCCCGTCCTCATTGAGCACCACGCTGTCGGCGACGCCGGCAATCGGCGTCGGATTCGGCGTGACCGGATTGTCGCCGAATTTGGTGGTGGTGTCCTCGGCTCCCAGCAGCCCAAGCGGCGTGCCGCCGATCAGCGCATCGATCTTGAACGTCCCGAAGTTCGCTCCGGCAGGCACGCCCGGCGCACCGGGCGTTCCCGCGGCGGGCAGCACCGACTGGTCGGTGGTGATGGGAAACAGCTCGGCGAACTGATCGCCATTGATGATTCGGTCGGGGCCGACCTCGAAGCTGACGTCCTTCAGCGGGGCGCCGTTGGTATCGAAAACCGGGTCGATGGACACCGTCGACTGATTGTCGAACAGGATGATGAGGCGGTTGCCGATCTTGATGAAGGTCAGCCGCTCGCTGGCGATGTCGCTGAAATCGATCTGGCTCTGACCGTCGAGGTGAACCGTAATGGCTTGGTTGCCCGGCGGTTTGCCGATCTTGAGGTGCTTTGCAGAGGCGCTGGATGGCTGCGAGGACGTGCCGGTCAACTGGGCCAGCAGGACAGGAGCATTCATGCGCCAAAACCTCCAAATATGGGGCGCTTTGGTGGCGCTCCCATTTCTATCGTTAAACTATTATTAAACGAGAATACGGGTCAATATTACCGGTTCTTGTTAGTCAGACTTTAGGGACTTTGGGTAAATGCAGTCAAGTGCAGCGGCATTTATGAAGGTAAATTAGTCCGCGCCTATGCTTCCGCGCTACGCATGGCGCAGCCGGAAAGACAAGATTAAATCGGGTTTTGGCCTGGAGAATTACTACTGATCCGCAGTTGTTCCGCGCGCAATACTTGCGGAACACCACGCACGCTGTCGTGAATATGAGCTGAGCGCCATGAAATGGCCGAAATGGAACTCCGCCTCTCGCGAATTATTTGCGAAAGGCGGAGCCTATTCTTGAAAGAGGTTGTGCAGCGGCAGAATGCCTCAGATGCGGCTGACCACGCAGGCGACCGGTTCATATTTGCGCAAATACAACAGCGCCTGGTCACCGATACCATCGAGCCACACGCCGCGGCCTGCGTAGCGATAGCCGTCGCCCATCGGAACGAGACGGACCGGAATCGCGTGGCGAGGATGGAGGTAGAGCTGCGCGGTGACGATCTCGCCCGGCGCGAGCACGGGACGAGAGCGCAGCACGTAACTGCCGCCATTCTCGCAGGCGATCGCAAACGCCGCGCCCGGCAGCACCACGGCGTCGGCCCGCGCGATGCCGATCATCCCACCGATCGCCGACAGGACCACTGCCCCGCAAACCATGACTTGCTTGATATTCACCGCGGCCCCCTGCTCGCCAGCTTCCCGGCGTGCATTAAGACCGCAAACGGCGCCGGCTACAAGTCGTTCGGCTGCGACATTCAGAGCAGCAACGGCCGGCCCGGATCACGGCCGCCGCCGATGTCGGCTTCGGCCGCCGGCGTGACGTCGCTCTCGCTTTCGTGGTGCGGCCGCTCGGCATAGGGCGCCGCGAACAGGCTGACGCCGCGGTGATCGATCGCAAACAACGGCATGAAGGACTGCAGATCTCGTCCCTCCATCAGAGCGGCCCGCCGATTGTCGAGCACGAACCACTTGCCCTCGAGCCGGACTGCGACGACGGCGTGATCCTGCCGCACGGCGAGGTCCCGGACCAGCAGCAGCTTGAGGTCGGATTCCGGCGTTCCCGCCGCCAGCAACAACGCGTATTTCGCGATCGCGTAGTCCTCGCAGTCACCGAGGCCGCTGCGAAAGGTCTGCAGTGGCGAACTCCAGACGTCCGGCAGGCCGTGTTGCTGATCGTCGCTGACGTAGCGCACCGCCTGGTTGACGCCGCGATTGATGATTTCCGCGCGTGCACGACCTTCGCTGGCGGCAGCCGCCGACCGCATCAGCGCGACGAAGAAGCGCTCCGACGCCGAGCAGCGCGCGTCATCGCCGTTGCAGCGCTCGGTCGACATCCGCTCGCTCGCCATCGCAGCCTGGATGCCGTGCCATTTCACCCACAGCACGCCTTCGGGTGCGCGGAACGTCACCAGGCCGAACGGCTCGTCGCTGGGATTAGCGACCGCCGGCCCCTGCGGGGCGTCGCTGACTGATCCGGCGCGGCCGGCCGGGTCGGTCGATGCCACTTCCACAGGCCCGGAGGCCGCGCGACGCAGGCCGTCGTGCTTGGCGAGCACGGCATTGATGGTGAAGAAACGGACGGGCGGCGGCACCGGCAGCGCGCTATCCGCAGTGCCCTGCGGAGATCTACGATTTGAAGTCTCGGCAAACGCAGCGCCGGCACAACCGGCCACGACCGACAACACAAGCGCAAGCCCCAGCGCGCGCGGGAGAGCCCGCGGCCGATCGATCCGCAACATCCGTGACGCCCCGTATGCTCCGGGGCATCGGCCGACGTCATCGCGTCGATCCCTGTCCCGGTTGTTATCGGATCAGGGATAGGGCCGGCGCGGCTTCGGGCCGGTTAAACCGCGGTGATGTTCGCGGCCAAGCTGCGAACGCGACTAACCGCGGCCGACCAAATCGCGTCGCATTTGAACGATTCAGAATTTGGTAACGCAGGCCGGCTCGCTCAGCCGCGGATCAGCGCAGCGACTTCTGGGATCTCACATACTTTTCGCGGAGAACCGGGTATCGCTGCACTCACACGAGCTGGCCGCGCCTGCGCTCAGCGCTCGCGCAGCGCCTCGTCGCGCAGCATGCGGGCAGGCTTGACCAGATAGTCCAGCACCGATTTCTTGCCCGTCAGGATCTCGACGGTCGCGACCATGCCCGGGATGATCGGAAGCGGCTGCTGGGCGGTGCCGAGGTGGTTCTTCTCGGTGCGCACCATCACCCGATAGAAGGTCTCGCCGCGCTCGTTCTTGTCGCCTTTCTCGTCGGTGATGGTATCGGCGCTGATGCGCTCGACGCGCCCGTGCAAGGAGCCGTACACTGAGGAATCATAGGCGCTGAGCTTGACCACCGCCTCGTGGTTGGGACGGATGAAGGCGATGTCCTGCGGACGGATGCGGCCTTCGACCAGCAGCGTGTCATCGAGCGGCGTGATCTCCATCAGGCTGGCGCCTGGCGCGACCACGGCGCCGATGGTGGTGACGTTGAGCCTGTTGACGATGCCGCGCACGGGCGAGCGCAGCTCGGTGCGCCGCACCCGGTCCTGGGCCGACTTGATGTTCTCTTCGAGCACGGCGAGATCGCCGCGCGACTTGGCGAGATCGTCCTCGGCCTGGGCGCGAAACGCCGTGACGATGTTGAGCCGGCGCGCGCGCGCCTCCTGCACGGCGGCCTCGGTCTTCACGATGCTCGCCTGCACCACCGCGAGCTGCCCCCGCATGTCGGTGGCCTGGCGGTCGGCGCGGAGCATCTCGATCTCCGGCACCACCTTCTGGTCGAACAGCTTGCGGGTCAGCCCCAATTCGCGATTGAGCAGTGCCAACGTCTCCGAGAAGCGCTTCTCGGTTGCCCTGAGCTCGTCGATCTCCTTGCTCTTCTGCTGCTCCTGCTGCTGCACGACGTCGATGTCCTGCGCGAGCTTGCGCGCATGGGCGTCGAACACGGCGCGTTCGCTCTGCACCGCGCGCGGGGCGTCCGCGACGAGCTCCTCGGGAAACTCGACCGGGCTGCGGCCCTCGGTTTCCGCCGCCAGCCGGATCACCCGCGCCGCCATCGCGCCGCGGCGCTCGCGGATCTCGCCGAACTGCGACGCAAAATTGGTGTCCTCGATCCGCGCCAGCGGCTGATCCTTTTCGACGATCGCGCCTTCCTGCACCAGGAGATCGGCGATGATGCCGCCTTCCAGCGATTGAACCACCTGGGTCTGGCGCGACGGCACGACCTTGCCATTGCCGCGCTTGACCTCATCGAGCACGGCGAAATGCGCCCAGATCAGGAACGTGAAGAACAGGCCGAGCGAGGCCAGCAGCAGCATCCGCGCCGTCTTCGGCGTGCGCAGTTCGACGGCAGCCCTGATGTCGTTGGAGAACGCGAAATCGCTGAGCGCCATGTCACCGCGTCCCCTGGACCGGCTTCATCGCGGGGCTCGCGGCCGGCGCCGCCGCGGGCTGCTGCGGACGCAGCATGGTGAGGATCTGCGCGGTCGGACCGTCGGCGACGATCTTGCCGGAGTCGAACACCAGGATGCGGTCGACCAGCGACAACAACGAAGGCCGGTGGGTCGAGACGATGATGGACATCTCGCCTTTGGCCAGCGACTTCAGGCGCTCGAGGAATTCGCCCTCGCTGCGGACGTCGAAATGCGCAGTCGGCTCGTCGAGGAACAGCACGCGCGGCTTGCGGATCAGGACACGCGCCAGCCCGATCGCCTGCTTCTGCCCGCCCGACAGGCTGCGGCCGCCTTCGGCGATCATCATCTCATAGCCCTGCGGGTGGCCGGCGATGAAGGTTTCGACGCCGGCGAGCCGCGCTGCCTCGAGCACCTCCTCATCGGTCGCCGCCGGACGGCCGAGCGTGATGTTGTCGCGCAGCTTGCCGTAGAACAGGTCGGTGTCCTGCAGCACGAAGCCGATGCCGGCGCGCAGATCGGCCGGGTCGTACTGCTGGATGTCGATCCCGTCGATCAGGATGCTGCCTTCGGTCGGCGGATAGAACGCAGTGGCGAGGCGGCCGACGGTGGTCTTGCCCGAGCCGACCCGACCGATGATGCCGATCTTCTCGCCCGGCTTGATATCGAAGGAGACGTTGTCGAGCGCCTTGGTCTGGCTTCCCGGATAGGAGAAGCTGACGTTCTTGAACTGGATGCGGCCCTGGTTGATCTCACGCGCGACGTAGATCTTTTCCGGCGGACGCTCACGGTCCAGGGACATCAGCCGGTCGATCGAGCGCAACGCCGACGTCGTCTGGGTGAAGCGCGTCATCAGGCCGGCGATGCCTGCGATCGGACCGAGCACGCGACCCGACAGCATGTTGGCCGCCACCAGCGCACCGACCGAGAGCTTGCCGTCGAGGATCAGGAACACGCCGACCACGACCAGCAGCAGGCTGCAGAACTGGCTGGCGACGCTCGCCGCGGTCATGGCCATCGACGCCCAGAACTGGACGTCCTCGCTGGAGCGCGCCTGCGCCGCCACCGAGCGCTCCCACACCGTCTGCACCCGGCTCTCGCCGGCCACCGCGCGGACCGTCTCCATTCCGTTCAGCGATTCCACCAGAATGCCGTGACGCGCGGCGGACTGCGCCTGCATCTGCCGCATCGCGCGTTCGAGCGGCCGCTGGATCAGCAGCCCGACGGCGATCATCACCGGCAGCATCAGCAGCGGAATCCATGCGATGGGACCCGCGATGATGAACAGCACGATGATGAACACGACCGCGAACAGCATGTCGGTCGCCGACACCACGGTGCCGGAGGTGAAGAACTCGCGAACCGAATCAAAGTCGCGCAGCTGGTTGGCGAGGATGCCGACCGATGGCGGCCGCTTGTCCATCTTCAGCGACATCACGTGCTCGAAGATGTTCGCGGCAAGCACCACGTCGATCTTCTTGCCTGTCATGTCGATGATGCGGCTGCGCACCACCTTGAGCAGGAAGTCGAATCCGATGGCGAGGAGAAGGCCGATGCCGAGTGCGACCAATGAGGGGATCGCGCCGTTCGGGATCACGCGGTCGTAGACGCTCATCGTGAACAGCGGCGCGGCCAGCGCCAGGATGTTGACGATGAACGCGGCGATCGCGACATGGCCGTAATTGGCGCCGAAGCGGCTGACCACCGACCAGAACCAGTGCGTCTTCGGCACCTCGCCGGCGGCCGCCACGCGCGGATCGGCGACTGTGGCGGGCCGCACCAGATAGGCGAAGCCGACATATCGCGCCGCGACCACCTCGAAGCGCTCGATCGCCGGCTGTTCACGACGCGAGGGATCGACGATGGTGAGGCGGCCGGCGGCCTCGTCGATCGTCAGCAGGATGCGCGTGGTGCCGTCGTGAAACATCAGCACGCAAGGCAGCACCAGCGCGGGGATCTCGCTCAGCGGCCGTTCGACCAGTTGCGCCTCGAGCCCGGCCCGCTGCGCGGCGCGCTCGTAGAGCGCGATGCTGAGCACGCCGCTGTCGAGCGGCAGTCCGGATAGCAGCGCGCTGCGGCTCAAGGCGCGGCCATGATGAGCTGCGAGGTAAAGCAGACTGTCGCTGAGAGGATCAGTTGCTGCTGCGGCTGCGCTCATCTGCGGCATCACGTGGGCCGTCTCTTCGAGCTCGAACCTTGTCGGACGAATATTCAACGACGCCTCGAAAACCCATCTGGCCCACCGAGCAGCGCGGACCTGCACCCATTGCTTCTTGCTAATAATTTGCCTTAGCCCAATTCTTTGGCTCGCACCTGGCTTTTTCAAGATTTTTGCAGGTGCTTCTCGACAATCTCAGCGCAAAGTAAATGCGTATGGTGAAAAGCCGGCGCGACATGCACCGGCTTTGTTAGTCTCACCTATTTCGGCGCGTGCCCGTTGGGGCTCTGAGCGAATCCGCCGTACTTTCCGGACGCGACGAATAGCGTCGTATCCTCAGGATCGCTCGAGGCCCACCGATCGCCGAAGGTAATCGGCGCAGGATGCTTCGGCGTACCATCATGCAGGCCAAACATCGGCACCGGACCGGCGGAGCTCAGCGGCTGCGGTCCGGGCGCAGGCGCGCTCAGCCGAACAGGCGCCAGGCTATAGCCGATGAAGCCGCTCGGCGTGTCCACCGGCTCGGTCTCCGGAGGATGCCCGGTCTTCAGGTAGTTGAGCATCTGGCCCATCGCGGCGAGCAGCTGATAGTCAGCGAACACAACCACACCGCGCGCCGACACCAGCGACACGTTGGCATTGAAGTACTGGTTCTGTGAGTTCAGGAGATCGATCAGCGTGCGCTGGCCGAGTTCGTATTCCTTGTTGTAGGCGACGAAGGTGCGACGGGCCGCTTCGACATCGCGTACGAGGGCGGCGACGCGATCGGCGGTGATGATCCGGGCCGCCCAGGCCTTGTCGATCGACTCCAGCGCATCGCGCTGCAGCCGAGCGTGCTTCTGCTGCTCCTGGATCATCCGCTGCGCGGCTTCCTCACGGCGCCAGCTGTTCTGACCGCCGTTGAAGATATCCCAGGACGCAACGACCTTGCCGCTGACCTCGTCGTAGCGATTGGTGTAGGTGATCGATTCCTTGCCGGTCGTCGCGCGGCCTTCGAGCGAAAGCGTCGGCAGGAAGGTGCCGGTCGTCGCATCGAAGCCCCGCTTGGCAGCCGTCACATCCGCCGCGGCGGCGCGCAGGGTCGGATTGAACTTGTAGGCGATGTCGAGCGATTCCGCCTTGTCTCTCGGCATGTCGGACAGCCGGCCCGGGAAACGCAGGTTATAGGGCTCGACGCCGACGACCTTGCGATACTTCGCCCGCGCCACTTCCAGGCTGAGACGGAATTCTTCGAGCACGGCCTGCGCTGCAGCGACCCGCTCCTCGGCCTGCTGGGTGTCGCCCTCGCCGGCCCGGCCGCCCTGGAAACGGGCCAGCACGTTCCTGCGCAGCTCGAGATGAACCTTGAGGTTCTTCTCGGCCAGCGCGACCAGCCTGGAGTAGCGCACCACGTCGACATAGGCCTCGGCGGCATCAAGACCGATCAGCTCGGTTCGCTCCAGCACGCGGTACGCGGCGGCATCGACCCGCGCGGCCTGGCGCCACACTTCATTGATCGAGGAAAAGCCATCGAACAGCAGCTGACGGACCACCACGCCGGCCTCGCGGCCGCGCAGGTAGCGGCCATTATTGGCCGGCGCCGGTGAAACATACTGCTTGAGCATCTCGGGCCCGGCGCTCGCATCGAGCCGGACCTGCGGCAGCAGCGTCCCCTGGGACTGGCGAAGCTCGGCTTCGGTGGCCCGCCGGCTGGCGGCGGCCTCCCCGACACCGGGATTGGTCTTCACCGCCTGGTTGATGGCGTCCTGGATGGTGAACGGCTCAGCGCCCAATGCCGGGCTAAAGCTCATTCCCACAACACATATCAAAATCGGTGTATATATGCTCTTGAACATATGGAACCGATAACAAACGTGAGATCAGCTCGCAACGCGACTCGCCACAGTTGCGACGAAAAACCGCCCGGTTGTGGCAGAATAGCTACGCTCCGCCACATTCTTCGAGGCGAAAGATTCAGGATTCTGAAGCAAAATCAATGTGGTGGGAATGACGCGAAGCCGACGCGGTTGATTTAAAGCCAGCTATTTTTTCTTTCATAAAGAAAATCTCGCGACAGAGAATGTCGCGTTTTCCGTGGTTGCTTCAATATATCGATCGCTTTCGCGGCATTAACTCGGCTGTGGCAGCCGGAACGTCACCCTGCGAGGGCGGACCGGCAATAAGCGATTAGTAGCCTACCGTTGCCAAGCCGGCTTGTCCGGAGCCTGGGTTCTGGCGCGTCGTCATGGCAGCCGTGAGCGATTGCCGCCGAGGGATCGAGGAACAACCAAGGATACAATGGAGGTCACGATCGGTCGTTGGATTTCCGGATCTCGCCATGACCCAGATGCGACCCATTGATTTCGGCGCTCCATCTGCAGGGAATGCGGCGGCAATGCCCAGGGGGTCCCCGATCCTTGCAAAATCTCATCGAGCTGAGAGGCAGTAAATTGGTGGGGGAGGCAGGACTCGAACCTGCGAAGCCATGAGGCGGCTGATTTACAGTCAGCTCCCTTTGCCACTCGGGACACTCCCCCGTATCGACGGCAATTCGGGCCGGCCGCGGAACAGCAGCGTCGGGACCATCAGCGCCATGGAGACGGTAAGACCGCGGGGCCCGGATGAGTGGGCGCGCGCGGCCGGGGTCGTTATGATCGAACCCGCCCCTCGAAGTCAACCAAGGGACGACGAATTTTCCCGTCTCAGCGGTGCCAAATTGCCAGAATCCGCAGGCCGTGACAGAAGCTCGGGCCATGAGCGAACGCGACCGAAAGCCACCTTTTCGCCGTCCGGGCGGTAAATTCTCCGGCAAACCGCGCGGATTCGAGCGCCCCCAGCCGTGGCGGGAGCGCGGTCAGGACTCGGATGGCCCCGTCATTCTCTATGGCTGGCACACCGTGACCCTGGCGCTGGCCAATCCGAAGCGGAGGATTCGCAAGCTTTACCTGACCGAGAACGCTGCCCGCCGGCTCGCCGACGAGGGGATCGAGACACGGGTGACGCCCGAGATCGTGCGTCCCAGCCAGATCGACCAGCGGCTCGGCCCGGACGCCGTGCACCAGGGCCTGTTGGCGGAGGCCGATCCCCTGCCCTCGCCGGACATCGACACGCTCGCCGCCGAGGGGCTGATCCTGGTGCTCGACCAGATCACCGACCCGCACAATGTCGGCGCCATCCTGCGCTCGGCGGCGGCGTTCGGCGTGAAGGCCGTCGTCACCACCGGGCGCCACAGCCCCGAGGCCACCGGCGTGCTGGCCAAGTCCGCCTCCGGCGCGCTGGAACTGGTGCCGATCGTCACGGTGCAGAACCTCGCCCGCGCGCTGACGCGGCTGAACGAACGCGGCTTTCAGACAGTGGGGCTGGACAGCGCGGGCGAGGAGGACATCGCGGCGGTCGCCTTGCGCGAGCCGCTCGCGCTGGTGCTCGGCGCCGAGGGCAAGGGCCTGCGGCAGTTGACGCGCGAGACCTGCAGCGTCGTGGCACGGCTCGACATGCCCGGCGCCATCAAGAGCCTCAACGTCTCCAATGCCGCCGTGCTCGCACTCTATGTCGGCGCGACCCGCATCGGATTGATGCCGAAATGACGAAGCGCCCGCGCGCATGCGGCGCGCGGGCGCTGGCGTGAACGAAGGTGCGGCTGATCAGTAGTAGCGGCGCAGCACGCGCTGGCCGTGATAATAAGGCGAGGCGCCCCAGCGATAGGCGGGGCGGGGCTGGGCATATACCACTTCGGGGGCGACGCGGGTCGCCTCATAAGCATGCCGGCGGTGGTGATAGCGATAGACCGGGAGCGCCTGCTCCTCATAGGCCGGATACGGCGCGAAGGCGCCGGGACCGCTGTAGGTCGGACCCTGGTTGACATAGTAGTACTGCCGCGTCGGCTCGGGCAGCCGCTCATAGCTCGCGCCGCAGGCACCGCAGCCGTGGCCATAGGTGTAGCCGGGCTGATAGAAGTATTGCGGCTGATACGTCACCGTGGGCTGGTAGGTCACGGTCGGCTGATAAGTGACCGTCGGCTGATAGGCGACCTGCGGCGCGCACGGCGTGGCGTAGCCGCACGGCGTGCAGGCGGAGGCGCCGCAGGCGGCGGCCGGCGCGCTGCCAGCGGCGGCCAGACCGGCAATGGCGACAAGTCCTGAAATTATTCCACGCATAACTCTCTCCTGTTGACCTATTTTTGCTTGATTTGACTGTTGATGGCGAGCTGCTCGCTAGCGGCGGTAGGCCGGCGGTGAATTAGAATACCCGCGCGGGCCGCCATCAGGCGGAGCCAGGATGACGGCAGGCGGATACATCGGCACCGCCGGCTCCGGCGGCTGCATCTGCGACTGGGCACCCCATGAGCGCGAATAGCTCTCGGCCGGCTTCGGCAGCTTGCGATCGGCCGGCGGCTCGATCTCCATGCGGCCATAGCCCGGCCTCGCTCCGAGAGTCGGATAGTAATGGCCGACATGGGGCTCGGGCTCGACCGGTCGACCGCCATAGATCGTCGGCTGCATGTAATTGCCCCTGCCAAGACCGTACTGGCCTTCGACAACGGCGTAGGACGCATCGATGCCGTTGATGACGACGGGCACGCCGGGCCGCTGCGGAATGACGATCTCGAAGCCTTCGCTGGCGAGCGCGGCGGAAGACGCTCCAATCAGAATCACAAGAGCCGTTGTAATACGCATGAATTCACGCCCCGGTTGCCATCCTACCAATACCGCAACGCGCGCCCCGATGGGTTAAACGCGCACATCAATCTGCTGGTAAGACTAACGCGCGAGCCACCATTCCGGGTTAAAGCCCCGGTGGGGTTCGAGCGCGAGGGTTAATGACTGATCATCAGCCGAGAGCGACAATACTGCCAGCATCAACCCCGCCTGCCCTGTCCGCGGGACTAACAGCCTTCGGGTCGGAGCAAGCCGGACCGCAACCGCTGCTCCGGCCTCGCAAAGCGATGGCCTCATGTCGTTCCAAAACATTCCCGGCGCGGCGGGAACGACGGGGCCGGCTTGCGCTTAGCAGGTGGGGCGCAACGACGGAGTATTCCATGACACGATTTGCTATTCTCGGGGCTGCTGTACTCGCAACGGCGCTCGCCGGCCCGGCCATGGCGCGCGACATGCATCACCGGCATATGAACCACCAGCAGGAAGGAATGATGCAGCATCGGCACATGGCCCGCCAGGACGGGGCGATGATGCAGCAGCGCACCGATGCCGGGTGGAATACCGGATGGAACAACAACGGCTGGGATCGCCGCAACAGCGGCTTCTGGCCGGCTGACGTCGCCGCTGGAGCGGTCGGCACCGCTGCTGGCATCGCAGGCGCAGCCATCGGAACCGCCGGCGCCATCGCCACGGCGCCGTTCCGGACCGCGGATGCCTATGCCTACAGTCCCGGCCCCTCTTACGGCCAACCGAGCTATGATCGCGGCCCGAACGGCTACTATGGCGACTGGAACAGCTACGCGACCCGCAACGGCCTGGTCTGCCGCCCCGGCACCATGTTCAAGGGCAGCGACGGGCTGATGCACATCTGCCAGTAAAGATCGCGCCGGAGCGGCTTCGATAATCGGCTCCGACAAGGGCGGCCCAACGGCCGCCCTTTTTGCTGGGTTGATGGGAGAGGCGGCCCTCACTCGGGGAGTAGCCGGACTGCATCAACTCTGGTAGGAACACCGCGCTTCGCGAGACCTCGTCGCAATCTGAGGACGAGATCTTCGCCACCAATGTGCATTCGCCGGCTTAGCTCAGCGGTAGAGCAGCGGTTTTGTAAACCGAAGGTCGGGGGTTCAATCCCCTCAGCCGGCACCAGCTTCCGTGAAGTTGGGATTTGCTGCGGCAATCGCTATCACCGGCCTTAGGCGTCAATTCACCCTCGTCCTGACCGCTGGCTTGGCGATACCGGTCGCCGACGGCGGCTTGGGCGCAGTCCACTCTGGATCCGGCAACGGCCCGCCGCCCTCGCCGGTCGCTCCGATGAGTTGGCCGGGCACCTGATCCGTCACCAGCACCCAGCCTTGCGTCGCGCAGAACAGCCCGAGCAGACAGCCCTTGACCGCCAGCATCTTCGGGCTCTCGCGCCAGATCGAGACGGCATAGGTCTTGCCGTCCTCGGCGTTGTAGACCTCGCCGCTGTGGCGGCCGTCGGCGTTCAGCTTCAGGCCGAGCAGCATCTGGTGGCCGAGCAGCAGACGGCCGCGCCTGGCCGGATCCGGATTCAGCCGGTCACGGAACGGCTGCCCCTTGGCATCCGCCGTCTCCTTCATCCAGACGATGTAGCCGCAGACGCGATCGGCCATGGCACCACAACGCTCGACGCGGACGCGGGCGCGGCCGTCCTCAGTCAACCATGTGCCGAGCGGATCGCTGACGGGGGCGGCGTGACCGCGGCCCTCCGCCATCGACAGCAGCAGGCTGACGACGATGCGCAGGCCAACGCGCAGAACGAATCTCAATGTCATGTCCAGGGACCCCGTTGTCTCCACGGCCTCGATCCACGCGCTCGTACGGCGAGATTGACGTCGCCAATGGCTGCCGGACATTTGCCGGTGCCCTCGATGCGAAAGCACGCGAAAGACGGCTGCGCGGCGGGCCGCCTTCTGGGGCCCCTTCGCATGCGTCTGCACTGCTCGCTCACTGGAGCTGCGCGACCAGGGCATCGGCCCCCTTGTCGATCCCGGCTTCTGCGGCCGCGAGCGCGCCGACGCTGGCCTTGATGTCATACGGAGAGGGATATTGCTTGCTGACGAAAGCGTTCAGCAGCCGCCCGCTCGCGGCATCGAAGATCTCGGCCGCGTAGAACACCGAGCCGGTCAGCAGCCCCTCGCCGTCGCGGGCGCTTTGCACACCGTTGTAGACGGCGCCGGCGAGATCGAAGCGCGAGGCGGTGCCGAGCACCGGCGTGTTGGCGACGGCGCCGGTCAGGGTAAGCCGCACGCGCAACGTGGCCGGCCCTCGCTGGCTCACGACCCGGAAGCGCGCCGACAGATTTTCCAGGAACCGCGACCGCATGTAGGCGGCGAGCCTCGCCTTGTCCTGCTCGGACATGTCGCCGAACTGGTGATCCCTGCCGCGATAGATCACGACCGGATCGAGCATCACCTTGTCATAGCTGCGCCAGTCCGCGGCAGCCGCGTAGCGGTACGGCACCCGCCCCGACAGGTCGGCGGAATTCGGCGCCAGATAACGCGCCGAGGCCACCTCGGAATAGGCCACCGGCGTCACCGTATTGCAGCCGGCGCAAAGACCCGCCGCGGCAATCGCCGCAAAGCCGGACACCCGGACTCGAATCGTCATTCCCTTTCTCCTCACCTGCGCGGCTTGTTGCGAAGCACAACCAGCGCCCAATCAATAAAACCGACCAGACGGTTTGTAAAGAAGCTCGGTGAAGATTGCGTTAATGTCTCGGTGGGATGCGACCCGGCGCCTGCCGAAGAAGCGGCTTTCGAGGCAGATCAGCGGTCGGACGGGACGCGGTGCTCGAACCCCGTCCATTGGCGGTCGTCGAGCAGGCGCGCAAACAGGCGGTCCAGGTCCGGCTGCTCCAGCGGCGAGACGCGCAGCATCGTCATCAACGCAAGCCCACGGGCCGCCGCCCATCTTAGGACCGCGAGATCGGCGTCCTCGGCCTCGCCGCGGATCTCGGCTACTCTCTCGGCATCCTTGGCACGGGCATCGGCCAGCAATCCCGGCTCCTGGGCGAGCGCGCCGAGCATGGCCTGCGCCACCGAATATTGCTGGGCGATCAGCTCCCGCGAGATCGCGATCTGCGTCGCGAGCTCGGGCTGATCAGCCGCTTTGCCGGCTTCAGCCCTGTATCTGCTGGCGAATTCGTCGAAATGCAGGAATTGCTGTTCCAGCAGAGCCTTGAGCACCGCTTCCTTGTTGGGGAACTGGTGCATCAGCCCGCCCTTGCTCAGCCCGCTCTCGCGGGCGATGGCGTCGAGCGTCAGCCGCCCCGGACCATCGCGGGCGATGATGGTAAGGGCGGCGGTGAGCGCGGCCTTGCGCGACCGCTCGGAGCGTGAAGGGTTGTCCATCAAAGACTGCGAAGTGCCCGGGCGGCGCACGAAGGTTGCGAGCAGGAAGATGCCCCGACACCGAGGCGGCTCCGTCATAGGGGCGAGCCACCCTCCTCTGTCAAGAAGAGCTCCGGAAAAAACCGCCGCGCCTCAGGAACCATCTGCGCGGGATTGAATTTCTGGTATCACCTTCCGCGGGTGGGGGACGAAACGAGTTCAGACTGTGGCAACATTGTTGTCACATCTCATCTAGAACTCCTGCTTATCCCCAGAAGTCACTGGTCTTCAACTTGATTTCGTCAGCCGCTTTTGTTGCAATTGAGGCATCGGGGGACAAGCGTCATGACGTGGAAGGAAGAGCGTGATGCACTGATCGCGCAGACCATGGCCTTCGTGCAGTCGGTCACCGGAAAGCCTGCCGACTTCGCCCAGTTCGAGCTGCCTGCCGTTCCAGCCGACACCCCCGCTACGCCGCAGCAGGCTGCGGTCGAGCGACCGACGCATGTCACCTTGGAGCGTGTGCTCGCCGCCCGAGCCGAAATCGGGGCATGGCGTGGCGGCAACGCGCAAGGCGAGATCCCCGGCGCGGTCGCGGAGGCTGCAAGGCCGAGTGCGCCCCACTCCATCGCGTCCGAGGCTTCGTCCTCAGCCCTGAGCCCAGCCCCCCCGGAGCGTTTCACGAGCATCGCCTCGCAGCTCGATCTGCAGCGCGACATGCAGGCAGAGATTCGTGCCCGAGTTGCTCGCTTCCGGGCCCACCAGGAGCGCTTCAACCGGGAGCGCCAGGAATATTTCAGCGCGACACTCGCGCGCCTGAAAGCATCGGCCGAACGGAGCGCCCTCCCTGAGGACTAAAGCCGGCCGCGCCAGAGGTGCACAACGGCCGAGAGTGCACAAAAGAACGAATCCCGCAATCGACGCGCCCGCTCACAGCCAGGCGCACAGCAGCGCCACATTGGCGACGAAGGCGAGCAGCAGCCCAAAGGCGAGCGTCAGCTGGATCCGCCCGCAAAAGATGTGGAGATCGGTTCCCATGAGCTTAACCATCTGGCGATTCTAGCCCCGGAGTCCCACGGATTCTTTTTTCAAAAATTTAGGACTCGTTTACGACTCGGCCGCGCCGAAAAGGCCCCTTTCCTGCCCCAGGCGCGCCAGTGTCTCGCTACACGTGCCGTTCATTCTCGGTTCATCCTTCGCTTCTCTGGAGCTGCTTGGAATGCCCTACGCGCTATTTTGCAACGACGCCAAGTTGAGCAAAGCCTATCCGACCGAGGGGGATGTCTGGCGGCTGGCGCGGCAGAGCGGGCTTGTGGTGGACGTGATGATCAATGCGCGATCGACCGCGCATCTGCAGCTCGACAATGATTACGAGATCAGACCCTGCGCCGCCGAGCCCGAGGAAGATCCCTGGCAGAACCGTGCCGAGGCCGAGCAGGAGTTCAACATCCCGTTCGCATCCTGACCGGCTGCGGCGGAAGCCCGCCTTGGGTCACACGCGGCAGAAGAGATGCACGCCGTTATGCCCGTCCGCTCCCGCGGACGGCTTGCTTTCATCAAAGATTTTTCGACAGACAGACCCGCGATCAGCGGGCAGCCGGAGCTGCAGCTGGAAGGTCGCCATGAAGCCCGTTCTCAGGGCGTCGCCGTCGCCAGCGATACCGTCTCGGCCGGAAGGGCGACACAGGCGCGCTTGCGGCTGACACCGCGGATCGCACCGGTCACCTTCAGAACCTTGCCCGACGGGCAGGACGCGGTTTGCACCAGCGCCACCTCGTAGGGGGCCAGCATCAACGGTTCGGACTTCAGAACGGTCTGGGCGGAGCACGGCAAAACAGCCGCCGACAACAACAGCACGGACACCAAGATACGCATGTGGGATGATCCATCAAACCAGCGGACTGATAATATCAACTGATGGCGAAAGTTTCACGAAGGTTTGAAAATTTTTTTGCACTGCGTGAGCGATCCCGAAACCATCGACGGCCAACCGCCGGATAGCAATACACCCGCACCAGATGGCGCGGGCGTGTTGGAAGTGAGGCGTGAACCGGTCCCCGCCGGGAGCCGCCGGCCGCGGGCTCGGTGACCGCGCTTAGTACTTGCTGGCGGCCGGTCCGCCCCAGCCGAAGCGGTAGTTCACGCCGACCTTGACCGTGTGCTCGTCGCTGTTGAAGCGGCTGCCCACAACCGGAGTCGGTCCACCCGTGAAGGTCGTATTGCCGAAATTGTAATATTGATACTCGGCCTTGGCCGACCAGTTCGGTGCGAACATGTATTCGAGGCCGGCACCGACGGTGTAGCCATCCTTGGTATTGCCCGACGTGGTGAAGCCCGTCGGCACGCCAGCGACGCTCACCCCGAGATTGTTGCCGTCCCGCCAGGCGTAGCCGCCCTTGGCATAGAGCAAGGCCGGTCCCCAGGTGTAGCCAAGACGGCCGGTGACCGAGCCGAGCTGGTTGGCGCCGGTCGAGGTCACGACCGCAGCCCCCGGGAAGCCGAAATTGGTCGTGTTGCGATCCATCCAGCTGTACTGGGCTTCGATGCCGAGCACCCAGTTCGGGGCAAACTGGTAGTCGAAGCCGCCCTGCACGCCGCCGAGGAAGCGGCCGTTGTTGCCTTCCAGGCTGCTATTGCCCGCGAAGGCGCCACCAAGGTGACCACCGAGATAGAAGCCGGTCCAGTTGTAGATCGCCTGGGGCGGCGTGTAGACGGGCGCCTTGGTGTAGGTGCGCGGAGGCATGTCGGCGGCGAAAGCCGGGGCAGCCAATGTGGTCAGGGCCACTGCACTGAATAAAAACCGCTTCATGGGACGTCCCCGTTATTCGTCTGCGACATCTATCGAACATCATGGCCGCATTTGGGTTGCCCGGCGGCGGTGACACAGCTGTGATTGCTGCTGCGGTGTCACCAGAGGGCAACAAAGGCCTTTTGTTCCATAGGCTTCCCGAATATTTCGTGAAGCTGACGCCGCGCCCGATATTTGGTCGCCGCGAGGCGGCAAAGCGTTCGGGCCATCCCCGATTTGTGATCGGGCAAGCCGCTTGGCAAGGTGCTGCGACGACGTGGCAGGCGGCCGAAGACGTCGCGGCCTAACGCGTGAGGCCGGCAAGCTCCGGGAATGGCGCGTAGGTCGACCCGGCACAGACCTCGCCTGCATCCTCGACCAGACGATCGAACCGGCCGTCGACGAACACCGCCGCGCGCTCCTGCGCCGGACGGTAGCTGCCGTCGGACTCGCGCGCCGCATAGCGGAGGCAGCTCACATAGCGCAGCCGGCCACCGACCGTCCGT
Source organism: Bradyrhizobium sp. SZCCHNRI20481 (assembly GCF_032485055.1). Classification (NCBI taxonomy): domain Bacteria; kingdom Pseudomonadati; phylum Pseudomonadota; class Alphaproteobacteria; order Hyphomicrobiales; family Nitrobacteraceae; genus Bradyrhizobium; species Bradyrhizobium sp. SZCCHNRI20481. The sequence goes on from NZ_JAUEUE010000014.1 coordinate 53,907, forward strand.
TGCACCGGCTCCGCCATGACGCCGTCGCGCACCCCGACCGGATTGTTCAGGTAGGTCCTGAGATAGGACAGGATCTCGCTGCGGTGGTTGGCCGGAAACGGCTGGCTGCCGACGCCACGATCGCCGGTGTAGGAGATGCCGCGATTGTCCTCGCTCATGAACGCGGCGGGACCTCCGCTGGCGCACCCCGCCAACAGCAGCGCCAGCGCGGTTGCCGGCCACCAGCTCGTTCTCCCCATCCCCAAGGCGCCCAACTCTTGAAAGCCAATCCCGCGGCCGTTCTAGCTCAAAGCCGGAGGCCGGGAAATCCGTCCCGGCTCACGCCTTCGTCAAGCCGCTGCCGCCGGAGCGCTCTGGCGCGCTCCGGCGGTCAACGACCAGATCGGCTCTGCGTGACCTTGGCCGGATCAGCCGCGGCGGGTCGCCGGCGTCACGCGCTTGAAGCTCACCTTGTTGTGATGGCTGAGATGCGCCACGTGGCGATGCTTGTGGCGGACAAGCGAGGCATGCGGCTTGGTCTTCGTCTTGCCGACGGTGGGCTTCATCTCGTTCGCCTTGTCGCCGGCCTGCGTCGCGCCCGGCTTGGTGGCGTCGGTCTTGGCCGCATCGGTCTTGCTCACATCGGTCTTCGCGGTGCCAGTGGTCTGGCTGGACTTCGCGGACGTGTCGGTTTTTGCAGGACCAGCAGCGAACGCGGGCGCAGCCAGGATCGACGCGGCGAGCAGAGCAACAGACATTGACTTCAGCATGGTCGTCTCCGTGATGTGAAGATCTGGAGGCACCATCCAGTCTGGATGGGCTCGTGATCATGGAGGCGACGATAGGGAACCGGCACTGAACCGCCCCTGAAGTAAAGTGGTGTTTTCAGTTCATGGACATGAAGGGATAGTCATCGAAGTGACTGGTCTGTCATCATGTCGTCCGTATAATGCACCGATCGCGGCGCAAAATCCGCGCAAATGGCCGGGAATATTTCGCAGCTGCGGGAGTTCTTCTCCGTACGCAGTCACCTGTTGGATCGACAACTCGGGAGATACGAATGAAAAAGTCTGCGATCAGGATTGCCACGCTGGCGCTGTTCTCGATGGCCGTGGCCTCCGGGCCGCTGCTTCTGTCGAAGGCCTATGCCGCGGGCAGCGATACCCCCTCGTCGCCGCCGGCGTCGGATTCGTCCAAGAAGAAGAAGGACAAGAGCTCGAGCATCGAAGATCCGAAGTTCCTCGCAGCCTATCGCACGGCCTACACCTCGATCTATGATCGTGGCGACTACACCACCGCGATCCAGCAGCTCAAGGCGCTGAACCGCGAGGACGTCGCCGACGTCGCCAATCTGATCGGCTACTCCTACCGCAAGCTCGGCAACTACCAGGCCTCGAAGCAGTACTACGAGCAGGCCCTGGCGGACGATCCGAACCACGTGCGCACCTGGCAGTATTATGGCCTGTGGCAGCTCGAACAGGGCAACCGCGAGCAGGCCAAGTACCACCTCGACAAGGTGGCGCAGCTCGCCGGCACCAACAGCGCAGAATATCGCTCGCTGGCCGACGCGCTCGAGAAGCAGCCGGGCACCGGCCTCGTCTACTAAGACGCGATCGGACCAGATCCGATCTCGACAGTGGCGCAACCCGAAGGGGTTGCGCCATTTTCTTTGTCCGCTGCCCTTCGTCCGCTATGGATGGGATGTCGTGCAGTCCATTTTCATCACGTCTTTTGAACGGGAGATTGCTCGTGGAGTCCTGGCTGGGCGCAGCACTCGATTACATCAAGGATTGGCTGGCCTTTCAGGTCGCCGTTTCGGAGCAACCCGGCTGCATCCTTGCGATTGCCCATCGCGGTGAGATCGTCCTGGAGGCGGCCTATGGCCACGCCAATCTCGACAGCGGCGAGAAGCTGACGCCGCGGCACCGCTTCCGTATCGCCTCGCACACCAAGGCGTTCACCGCCGCCGGAATCATGCGCCTGCGCGAGCAGAAGCGGTTGAAGCTGGACGATCCGGTCGGCGGCTACGTCAAGGATTTGCATCCGGATGTCGCCACAGCAACATTGAACCAGCTGCTGTCGCACACGGCAGGCCTGATCCGCGACGGCAAGGATTCCGGCCAGTTCACCGACGGCCGATCCTATCTCGACAAGGACGAGCTGCTGGCCGAGCTGAAGCAGCCGCCGGCGATCGATCCCAACAGCCGGTTCAAATATTCCAACCATGGCTACGGCCTGCTCGGCCTGGTCATCGAGACGATCACCGGCGAGCCCTACCCGGCCTGGCTGCAGCGCGAGATCATGACGCCGCTGGCCTTGCGCGAAAGCGCGCCCGACATGACGCTGCTCGGCAAGGGTGTCCCGTTCGCGCGCGGGCATTCGCGCATCGTGCCCGTGGGCCGCCGGGTCGTGATTCCCGGCGACAATCCGACCAACGCGATCATGGCGGCCGCCGGCATCGTCGCGACCGCGGCCGACACCGCTCGCTTCTTCGCCCAGCTTGCCCCGAATGCGAAGAAGAGCCTGCTGTCGGTCGCAAGCCGCCGCGAGATGATCCGCCGCCAATGGCGCGTGCCCCAGGACGTCGAAGAGGCCTATTACGGCCTGGCGCTCATGAGCGGGACAACGGCCGGCTTCGACTGGTTCGGCCATGGCGGCGGCTTCCAGGGCTACATCTCGCGAACGTCGGTCATTCCCGCGCGCGAAATTGCGATCACCGTATTGACCAATGCCGTCGACGGCTGGGCGCCCGGCTGGGCCAACGGCGTCAAGTTCATCCTGCAGGCCTTCGCCACCCATGGCGCGCCGTCGCGCAAGACGCGCGATTGGACCGGCCGCTGGTGGACGCTGTGGGGCGCAGTCGATCTCGTCCCGTTCGGCGAGCAGGTCATGGTCGCCAATCCGGTGTTCATCAACCCGTTCCTCGATGCCGCCCGCATCGAGGTGACCGGACGCGACACCGGGCGCATCGTGCAGGCGGCCGGCTATGCCAGCCATGGCGAGGCGGTCAGGCGCGTGCGCACCAAGTCCGGCGTCGGCGAGATCTGGCTCGCCGGCGCACGGATACGGCCCGAGCGCGTCGTGAAGGCCGAGATGGAGCGGAAGTATCCGAAGGGCCGGCGCAAGAAGGACTCATAGCCCGGGTGTCGCTGCACTCATCGGGCCTCCTCCCTGCCCTCCTTCATCAACGCCTCGGCCTCACCGCGGAACGCTTTCCGCGCATCGTCGCGGGAATAGAACATGTGCCCGCCCGGATAGACCACGAGCTTGACCCGCGGCGGTCGCGCGAAGGCCGGCAATTGGTCGAGCAGTATCTTCGAGCCGTAATACGGCGTGGCGAGATCGAACAGGCCGTGGCCGACCAGCAGCTTCAGCTTGGGATCGAGCGCGAGGATCTGCCGGAGCTCGCCGGTGGACTCCGGCGGGCTGATGCTCCGGCCGAAATCCCATGACCGGTTCACGGCCCCGCTCAGCAGCTCGTAGGAGCCGTCGGGGTGCCAGTTCAGCCTGCGCGTCAGCTCAACCGCGGCACTGGTCAGCGGCGCGGTCAGCACATCCCCGGATGGATCGGAGCTGCGTGAACGACTCGAATCCGGATAGGGATCGATGCCAAGCACCGAGCCGTCATAGCGTCCGGCGATGCGGCCGTTCTTGCGGTCGAACTCGCGGCGAAACTCCGAGACGTCGAACCGGCCGGCCAGCCTGCGGCTGACCGCCTGGTCGATGCCGGTGAGGCTCGCGACCCTGTCGGCGAGCCGGTTGGTCGCTTCCGTATCGGCCTCGCCCTTGACGAGGTCGAGCAGGAAGTCGCCGCTGGCGTAGCGCTCGACGTCGGCAAGATCGGCGCGGGTGACCGGCCCCTTCACCTGCTTAGCGACGGCGGCATAGCTTGGCAGGCTCGCGACATATTGCATCAGGCTCGAGCCGGAATAATCGCGAAAGTCCATCAATGGTGAGAGCAGGATCAGGCCGCTGACGCCGATCCCCTGGTCATGTTGAAGGTTGTTGACGATCTTCGGACCGCGAATGCCGCCATAGCTCTCGGCCGTGATGAATTTGGGCGAGGCGAGCCGGTCGTGCTTCTCCAGCCAGCGACGCACCACGAGCGACAGCGAGCGCACGTCGCCGTCGACCGAGAAGAACCGTTTGCGCACCTCGTCGCCGGTCGCGACGAAACGGCTGTAGCCGGTCCCGACAGGATCGATGAACACGAGATCGGTAAAGTCGAGCCAGGTGTCGGCATTGGGCATCAGCTCCGGCTTCGACGAGGGCGTCACGCTGGCCGCATCGATTCCGATCCGCCACGGACCGGCATTGCCGAGCTGCAGATAGGCGGACGAGGCACCCGGCCCGCCGTTGAAGAAGAAGGTCACCGGGCGGCTGGCGCGATCGGCCCCATCGAGCTGATAGGAGGTGTAGGCGATGTCGACCTGCGGCTCACTCTTGTCGTCGAACAGGCGGATCGAACCGGCAGTCGCCGTGAACGACAGCGTGCGATCGGGCAGCTCGAGCTTTTGGGTCGTGGTGGAGTCCGCCGGGAGCTTGTGCTGCTCGGCTGCCGATGGCGAGCTCGGCGGGCTTGCGGCGCGATTGCCGGCCGATCCGGTTCGGTGCGCGCCGGGAGCCGTGGTGTCCTGCGCCGCCGGCGGCGCGTCCTGCGCGTATACGGCTTGGCCGGCGAGCAGCGCCGTCAAGGTCAGGGCCATCACACGTGACCACACGACGGACGATCTCGAACCTGCCATCAACTCACTCCCTGGACGATGGATTGGCGCAACGCGCTACCCTTTATCGCTTGCTTTACAGACGCATGAACCGCGGCTTGGGACCAAGCTCAACCAACTCTTCCGTGATCCAGGTCACATCCGGAGCAGTGCCCGTTCTTCGTAAGGTGTGTTATGGGCTCGAACCTCTCCATCGCCTCCGGCGTCCCACCACTGGGACACCCAGGTTTGGGCCAAGAGGCGCGCCGCCGATTGCGATCACGGAGTTCATCATGAAGTTGCCGACGCTCATCATCGCAGCCCTCACCGGGCTCGCCGGACCGGCCATGATTGGACCGCCGGCGGCCTGGGCCGGTCCGCCGGCGGCGCTGGTCGAGGACGTCCAGGGGGATGTGGCCGGCGCCGAGCTGATGGACTATGTCGCGCCCGGCCAGGTGATCAAGCTCGGCCCGGATGGCGCCGTGGTGATGAGCTACCTCAAATCGTGCCGGCGCGAGACGGTCAACGGCGCCGGCAGTGTCACCGTCGGCCCCGGCGAAAGCACGGTCGACGGCGCGACGCTCAAGAGCGACATCGTCAATTGCGACGCCAGCCATGCGCAGGCCACCTCGCGTGAGACCAGCGAGGTCGCGGCCACGATCGTGCGCAGCGTCGGGCCGGACAGCGTGCCGGTGGCGCAGGCGATCATCTACAGCGCGTCGCCTATCTTCGAGGCCAAGGGGCGCGGCACGCTGATCGTCGAGCGGCTCGACCAGCCCGGCGAGCGCCAGCAGGTCGAGCTCTCGGGCCGGCAGTACAAGGGACGATTCTACGATTTCGCCGGCACCAGTCACCCGCTCACGCCCGGCGGCACCTATGTCGCGAGCTTCAGCAACTTGCGCATCGTGTTCAAGGTCGACGCACAGGCCAAGGCGGGCCCAGGCCCTGCGGTCGGGCGATTGATCCGGTTCAACTGAGACCGAAGGCTCCCGTCGGTGGCGATCGGACGCCGGACGCGCGACGCGCTTGCCGTCATCGCCATCGCGCTGGCGTGCGCGGGCCTGTTCGTGTCGCCCCTCTTCGAGCGCGGCCGCGGCCTGTCGCTGGATGCGCTGACATGGCTGCGCTTCGAGACCTTCGGCAACCGCCACGATGCAGCAGCGAGTCCGGCGGTGGTGATCGCGGTCGACGAGGAGAGCTACCAGGCGCCCCCCTTCAAGGGCGCGCCGCTGTTGACCTGGACCGGCGAGATCGGGCGCGTGCTGACGGCCGTCCTCGACGGCGGCGCCAAGGTGGTCGGCTTCGACATCGTGTTCCAGACTTCGATCGAGCAGTCGGAGATTCCGCTCGGCGACAGCACTCTCGGCGAGAAGACGCGCGGCTTCGATCGCGACTTCCTGCGCGCGCTCGCTGCCGCGGCCGCCGGCGGCAAGGTGGTGCTGGGCGAGATTTTTGCCGAGCCGCCGATCCTGCCCGCGCCCGGCCAGCGCATCGCGGTGCGCCAGCAGCAGAACCTTCGTCCGCTCAACACCTATACCGACAGCGATGATGTCGTCCGCCGCCATCCGCTGACGCTGTCGGTCGATGGCAAGGCAGTTCCGAGCATGGCGCTGGAATTGGCGGGGCGCGCAACCGGCACCGCGCCGGTCATTGCCGCTGATGGCGTCACACTCGGTGAGTACAAGGTGCCCGGCAGCGTGCCGGGCACCATGACCCTGAATTTCGCCGGCGGCGCCCAGGACATCCCGACGTACTCGTTCGCCGATTTGCGCGCCTGCGCGCTCAAGGGCGACAAGGACTATTTCCGCCGCGAGTTCGCCGGCAAGGTCGTCCTGCTTGGCACCGTCGGGATCGAGGATCGGCGGCTCACCTCGAAGCGCTTCGCGACCCGCGCCGAGGGCGCGCGCCGGCCGCGCTGCGTGCTGGACGAGCGCAGGATCACCGAGACGTTCGCCCGCAGCACCATTGCCGGCGTCTACATCCACGCCACGGCGGTGAACAATCTGGTGCGGCAGGACGCAGCCACCGAGCTCGGACGCCCAGCTATCTTCGCCATCGCCGCAACCATCGCCCTGTTGGCTGCGCTGCTCGCGCGATTGCTGCGCCCCGCCTCTGCAGCGGCCATCCTGGCAGGGCTCGCGCTGCTCTACACCGCGCTCGCCACCGCCCTCTTCGACCATGCCTACGCGCTGCCCTTGGTGGAGCCGCTCGCGGCCGGCGTGCTCGCGCTGGCTGCGACCACCGGCTATCGCTTCATGGTCACCGACAAGGACCGCAGGCTGCTGCAGAAGAGCTTTGCCTATTATCTCGCACCGCACGAGATCGACCGCATGCTGGCCTCGCGCCGGCTGCCGCAGCTCGGCGGCGAGACCCGCGAGGTCACCGTATTCTTCTCCGACATCGAGGGCTTCTCGCGCCTCGCCGAGCAGATGACGCCGGAGCAGCTCATGGCGCTCACCAATGAATATCTCTCGGCCATGACCGACGTCATCGAAAGCCACGACGGCTATGTCGACAAATACATCGGCGACTCCGTGGTCGCCGTGTTCGGCGCTCCGCTCGACGATCCCGACCATGCACGCAGCGCGGCGCGTGCGGCGCTCGACTGCAAGGCGAAGCTCGCCGAGCTCAACCTGATGTCGACGGCATTCCAGGGCATCAAGGTGGCGCAGCGCATCGGCATCAACAGCGGCGCCGCGCTGGTCGGCAATTTCGGCTCGCAACGTCGCTTCAACTATTCCGTCATGAGCGACGCCGTGAACGTGGCCTCGCGGCTCGAGGGCGCCAACAAATTCTACGGCACCACGATCATTGCCTCCGAGAGCACGGTGACGCTCGCCGGAAACGAGTTTACCTGGCGCGAGCTCGACACGATCCGGGTCAAGGGTCGCGAGCAGTCGCTGAAGATCTACGAGCTGCATGGCCGCGCAGCCGAGCTCACGCCGGAGGAACAGGCCCTCCTCACCGGCTATGCCGCAGGCCTCGCGCATTGGCGCGCCGGCGAGCTGCCGCAAGCGGTCGACTGCTTCGCGCGGGGCGCACGGAGCGATGCTCCAAGCCACTTCTTCGCGGAGCGCGTGAAATCAACCTTGGGGACCGGCTCCTTGGCCTGGGACCCCGTGCGCAGCCTGCAGGAAAAATGACGCGGCGATGACGGCCGCGCGTGCGCGCACTTCCGGGCCATATCAGCCTCATCCCGGCCCCATTGCCCCAGGATACCGGCCGCGATGGACAAGCACGGGCAAGGTCGGCTAGACGACACGGCGCCTGTCACCGGCCAACCGACCAGCGAGCCCTGCGACGCATGACCACGTCCAAGCGATATGAGCGGATCGCCTTCGTCGCGAGTCCGAGTGCCGAAGCCCAGGCCGCACTGACGCAGCTCTCCGCGCTGTACGGCAACTCCGATCCGGACCTGGCGGACGTCGTGGTCGCGCTCGGCGGCGACGGCCTGATGCTCCAGACGCTGCACGACCACATGCGGTCGGGAAAGCCGATCTACGGCATGCATCGCGGCACCGTCGGCTTCCTGATGAACGAGTTCAGCACGATCGATCTGCACGGACGGCTCGAAGCGGCGCAGGAATCGGTGATCCATCCGCTGCTGATGCGGGCGACCGATGCCGCGGGCGTCGTTCACATCCACCACGCCATCAACGAGGTCTACCTGTTTCGCCAGACGGCGCAGACCGCGCGGCTGCGCATCCTGATCGATGAGCGCGAGCGCATGCCGGAGCTGATCGCCGACGGCGTGCTGGTGGCGACGCCCGCCGGCTCCACGGCCTATAATCTCTCGGTGCAGGGCCCGATCCTGCCGATCAACGCCGCGCTGCTGGCGCTGACGCCGATCAGCGCCTTCCGGCCGCGGCGCTGGCGCGGCGCCCTGCTTCCGAACACGGCCTATGTGATCATCGAGGTGCTCGAAGGCGACAAGCGCCCAGTCGCGGCGGTGGCGGATCATGACGAGGTCCGCAACGTCCAGCGAGTCGAGGTGCTCTCGGACAAGACGATCTCGATGCGGATGCTGTTCGACGCCGGCCACAGCCTGGAAGAGCGGATCCTGAGCGAGCAGTTCGGCTACTGACATCGGGCGCTTTTCCCGCCTTTTTCCTCCTTCGCCGCCCTGGGCAACGCTTTGTTAACCCGCGGCTCCGTATGGTTAATGCGGGTATACCGCCATCACCGGTGATCCTTTCAGGCCGGCCAAATGTACCGCATCGACTTCAACAAGCTGCGCTTTCTCGTCTGCGACGACAATCCGCACATGCGCCGCATCCTGCGCACGCTGCTGCATTCGTTCGGCGCCCGCGAGGTCAACGAGGCCGAGGACGGCGCGACCGCACTCGAGATGTATACTCATTTCTCCCCCGACATCGTCATCACCGACTGGGCGATGCCGATCTTCGACGGGCTCGAGCTTGCGCAGATGATCCGGCAGCCCGAAGCCAAGGGCAACCCCTACGCGCCGATCATCATGCTGACGGGACATTCGGAGAAGCGCCGCGTCACCGTCGCGCGCGATGCCGGCGTGACGGAATTCCTTGCCAAGCCGATCTCGGCGAAGGGACTGTATCAGCGCATCCTCAACGTGGTTGCCAATCCGCGTCCGTTCATCAAGACCAAGACCTACTTCGGTCCGGACCGGCGCCGCAACACCAACACCGCTTATATCGGGCCGGAGCGTCGGATCGGCGGCGAGGCCGAGATCTTCCAGCAGCCGTCACTTCTGGATAAGGCGCGCTCCGCAGTTTAGGAGCGCGGCAGTGAGCCCGCGTTAACGCAATCCGGGGATCGACGCCCAGAGCGCCCAGTTCCTCGGCTATGAATCGGGGCAATGAGTCGATTTGCGTTGGTCGGCATCATCAGGGGATATCGAGATGGCGAAAGACAAGGCCCCGGCGATCCAGGTCAAGACCTACGCCTCGCATCACGTCATCACCCAGCCCAATCCGCTGAAGCAGGTGCTGCGCCGCGCCGAGGAGAAGGATCTCGACGATCCGATCGCGCGCGCGGAAGCCGCGCTTGCCGGGCTATCCGGCGAGTTCAAGTCGTGGATGGACACCGAGGCCGATCGCCTGACAAAGGCTTACGGTGCCGTTCTGAACAATGGCTTCGACGACGACGCCTGCGAGGAAATGTTCCGCGCCGCCCACGACATCAAGGGCGATGCCGCGACCTTCGGCTATCCCGCGGCCGCCGAGGTCGCCGACAGCCTGTGCCGGATCATCGAGCACGCGCCCGATCTCGAAAAGGTCCCCGTCGAGCTGTTCGAGCATCACGTCAACGCCATTCAGGCGATCGTGCATGATCATACGAAGTACCACAGCCCGACCGTCGCTGCCGAATTGAGCCGCCGGCTGCGCCGCGTCGCCGACGACTACCTGCTCCAGGTCAACCGCAACCGGCCGGAGCATCTCGAAGCGATCCTGGCGCCGAGCCTGGTGCCGAGCGATCAGCCGTAATCGGATGGCGATCACGTAGGGTGGGCAAAGCCGCCGCCGCAAAGCGGCGGCAGCGTGCCCACCATGGATCAGCAATCTCTGCGGCAAGTCGGTTGGCACGGCGCCACCGCGCGCTCGAACGTGGCGATATCTGCGACGCGCCTTTGCCCACCCTACGGCAGCGGACGCGCCTCACGCCGCGATCAGTCCGAACTCCAGCCCGGCCACGAAATCCTCCGCCATCACCTCGTCGCAGAACTCGCGGGCCTCGTCGCGGGCGGATTCGGTGGCGAAGCGGCGCAGCAGGATCAGCAACGGCTCGGCGGCATCACGGTCGGTGGCGCAATGGGTGAGCACGCGCTCCACCATCTTGCGGCGCAGGATCGCTGCTCCGCTCAAGGTGTCGGCAAATCCGTTCTCGCGGCAGACTTCGAGCGCGATGCTGAAGGCGTCGAAGGTGGTGTCGGGAATGCCCGCCTTGCGCAGCAGCCCCTGCAGGCTGGCGCGGCCGCGATCGTTGAGCAGCGCCGACACCCGGGCCCGCGGCATGTCGGCGAGCTCCGACAGCGCGATCTCGAACAATTCGACGTTGCCGGAGAGAAGTGCGCGCAGGATCAGGCCCGCGGTGAGTTGCGAGGTTGCACGCAGATGCTGGACCAGCCCGCGCAGCTCCTCGCCGCGCGACCGCGCCGCGATGGTAATGGTCGAGCGGTCGCGCGCCTCATTGGTGATGCGCCCTGCTTTGTCGGCACTGAGCCAATTCCTGGCGACGACGAACTGCGCCAGTGTCTCGGAGAGCTTGTCGACCAGCGCCGCCCGCGTCGCGGCCGGCAGGTCGTCCAGCACCAGCATCGCTTCGCGGATGGCGGCGAGATGGCCGTGGCGCTCGACGATGCGGTCCCAGGAGAACGGCGCTAGCTCGGCATAGGCGTTCTCGATCAGCTCGAGTGCGGCGGCGGCGCTTCCGACTTCGGCGATCGCGGCGCAGACCGGCGCCGGCAGGCCGACGCGCCGCGCGATCGCGCATTGTGTGTCGGAGTTGCCGGTCGCGACGATGTCGACGAGGTCGGCATCGATCAGCAGCGGCGAATGTTCGAGGATGATGGCGGCGACAGAAGCCTGGTCCGTGGCGAGCGCCTGGACGATGGCGGCCGGCGCCTCCTCCGAGCGGGCGAACACCTCCGCCATGGCCTGACGCACCAACGGCGACGGATCGTCCAGCAGCATGAGGAGCGCGCCCTCCGCGGCGCCGCGATCCTCATCGCAGAGATCCGACAACAACCACGCCCGCGCGAGCGCCCTGGTGGCCTCTGCCCGCTCACCGGCGGGTGCGGTTCTGACCCAACTGAGAAACTGCCGAACGATCATGGTCTTTCCGGCTTACGCAACTTGCAGACAAAGGCCACGAGGGCCTCAACAGCACCGAAAATAAACCACGACGCTTAACAAAGCGTTCACCATAAGTAGCTGGTTTTGTTGATGTTTTGTTAAGGAGGTAAATCAAAGCTATATTATATTACCTCTGAATGTCTCATTTGGCCGTAATCCAACGGGCGAAATGCGGCCGCCGCCGGCAGCGCAAGCCGTGGCGAAAGGTCGAAAATAGTTCTTTTTGATCAATGGTTCAGCGACGAGTGCGGACCGCCTTAGCCGGCACATCAGCCCGAAAAGGTGCCGTGGGGATCGCTGAACAGGTCGAGTCTGCGCTGGCCATTGCCGCCGCCATCGTTACCGCCGCCCTCCGACGAGGCCGCGCTAGCGACCGATGAGCGGCCCCACAATTCGCGGACGGTCGGCGAGACCGCCTGGCTCGACTGGCCGTCAACCTGGAATAGCGAGCGAAACATCGGGTCCGCCGGCCGGTTGGCGGCCGATGCGTCGGCCGTCGTCGAAGATGCGGCTTGCGACGAGCCGCGCGCATCCGGAAACATCGACAGGAAGGTGGCGGTGTCCGTCGTCGGCAGCGCACCACCGCCGGCCGCATTGGCCGCGACGTTCGCCGATGCCCCTCCATAAAGGGCGAGCGCCCCGCGCGTCGCCGAGGAGTTGGCGGCGCCGGCATAGCGCGTGTTCAGCACCGCATAGACCTGGGACACGCTGCGGGCTTGTCCGTCGCGATCGTAGAAGATCGGCCGGTTGGCCGCGGCGGCGCTGGGAAACATCCGCGCGGCCGACGCATTCGGCGTCTCCTGGGTGCTGGTGATCAGCTTCGCGGCGCCGCCGACACCCATGAAGTGCGCCATGTAGAGCTCGGCATCGGTCGGCCGACGGCCGATCTTGCCGGCGAGCTGGAAGCTGTTCGATTGCGTGAGCGCAGCGGCCATCGCGGACGACGCCTGCGGGTCGTCGCGCAGCTTCATGATCGCCTGCCGCATTCCGGGATCGCTGACCGTGTAGTCGCCCGACGATGTCCGGGTGATCGCGTCGGCATATTGGCCATAGCCGAGATCGGAGCCGGCTTCCTTCACGGTGCCGAGCCAGGTCTGGTCGATGAACTGGTAGAGCCCGCGCGCTGATGACGTCGAGGCGCCGGCGGTCGGATTGAAGTCGGACTCCATCTTGGCGGTCGACAACAGATATTCGAAGCTGGTGCCGACGCTGTCCGCGGCCTGCTTGATTGCGCCGGCGACCTTCGCCCGGACGCCATCGAGGAAACCGGTGGACGAGGAGTTGGATGCGTCGACCGACATGGGAAGACCCGCTGTTTGCAGATTCGCTGGCAGACGAACGCGCCGGAAACGTCCGGCAAAATGCGGCGGGTATGGTTAATGGCGGGTTAATTCGCAGGGCCCGACCGGGCCAATGAACGACCGGGCACGTCAGGACGCAGGTCGCTGGCCTACTTGCGATAGACCTCGGCGGGATCGAACAGCCTGTCGGCATCGACGAACACGAGCCGCGCGCCGCTGCCGTCATCCGATCGCTCGACCTTGCGATAGAAGCAGGAATGGCGGCCGGTGTGGCACGCCGCGCCGGCCTGCTCGACGCGCAACCAGACCGCGTCCTGGTCGCAATCGGTGCGCATCTCGACCACGCGCTGGGTCTGGCCCGAGCTCTCACCCTTGCGCCACAACGCATTGCGCGAGCGGCTGAAATACCAGGCTTCGCCGGTCGCCACCGTCTTGCGCAGGGCCTCCTCGTTCATGTGGGCGACCATCAGCACGTCGCCGCTCACGGCATCGGTCGTCACACAGGTGACGAGGCCGGCCGCGTCGAACTTGGGCAGGAAGGCCAAGCCCTCCTCGCGCTCAACTGAGGATGAAGACACGAAACTCTCTGCTCAACGGGTTGGCAGGCTTACCGTTGCGGCGACCGCACCATGGACAGGAAGCGCGACTGCTCGGCCGGATTGTCCCTGAACATGCCGGTGAAGCGGCTGGTGAAGGTGATGGCGCCGTGCTTGGCGACGCCCCGCACCGACATGCAGGTGTGCTCGGCCTCGATCATGACGGCGACGCCGCGCGGCTTCAGCACCTCGTCGATCGCAGCCGCGATCTGGGCGGTGAGATGCTCCTGGGTCTGCAGGCGGCGGGCGAAGATGTCGGTCAGGCGCGCCAGCTTGGACAGACCGACCACCCGCTCGACCGGCGTATAGGCGATATGCGCGCGGCCGTAGAAGGGCATCATGTGATGCTCGCATTGCGACGTGAACTCGATGTCGCGAATCAGCACGAAGTCGTCGTAGCCGGCGGTCTCGCCGAAGGTGCGGTCGAGCACCTCGGCCGGGCACTGGTGATAGCCCTGGTACAGCTCGTCATAGGCCTCGACGACCCGGCGCGGCGTATCGACCAGCCCCTCGCGGGTCGGATCCTCGCCGATGTAATTCAACAGCGTATAGACTGCGGCCTCGGCCTCGGCCCGCGACGGCCTGGCACGGTCGGGCCGCACGGCGGCAGCGAGAAACTCGGCGGGATCGAGCTCTGCAGCGCGAGCGTCAGTCAGCTTGGCGTCTAACGGCTTGCCCTCGGGCTTGTTCGCACGCAACGTCTTGATCAAAGTGTCCATCTCAACTCCGTTCGACCGGTCGGCGGTCCGACCGGAGTGTCACCGGCACAGCATCACCTTGAGGGCGTCACCTGCAGAGGTGCCACACGCAGGCTTGGCGCCTCTCGCGCCGGACGCCTGTGGATGTGGCTGGAATTCCTGCCAATCGTTTCCATATACTCGCAATATAGGGCGATGAAACCCGGCCGCCAAGGCCGCCACGCCGGTAATTCCGGGACGTCAGGCACATGCTGAACGACATCTACAACAAGCGCATCATCGAGCTCGCCGGCAACATTCCGCGGCTCGGACGGCTGGACCACCCGGACGCCACTGCCACCGCCCATTCCAAGCTGTGCGGCTCGACCGTCAAGGTCGACCTCAAGATGGACGGGCCCGTGGTGACCGACTTCGCCCATGACGTGAAGGCCTGCGCCCTCGGCCAGGCCTCCTCTTCGATCATGGCCCGCCACGTCGTCGGTTCCAGCGCCGCGGAGCTGCGCGAGCTGCGGGAGACGGTCCGGAGGATGCTGAAGGAGAACGGTGCGCCGCCGGAGGGCAAATGGGCCGACATTGCCCTGCTTGAGCCGGTGCGAGACTACAAGGCCCGCCACGCCTCCACGATGCTGACGTTCGACGCCGTGGTGGATGCCATCGGCCAGATCGAGGCCAAGACCAACGGCGAGCAGCCGGCCGCGGCTCAGGGCTGAGGCGGCACCGCTTCCCACCCGTGCGTGCAGACTGACAGATCCATAGCCCGCATGAGCGCACCGGCATGCGGGAGCGGTCGTCGGCAAGCTCATGATTGGACGCGGAGGCCCGGCTCGCCCCGGCGACGTCGATGCCTATTGCTGCGGCGTCGTGGCGACCGTCGCTGGCGGCAGAGCCTCGGCGGTACGCGACAGTTGCCCCTTGTCGCGGTCCAGCGCCACGGAGAAGCGGTCCTGCTGCTTGTCCTTGGCCTGCGGCTTCTGTGCGAGCTCGGCGACCGGCACGGCCCCCTTCGGCGGCAGCACCTCGGCAACCAGATCCGTGGTCACGACGTTGGTGAGCCGCAGCTCGGCGCGTGACAGCTCATGCAGGTCCTCCCAGGGCGGCACGTTCAGCGCCAGCGACAGCAGATCGCCCGCTCCGCCCATCTCGAAGGTGTATTTGGCGAGACGCCCGATGTCGCGCTCGACGATCATCAGGTCCTGCGCCGTATAGCTCGCCGCCTTGGCGTCGTCGGCGCGGTCTCCCATCCAGATCTGGTGAACGCGGACATGGGCCGTATCCGGAACATAACGCGTGGTTCCAGCCAGCAGCAGGAACACGCACATCGACTCGCAATAGGCCTCGGGCATGACGCGCGGCCGGTCACCCGCGCGGCTCGGACGCTGGGTCATGCCGACGGTGGTGCGCATCTTCAGCCCACGGAACCGGCGGCCCAAGGTGATGGCGTCGTTGACCGAGCCGCCGCTGGAGTCGAGCACCAGGGTGGCCCCCGTCAGGTCGCGATCCCTCGCGAAATCCTCGAAATCCTTCGGCGTATCGCCGGTGACGATCCCGACCGCACTGACCCAGCCGCAATTCGGCTCGCAGGCGACCCAACCGAACCGCATCGGGAGTTTGCGCTCTTCGAGCGCGCCGCCGGCGCGCGCCGTGTTTGACATGATGGTGATCGCGCTACCGACCACCGCACCAAGCGCTGCAACACCAAGTAGCATCCAGCGCAATTCACGCGACCGTAGCAATCTCACGCGCAATCCGTCCCCCTCGTCAAGCTCGGTACGCAGTTCCTCGGTTTTCTCGCGGAAAGACCTGACAACCTGGCCTCAAATCCGTTATTAGTCTGTCACATCCTTGTCGGGAAACGTATCCGGGCAATCACCGACCGTCCAGCTGCGGCGTGCTGCGGCGCCGCTGAAAACCGGCCATTGTTGCATCACATCACCACAAATGAACGCGAGCCGGGTTCCCTGCCGAGGAACCGGTCAAAAGTTCGCACATCCATCTGGCATCGCGCTCATGAAGCACTCATGCTCTGACATCGGCTGCCATTCTGCGCACATCGGGTCGCTGCTGGCCCGACTCCCGCGGCGCGCTGCTCACGCGCTGATCTGGCTGTACCGCCACACATTGTCGCCGCTGGTCGGCTA
Source organism: Bradyrhizobium sp. SZCCHNRI20481 (assembly GCF_032485055.1). Classification (NCBI taxonomy): domain Bacteria; kingdom Pseudomonadati; phylum Pseudomonadota; class Alphaproteobacteria; order Hyphomicrobiales; family Nitrobacteraceae; genus Bradyrhizobium; species Bradyrhizobium sp. SZCCHNRI20481. The sequence continues at coordinate 70,152 of NZ_JAUEUE010000014.1, forward strand.
CAATTGTCGGCACCTGCCGACCTGCTCGGTCTATGCCGATGAGGCCATCGAACGCTTCGGACTCTGGGCGGGCGGGTGGATGACGCTCGCCCGTCTGCTGCGCTGCCAGCCCTTTGGCACCTCGGGCATCGACAACGTCCCAACAACGGCTCCCGCAGGCGCTCACTGGTATCTGCCTTGGCGCTACGCGCGATGGCGCGGCGTCAACGGCCCGGGCTGATGTGCAGCGCAACAGACGTCGCGCTCGTCAATTGATCTGCAGCACATGACCCTGGCGAAATCTCGGGCTACGATTATTCTTACGTCACGAGCCGGCGCTCCCATCAGGAGCCGCGCTGCCTCGACCTGCATTGATGTGATGCTTCCTTCGGGAGGAAAACAACGATGCGCTGGACAATCAGCCCCAGAAGCAACCGTTCCCGCAAGAGCATCGGTCCCGATCAGGCCGGCCACCACGACGCACGCCAGGTGGATCTACTCTGCATCATCGCTTTGTTGATCGTCATTGTCGGTGCCTGGCGCTATCTTGCCGACAGCACCGCCCTGCCCCCGCCGACGACGTCCTACATCGTGCCCAGCCAGAGCGTGCACTGGTGATATTCACCCCCTACCATCTCGGCCAGAAGATGAAATCGTCGCGCCGCGGCGGCGGATAGAGAGGAACCGGCTCCAGCGGCCGCGGCACGCGCCGGGCGCGCGGCGGTGGCTGGTAATCCGTTTCTGCAGGGGCGCTCGCTTCGGCCGAGACCGTCGCGTCGGCCGGAGGCGATCTCACCGCGAGCAGGACATTCGATTCACGCGTGCGCCAACGATAGCCGATCCCGAATTCCAGCGGCTGCGCACGCTCGAACAGCCTCGCATAGCTCCTCTGGTACATGTCCGGGAATTTGTCGATCGGCCCGGCATAGCGCCCGAACGGCAGGAAACGCCAGGCCCGCGCCTCATAGCTCGCGAGCGGGATGCCGGAATCGTCCTGGATGACGGTGGCGCTGTTCTTCAGCAGCCAGCTGCGGACCTGTGCGAAGCCGTTCTCATGCAACAGATAAGACGCGCTCTTCAGGAGACTGTCGCCCGGCCCCAGCGGCTCGCAGAACTTGAACAACCCACTGGCCTTCACGCCGGAATCGGAGAGATCAGCGGAGAAGTAGTAGAGCGTCTTCGCGACCCCGTCGGCGCCGGCAAACAGGATGCGCGCGCCCTTGGTCGCATTGCGCGTCGGCGGCTCGTTGTTTCCGTGCAATCCGCCATTCTCGTCCAACCAGATCAGACTGGCCTCGCGGATCGTCTTGCCGGTGCGCGCCAGGAAGACGTAGAGGATTGGCAAGGTCCCTTCGAGTTCGCCTTCGCGCAAGTCGACCTTCATGTCCCTGGTGATAAAGAAGGAGAAACTCAGGATCGATTGCAACGAGCGTTCGACATAGGACAGCGCAGGGCCGATGCTGCCTCGGGGCAATCTGGTCAGGTCCGGGATCGGGCCGGTCGGCTCGAGCGCCACCAGGACATAGGTCGTTGCCTTCGGATGAAAGGCATCGGCATAGAGAAAATCCGGCCCGGAGAAGAAATAGAACATCGCCGGCCGCGGCGCGGCCAGATTGGCATCCGCCCAGGCCCTGATCTTCGACAATTGTCGCTGCTCGAGCTGATTGAAGGCGTTGTCGAAGAACGCCGCGTGCCGCCGCCATGCCGGATCCTGCACGAAGGGCACGAGCGGCGAGCCCGCCGCTGGCGCCATGCCCGCCAGCACCCGCGCCGTATCGTCCGGCGTGATGGTCTGAGCCCGAGCCTCGAAGCTCATGGCAAGGATCAGACATGCGACGGCGAACCAGACTCTCGAGGCCAACAGCATTTCAATCCGAACCCGATGCGAGCGTTGCGGTGATACGGCGCGATCGCGCGTGAGCGAGCCAATAGATCAGCAATCCCGACGCCATTGCGCCTGCGCCGAGCCCTGCCTGCAAGGGCCGCGTCGCGACGAGATAGTACATCATGAAGAAGGTCACGCTGAGGAAGATCAACGGCGTGACCGGATAGCCCCAGGCGCGGTAGGGTCGCGTGAGTTCGGGCTGCGCGATGCGCAGCTTGAGCAGTCCGAGCACAGCGAGAAACGAGCAGGACAAGAGCGAGAACTGGACGAGATCCAGCACCGCCTCGAAGCTCTCCGTGAACAGCATCAGGGTGGCCACCGTGAGCTGGAACAGGACGGCGTAGGCCGGCGCCCCGTTGCGCGAGCGCCGCGCGAACACCGACAGCGCCGGAATGTCCTCGCCCATTGTCATCAGCACGCGCGGGCCGATCCACATCATCGCGGCAATGGAAGGAACCAGTCCGATGCAGATCATCGCGGCCACGAAGCGCCCGCCGGTCTCGCCGAAGATATGACTGCCCGCGATGCTCGCGACCTGGAGTTGGCCCGCGAGCGCGTCCATCGGTGCGGCTCGCAGGAAAACCGCGTTGAGCGCGATGTAGAGCACCAGAACGATCACCGTGCCCAACAGCAGCGCGCGCGGCAAGGTCCGCTCCGGCGCATGCAACTCGCCGATGATGTAGGTCGCCGCGTTCCAGCCGGAGAACGCGTACATCACGAACACCAGTCCGGTCGCGAACGCCGCGCTCGTCACGTGACCGACATCGGTCACGGTTGGCAGGAACGTCACCGGTTGCGGGGTGGCGATGGTGTAGCCGGCGATCAGGAAGGCGGTGATGAGCCCGAGCTTCAGCACGGTCGACAACAGCTGGAAACGGCTCGACTGCCTGATGCCGCCGAGTTGCACTGCTGTCACGAGCCAGACAGCGCCGGTGGCGAGCAGCAGCGGCGGAGCGCCCGGGATGACGGCACGACCATATTCTCCGAACGCCATGGCCGCGAGCGCCACCGGCGCCGCGAAGCCCACCGTCGCCGAGACCCACCCGGCCATGAAGCCGATCGCCGGGTGGAACGCCCGCGTGAGAAAATTGTACTCGCCGCTCGAGCGCGGAAACATCGTGCCGAGTTCGGCATAGGACAGTGCCCCGCAGATCGACACCAATCCCCCGACCGCCCACAGCACCAGAATGGAGAAGCCCGACGGGATGTCTCGGACCTGGAAGCCGAGGCTGGTGAAGACGCCGACCCCGATCATGTCGGCGATGACGATAGCAGTCGCGACCGGAAGCGACACGGATGGAACCCGGTCGCCGTCTGTCCGGCCCCGGCCGGGATCGTCCGCCTCGGATGCAGCCATCTCGTCGAAGGACGCCCGGCGCCCCTTCCTCTGCCTCAGCCCAGGTTCCCGCCGAAGCATTCAAACATCGTTAACGGGCGTTAAATATGACCTTCATCAAGGGTATTTATGAACCGATTTCGGACAGGCTGGGCTGCGACATTGCATTGGGCCGCCAGGCGTCCCACAATCGCGACACGTTCGCGTGGTGTGTCCCGGTGCGCCCGGGGTTGGCCGGACACGATCCTTAACGCGACCTCAATTTCGGCGGCGCAGGTTGAACGAAATCCGCTGGTTGAAGAGCCGTGTTGCGGCTCGAACTCGTCTTTGGGGACGGATGATCGGGGAAGACCATAACATCTTGAGGTCTGTGCGCAGAGGTTGGTGCCTCTGGTGGCGCGCGGCTTTGGCGCTGGCGATCTGCCTTTCGTTCACGCATTGCGGCAAGGCCCCCAATCCCGAGGCGTTGGCCGCCAACGCGTCGACGGCCCAGGGGCTGACCTTCGACGATCGGTTTCCGGCGCCTGAATTCAGCGACCGGTTCCCGTCCGCGCAGGAGAGCTTTCGGCTTCACACGCCCTCCGACTTCGCCCCGAAGCCGGCGCCCTCTCAGATCGCATCGCTGGAGCCGCAGCGGCCGGGACGGCCGCAGCGTGAGGAACTGACGACCCTCGTCAGCATGAAGTCGTCGGCCTTTCCCTATTTCGGCAACAATCCGGCGTCCGACGCACCGTTCCTGAACGTCAGCAGCGGTGAGCGCCGCGGCCACCGCAGCTTCTCCGGCCGCGTCTACTGGCAGGACCAGACCTACAACGACAGCCGTGTGCTGGTGCACGTCCCCGAACAATTCGATGTGCGCAAGCCGGGCGTGATCGTCGTGTTCTTCCATGGCAACGGCGCCACGCTGGAGCGCGACGTGCGCGACCGCCAGTTGGTGCCGCAGCAGATCACCGCGGCCGGCGTCAACGCGGTGCTGCTCGCGCCGCAGATGGCCGTCGACGCCGCCGATTCGAGCGCCGGCAAGTTCTGGCAGCCCGGCGGCTTCAAGCGCTTCATGGACGAGGCCGCGGCCAGCCTCGCCCGCCTGACCGGCGATCCGGCAAGCGCGAAGACTTTCGCCGGCATGCCCATCGTAATCGTCGGCTACAGCGGCGGCTTCCTCCCCACGGCATGGAGCCTCGAGGTCGGCGGCATCAGCGACCGCGTGCGCGGCGTCGTGCTGCTCGATGCGGTCTACGGCCAGCTCGACAAGTTCGCCAACTGGATCGAGCGCAGCCGCTCCGGCTTTTTCATCAGCTCCTACACGCGCTATACCGCGCGGCATGATCAAGAACTGATGGCGATGCTGCGCAATCGCGGCATCGAAGTCTCCGAAGACATGGACCGGCCGCTGCGCCCGGGCAGCGTCGTCTTCGTCGAGACCGACGAGGGCATCACCCATCGCGACTACGTCACGCAGGCCTGGACTCGCAACCCGATCAAGGATGTGCTGGTCAAGATGGCGGCCGCCCAGCCGCCGATCCGGATTGCGGCCGGAGCCCAGGACATGTCGAACCGCGTGTCGAGCCGCTGAGAGAGCGGCCGCCGCAACGCCTCAGGACTTCGGCAGCTTCTCGACGAAGCCGTTGAAGCAGGCGAGCCGCTCGTCCTCTTCCTTGGTGAACTTGCAGTCGCCGACCGCCTTGGCCTTCATCGCCTTCGGCTTGGCGGCTGGCGGAATGACGGCGTCGTAGCAGTTCAGGCGCTCCTTGGTTCCGTCATCGATCTCCAGGCAGGCCTGGAGCTTGGCGGCCGCCGATTGCGGCTTGGCCGGCGCTGCGGCGGCGGTCTTCGTCCCCTTCGGCTTGACCTGCACCAGCGGTCGGTCACCGACCATCGGCGCGCTCTGGGCCAGCGCAGGGGTGCACAGCAGCACTGCAGCCAGGCTCAACATCATCTTCTTCATGCCATATCTCTCTCATCCGACCCGTGGGCACGCGAGGACGTCCGTCGATGCTACTCGCCGGCCGTGGCAGAATCCACGCCCCAGCAGCCCCCACGACATCGGCCTTTAATCCGGTCGGGCCGGCTTTGCCAAGCGTCAACCCGCTGCTCAGGCCGGAACCGCGATCCGCGCGCGCTGGCGGCTGGCCAGGATTGCCAGCAATGCCAGGGTCAGGAACATCAGTGCGACGTAGCCGGTGGCGCCGAGCAGGTCGCGCGCGAACAGGCTGCCGCCGATCGCGGAGCCGATGGCTTGGCCGATATAGAGCACGGAGGTGTTGAGCGACACCGAAGCTGAGGCGAGCGGCGGCGCGGCTGCCACCAGCCGAACCTGCTGCATCGAATTGGTGGACGCAAACCCCAACCCCCAGATTGCGACCGCCACCGCCATGAGGCCGTAGGTGCCTGCCGCCAGCGTCCAGGCCGACACGCCGGCGAACATCAGGCAGGTGAACAAGAGCGACGTCCGGTAGGCTCCCCAGCCATCGACGATCCGGGTTGCGATGACGACGCCGAGAAAGCCGCAGGCGCCGTAGATCGCGAACACCAGGCCGATCTGGTTGGAGTCGGCGCCAGTCAGGCGCTTCAGCAGCGGTCCCATGAAGGTGAAGATGACGAACTGTCCCGACATCTGCAGGGTCGTGACCAGGAGCAGCAGGACCACCAGGCGGTTGCGGCCGAGTTCGGTCCAGGTCTTCAACGCGACCGGCGCGCCCTTCAGGCCGGATGGCAGGCGCCACGTCAGCAGCACGAAGCTGACCGCGCCGGCCGCACCGACCGCGAGATAGGCGGCTCGCCAACCGGAATGACTGCCGATGAAGGTGATCATGGGCAGCCCCACGGCGGCCGCCAGCGACCAGCCCAGGAAGACATAGGCGATGGTGCTGCCGCGTCTCTCGACCGGGCTGATCAGCGCCGCCGTTCCGGCGGCCTGCGGTGTATAGAGAGCGCCGACCGCGAGCATCACGAGGCGCAGCGCGAGCAGGCTCGCATAATCGGGCGCAAACGCCGAGCCGAGATTGCCGAGCGTGAGCACCAAGAGCGTCGCTGCGAGCAGACGGCGGCGATCGAAGCGGCTCGTCAGCCAGGCGGTCAAGGGCGAGCAGATGCAGAGCACCACCGCGCCGAAGGTGATCAGGAGCCCCGCCGTCTGAACGCCGACAGCAAGATCCGAGGCGAGCTCCGGCAGCAGGCCGGCGGGCGCGAGCACCGAGCAGCCGGTGACGAGATTGCCGAGCATGAGCGCGGTCGGCGCAAGGCGCCCGGGAGCGGATGTGGATGTCATCGCGCCTCAATAGCAGAGAATTTCATGCATTTGCATGAAAATGTCTCATGCCGCCCATGACTTTCTCTCGTCCTGCCTCCTTCGTCCTGGCCGCCATTCTCGTCAGCGCGCGGGGACGGGCTGCGCCGCCGAGGCCTGCGGCGAGGGAATCTGCGTCCACGGAACCGGCGTACCCGTCGGACGGACGATGGCCTTGGACGGCGGGCAGCTCTCGGTCAGCATCTTCAGAGCAGATTGCAGGCCTTCGCTGCTCACCGGAAATGTCGAGACGTTGCGACGCGCGACATTCATCAGGGCATCGCTCAGCTCGGCCGACGGCATCAAGGCCAGCGTTTTCACCTGGCTTGCATTGAGGAACACGCCCCAGGTCTCGCGATCGCCCGACCGCCGCGGCGGCGAGAGGAAATTGAGCCGCATATCTCCGCTCGCCATCGCCAGCGGACCTGGCGGCGAGCCGGCCGGCGCGATGCGCTCGACGTCGAGCTCGAAGCGGTCCTGATCGAAGCAGACCATCTGCAAGCGCGTGGTCTGGAACGTGCTCTCACCGTCCTTACGGGCGAGAATGGTCTTGTAGGCAATCCCACGGCTGGCGGTCTCGAACATCCAGGGGCTTTCCACCCGCTGCCGCCTGTCGAGCGCAAACCGCGCGATCTCCTCCCGCGTCAGGATGCGCATGCTCTCGAACGGGACAGACCGCGCCACCGTCAGCAGACCGGGATCCGCGCCGAGCTTGGTGATGTAGTCGAGCACCATCTTGTCGGCCCGCGCCATCGCCTGCTGCATCGCCTGCGCCCGCATCTCGCGGGTCGGCACGCCGCCCGTGAAGTTCAGGATGACGCGCGGCGAATGCACCGCGAGCGTCGCATCCGCTGCGATGTCACGCGTGGACGCGCCGAGCAGCAAGTAGGGACAGGCCGAATTGCACATCGCCCCCCGCGTCCAGACCTCACCATGCAGCTCGCGCCCGGACAGCTTCACCTTGCTACAAGCTTCGCCCTCCTGAGGCTCGAAGCCGCACTCGCGCAAGGTGGTGCGTCCCACCCGCACGGCGGCCTTGCGCTCGCGCAGCATGTCGCCGATGGCGAGCGCCTGCTGCAGATTGCCGCCTGGAGAATTGAAGTAGATCGGCAATCTGCGCTCGCCGATCTGCTTCATGAACTTGCGGAAGCGCGCGGCGGCGCCGCCGTCGATCTTGCCTTCGGCGGCGATCCAGCTGTCACAGCCATGTCCACAGGCGTCCGAGGAGCCCTTGACGAGCGCGAACGCAATCGGCGCCGAGCCATCTGCGATCCGCGGCGACGGGGCGCGGCGCGCGGCCGGCCTGGACTCCGTTGCAGGTCTGGCCGGGGGCCTTGGCTGCGCCGCCGGCTTCGGCTGCAAAGCCTTTTGCTGCGAAAGAGGTCTCGGCTGGACCATGGATCTGGACTGGTCCGCGGGCCTTGTTGCCGCCGGAACGGCCGCGAGCGACGACAGGCTCGACAGCACGCACATGATCAGTGCGGCCCCAACATGAATGCCGCCGCGCCGACAAACGGAGAGCGGCGCCTCCCCTGCAGACTCCATCGCCAAACGCGTCCCCACGCCCCGAACACTTGAAGTTGTATCATACCGGCCCGCGGCGGCAATCTCCGCATCGCCGCACCAGCCGCAATTGGGCGGTTTTCCCGTCCCTCTCCCGGTTGCAGCCTGAAAATCCCCTGCTATACCCCTTGCTCCCGCTTACCTGCGCTCGTTCGCAGGAGTGAGCTCAAGGAGTGACCCATGTCCGATCCGAAATCGCCTGATCCCAAGTCCGACCAGCAAAAGTCCAATTTCCAATACAGCCTCAGTAACCTGAAGCCCGCCACCCCGGTCGAGAAGATCACCATCAGCTTCCCAGACGGCGCCCGGCGTGAATACCCCAGGGGCACCACCGGTCTCGACATTGCCAAGGGCATCTCGCCCTCGCTCGCCAAGCGCACCGTCGCGATGGCGCTGAACGGCGACCTCGTCGACCTCGACGATCCCATCACCGATGACGCCAAGCTCGAACTCGTCGACCGCGACGACCCGCGCGCGCTGGAATTGATCCGGCACGATTGCGCGCACGTGCTCGCCGAGGCCGTGCAATCGCTGTGGCCGGGCACCCAGGTCACGATCGGTCCGGTGATCGAGAACGGCTTCTATTACGACTTCTTCCGCAACGAGCCGTTCACGCCCGAAGACTTCGCCGCGATCGAGAAGAAGATGCGCGAGATCATCGGCCGCGACAAACCCTTCACCAAGGAGGTGTGGGACCGCGAGAAGACCAAGCAGGTGTTCCGCGACAAGGGCGAGGCGTTCAAGGTCGAGCTGGTCGACGCCATTCCGGGCAACGAGCCGATCAAGATCTACTACCAGGGCGACTGGTTCGACCTGTGCCGTGGTCCGCACATGACCTCGACGGGGAAGATCGGCAACGCCTTCAAATTGATGAAGGTGGCGGGCGCGTATTGGCGCGGCGATTCCAACAACCCGATGCTGACCCGCATCTACGGCACCGCCTTCGCCAAGCAGGAGCAGCTCGACGCCTACCTCAAGCAGATCGAGGAGGCCGAGAAGCGCGACCACCGCAAGCTCGGCCGCGAGCTCGACCTGTTCCACTTCCAGGAGGAAGGTCCGGGCGTCGTGTTCTGGCATCCCAAAGGCTGGAGCATCTTCCAGGCGCTGATCGCCTATATGCGCCGGCGTCTCGCCGGCGAGTATGACGAGGTCAACGCGCCGCAGATCCTCGACAAGTCGCTGTGGGAGACCTCCGGTCACTGGAACTGGTATCGCGAGAACATGTTCGCGGCGCAGTCCGCCGGCGACGAGGCCGAGGACAAGCGCTGGTTCGCGCTCAAGCCGATGAACTGCCCGGGTCACGTGCAGATCTTCAAGCACGGCCTGAAGAGCTACCGCGACCTGCCGCTGCGGCTCGCCGAGTTCGGCGTCGTGCATCGCTACGAGGCCTCCGGCGCCATGCACGGCCTGATGCGCGTGCGCGGCTTCACCCAGGACGATGCGCATGTGTTCTGCACCGAGGACCAACTCGCCGACGAGTGCCTGAAGATCAACGACCTGATCCTGTCGACCTACTCGGACTTCGGCTTCGAGGGCGAATTGACGGTGAAGCTCTCGACCCGGCCGGACAAGCGCGTCGGCACCGACGAGATGTGGGATCACGCCGAGCGCGTGATGGCGACCGTGCTGAACGAGATCAAGGCGCAGAGCAACCACATCCGCACCGAGATCAATCCGGGCGAAGGCGCGTTCTACGGGCCAAAGTTCGAGTATGTGCTGCGCGATGCCATCGGCCGCGACTGGCAGTGCGGCACCACGCAGGTCGACTTCAACCTGCCGGAGCGGTTCGGCGCGTTCTACATCGACGCCGACGGCGCCAAGAAGGCGCCGGTCATGGTCCACCGCGCCATCTGCGGCTCGATGGAGCGCTTCATCGGCATCCTGATCGAGCACTATGCCGGCAGCTTCCCGCTGTGGCTGGCGCCGACGCAGGTGGTCGTCACCACCATCACCTCGGAAGGCGACGAATACGCCAAGCAGGTGCTGGCGGCGTTGCGGCGTGCGGGTCTGCGGGCCGAGATCGACCTGCGCAACGAGAAGATCAACTACAAGGTCCGCGAGCACTCGCTGCAGAAGATCCCTGCCCTGCTCGTCGTCGGCAAGAAGGAGGCCGAGACGCATTCGGTCTCCGTGCGCCGGCTCGGCCGCGACGGCCAGACCGTGATGCCGACCGCGGAGGCCATCGCCGCCCTGGTCGACGAGGCGACGCCGCCGGACGTGCGGCGCCGTCAGCGCGAGGCGGCGTGAGCTGTCCCGGTTCGTAGCCCGCATGAGCGCAGCGACAGGCGGGAACAGTTTCCCCGGGTGTCGCTTGCGTTCACCCGGGCTACGGGCGCTGCTATGCTGATACGCTGGCCGCTGCATCCGTCGCGCTCCCATCCCGGCCCGCCGCCTGCCGCGCCACCTCGGCGCATTCGGCCATGTAGAGGAACATCGTCGCGAGCATCCGCTCGATCGCCTCGCGTCCCCTTGGCAGGATGGTGATGGCGTCGGTGCCGCGGACGAGCAGGCCCTTCTCCTCCGCATCCCGCAGCAAGGTCAGCACGTGCTTGCGCGACACCGAAAAGCGCGTCGCCAGTCCATTGATGGAGAGCGGCACGGGACCAGCGGGCGGGAACGGCTGGTCCGGCCCGCCCCCTTGGGCCAGGCTGAACAGGATCACCATGCCAGCGGTGCGCTCGGCAAACGGCTCCAGCTCCGGCGCGCCGTCGAGCACCCGCACGCCGGCGATGAAGCGGCGGCCAAGCTCGAGCACGAAGGTCTTCACGAAGGCCGGATCGTTCAGCGCCGCCCGATAAGCCACGGCGGCCGGCAGCACCGCGCTCATCGCGTCGAACTGCACGCCCCACCGCTCGCGATGCAGCGCGATGAGCTTGTCGGTCGGCACCAGCGGACGCCGGCGTCGGTCGAGATTGGAGGCGGACGCGACCAGCCCGGCCGCGCGCATCAGCGCCAGCATCGCCTCGCAGCGGCCGCGGCTGCACAGACCGAGCCTGACGCACATCTCCTTCATGGCGCCGACGGTGAGGCCGAGCTCGCCATCGCGCTGCTCGGCGAAGTGCAGGTACAGCGCGACATGTGGAAACAGCGCCCGCGCCCGGTCGCTCAGCAGCGCATTGAGGATGCGGTCGCCCCGGTAGAGCCTGACGGCAGCCTCGGTCGACGCCCGCATCGCCACGGCGAAACCCGGCTCGCGGCGCAGCCGCACGACGGCATCAACTGAAGGTGTCAGCGCTGTCATTCCCACCGCAAGTCTGCTGCCCCGGCCGGCCGCGAGCTGCGGTCTCCAGCGTCATCTTTTTACCGATCCACCCAAATTTCCACAATTGCCACGGCCGAGGCTGGCGGCGGACCGATGGCCGCAGCCAACCAGGCCGGGGCCGCCGTGTGAGGCGAAAGATTGCAGGATTCACGTCACGGCTGCACGGCAGCTTGAGCAGAGCGCGCGCCGCCTGCGGCTGCGGCAACACGCGGTAGAACCGATCAAAACGCCGTTCCGTGGTCTCGTTGCAGGCGAAGGCGCATGCTATCTGTCCCGCGTGCAACCAACGAGACATCACGACGTGACCGATGCGATTGAACTGCTGAAGACCCGCCGCTCCGTGAAGCCGCGCGAGATGAGCGGCCCCGGCCCCTCGCCCGCCGAGCTCGACACCATCCTGACCATCGGGGCCCGCGTGCCCGACCATGGCAAGCTCGCGCCGTGGCGCTTCATCGTGTTCGAGGGCGACGGCCGCCGCCGCGCCGGCGAGGTCATCGCGTCCGTGTTCGCCGGGAAGAACCCGCAGGCGAGCGCCGCCGAGCTCGAGGTCGAGAAGAACCGCCTCATGGAGGCGCCGCTGGTGATCGGCCTGGTCAGCTTCACCAGGCCGCATCCCAAGGTGCCGGCCTATGAGCAGGAGCTCTCCGCCGGCGCCAGCGCGATGAACATCCTGACCGCCGCCACCGCGCTCGGCTATGGCGGCTGCTGGCTGTCCGGCTGGTTCATGTTCGACCGCGACGTGATGGATGGACTCGGCCTGAAGCCGGAGGAGAAGCTGGCGGGGCTCATTCACATCGGCAGGCCGACCAGGCCGAGCGAGGACCGGCCGCGGCCCGTGCTGGCTGACATCGTCACGCGGTTCTGAGCGCCGCAATTTCCGCTGTCGTCCCTGCGAACGCAGGGACCCATAACCACCGGCGGCAGTCGCGACAGAAGCTGGTTCGACACCGCCCGTCACCACATCTCCCTGGGGTTATGGGTCCCGGATCGGCGCGCGCGTGCCGCGCGCTTGTCCGGGACGACAGTGGTGGGGGTGGCAGACATCGCGAAACTAACTAGCCTCTCCTCTCACGCTGCCTTCGACGACCGCGCGCCGAACTGCGCCAGCAACCCCGCGATCTCCGATGCCGGCTTTGCGGCGCTGAACAGAAAGCCCTGGACCTGGTTGCAGCCTTCGGCGCGCAGCCAGTCGAGCTGATCCGATGTCTCGACGCCCTCGGCGGTGGTGATGATGTTGAGGCTCTTGCCGAGGCCGGAGATAGCCCGGACGATGGCGAGGCAGTCGGAGCGCTGCGCGAGGTCCTTCACGAAGGAGCGGTCGATCTTGATCTTGTCGAACGGGAAGCTGCGCAGATAGCTCAGGCTGGAATAGCCGGTGCCGAAATCATCCATCGAGATGCGGATGCCGAGCTGGCGCAGCTGATGCAGCGTCGCCAGATTGGCCTCGGTCTCGGCGAGCAGGATCGACTCGGTGATCTCCAGCTCGAGCCGCTCCGGCGCGAGCGCCGACTGCGCCAGCGCCTGGACCACGACCTGCACCAGGTTGCGGCTGCGGAACTGCACGGCGGAGAGGTTCACCGCCACCTTGATGCCATCGGGCCATCGTGCCGCCTCGTGGCAGGCCTCGCGCAGCACCCATTCGCCGAGCGGCACGATCAGGCCAATGTCCTCAGCCACAGGGATGAAGTCGGCCGGCGAAATCATGCCCTTGTCGGGATGACGCCAGCGCAGCAGGCATTCGAAGGCAGAGATGGCGTTGGTCGCGACATCGACCAGCGGCTGGTAGTGCAGCTCGAACTCGCCATGCGCGAAGGCGCGGCGCAGATCGTGCTCCATGTCGCGCCGCTTCTGCGCCTGGCGGTCCATCTCCTTTTCGAAGAAGCGATGCACGCGGCCGCCGTCCTGCTTGGCGCGATACAGCGCCATGTCGGCGTTCTTCATCAGCTCCTCGCAGCTCGCGCCGTCGCCCGGCGACAGCGCGATGCCGATGGAGGCGCCGATCACGAGCTCATTGCCGTCGATGTCATAGGGCGCGCCGAGCGCCGCGATCAGGCGGGCGGCGCACTCGCTTGCGTCGCTGGCGCCACTGCTCTGGCTGATGATCACCGCGAACTCGTCGCCGCCGAGCCGCGCCGCCAGCTTGCCGCCATGCATCTGCTGCGTCAGGCGGCCGGCGACCGCCTGCAGCAGCCGGTCGCCCATCGGATGACCGAAGGAGTCGTTGACGGTCTTGAACAGGTCGAGGTCGATGCACATCACCGCGATGCGCCGGTCGGCCGCGCCGGCGCCGTCGAGCTCCTGCGTGAGGCGCTGCTGGAAGAACTCGCGGTTCGGCAGGCCGGTCAGCCCGTCATGGTGCGCCATGTAGGCGATGCGCGCCTCGGCGCGACGGCGCTCGGTGATATCGACGATCGCAACCAGCACGCCGTCGCGGCCATCGAAGGTGATCTCTCGGCCATAGGTCAGCACCTCGATCTCGCTGCCATCGGCCTTGCGATGGCGCCAGTCGCGATGAAACAGGTCACCGTCGGCAAGCCGCAACAGCGCGTCATCCAGGCTTTCCCATTCGCCCGGCGGCCAGAGATCCCAGACGTTCATGCAAAGGAGGTCCGCCCGGCCGTAGCCGTAGTGGCCGACCATCGCATCGTTGACATTGAGGATCTGCGCGGTCTTCGCGTCGAGAATGCACATCGGCACCGGATTGGCGTCGAACAGCAGCCGGAACGACGCCTCGCGCCGCTTCAGCGCGGTCACGTCGGCAATGGTCAATGAGATGATGTCGCCAAAGGCGTGGGCGCCGAGCCTGAGACTGCGGGCTTCGCTGTCGAGCTCGAACTGGTCGCTTCGCCCCTGCGTGACGACATCGAACAGCCGCGCCATCACCTCGGGCGTGCACAGCATGTTGCCGCCCTGCTTCAGGCGATGCCATTGCAGCGTCGCCGATGGCAGCCTGAGCAGCTCGGCCGCCGCGCGATTGTGATGGACGACCTGAAAATCGCAGGGCATGCCGACGCTGTCGCGGATGGTTGCGAGCGAGACCACGCCGTCATCCGTCGTCGAGAAGATCGCATCGAGCAGATTATATTGCGCGTCGCGCTCGTTGACATAGGTCCCGACCAGCGTGCTGCCCCACCGCGAGTTGGTCGGCAGCGCCAGGACGTCATAGCTGCGAACCATGCCGTCGCGCACGCAATGCGCATGGGCGAGATAGGGCTGGCCGCTGGCGAGCGCGCAGTTTGCGGCCTCCACCAGCACGGTGGCGCAATCCGGCGACACGGCCTCGACCGCGACGCCCGAGCGTTCGTCCTGCAACCATTGTTGGACGTAGCGGCCGCTGCGCGAAATCTGCAGACCGCCGTCTTCGTTGTTGAGCACCGCGATATGATCGGCGAGACGGCCGAGGCTGCCCAGCATGACGTCCTCGTAGCGCGGCAGGCGCTGGCCGGGCTTCAACGCGGCCTGCCATTTGCGCCTGAGCACCGGGATGTCGTCAAACAGATCGCTGCTGATCGTCGTCAACGCCTTGGTCGTCGCGGCACTCATCATTTCCACTCAATCGCCACCCTGTCGGTCCCGGCGGTATCTGAAGCAGACGCGGCTTTAACGAGCTGTAAATGCATTGGCTTCGCGCGTGGCGCGCAGCGATTGTGACAGTTTTAAGTGGTTCCATGGTTATCGCGCATTAGCGACTGTGACAGCATCGCTTCACGTTCGTCGCCTATGTCGCAACGGCGAGGTCGATACCGATACGGCATAGATGCGGATGTGAACCTGCGATCTCGCGACAATATCTGCCCGAGTTTTGCTAATCGAACCGCCCTCTTCGAACAGAGGGCGCAGGGAGAGCCGGACCTCGACTGAGGTCCGTGGCCCGCCTGCGAAAAAAAATGCAGGCGGCAGGTACCACGGGTCAGCCGGAAACCCGGCCCTCCCTGCGCGATGGCTGAACGGCTGCTTCGCGTTCTCCCTGGTGCGCCGGGCTTTCTGGCCACCATCCCCCGCACGACGCGCGAGCATCGCTGTGAGGTTGATATCAGCATCGGGATATCAGGACCGCGCGACTTGACCGTGCGCAGCGAATTGTTCGTCGGCGCGAGAGACTCGCGCTGCAATCCACCACGCCCACCGCTCCCCGCCTCGCGTCTCGTGACGACCGCGATACGCCCCTCATCTCGAGGCGGGATGCGCGGAAAGATCGACCTGATTTGCCCGACGACACAAGAACTAATAACTGCGACAAAGTAACCCGACGGGCAGATGTGGCACGACTTAGCGAGTCGTGTCGCGCACCACTGCTTCGACAATCACCGCTGTCGTCCCGGCATTGAGCCGGGCCCCATAGCCACCGGCCGCGGTGATGCGGGCCACTGACAGCGACGTCCCCCGATAGCATCCGCGGTATGGGTCCCGGCGTTCGCCGGTACGACACCCGTGGTCAGGCGCGCTCCTGCCAAAAACGCTGTTCTTGCATCACTCCTCCTCCAAACGGATGCCTGCGTCGCTCAGCGCCCGCATGATCCGCTCGATGTCCTCGGGGTCGACTGTGTTAGCCGGGCAAAGTGCGTTCAGCTCGTCGAACGTGATCCAGCCCTTGCGCTCGCCGATCTCGATGGCCTGGCGGATGATGTGGGATATCTGCATGCGGCTCTCCCGGAGACTGGCTCTCATAGATAACGGGGAGAGTCGGTGTCCTTCTGCGGGGCCATTTCGCGTGCGAGCCGCTTACCGCGCGAGCACCTCGACCTCGCCGTCGACGCCGTTGACGACGCTGAAGGAGCGCTCGAACACCTTGCCTTCGTTCTTGGCGATGGCGCGGTAGTCGCCTTCGGACAGCACGACCTTGGGGAAGGCGCCGATCGATTCCTTGATCACGTCGCCCCCGGGGTTGATGACCGACCAGGCCGTGTTGGCGAGCGCCTCGCCGCCCTTGTCGGAGACGAGCTTCAAGGTGATGACCGCGGCGCGATGCGTCACCGTGACATCGGTGAGCTTACCGGCCTGGACGCGGATGTCGGAGCGCACCACCGAGTTGGCGTCGCCATAGTTGGAGACGATGTAATAGGTCCCCTCCGGCAGCATCAGCATGTCGCCGGCGGCGACGTTCGGCACCAGCGGCGCCCGCTCGCGGCCGTCGAACTGGCTGCCCTTGTAGATGGCAAACGAGATCTGGTTCTGCGGGATCTTGCTGGTGCCGACCCTGCCCTCGAGACGCAGGCCCCCAGCCGGCAGCACGAAGGATTCGCGATCGGTCTCCGGCTTCAGGTTCACGGACCTGACCGCGCTGACGAGGCCGAGCGCGACATGAACGACATAGGTACCGGGCGGCAGCACGATGTTCGGCGTCGCGCCGCGATCCTCGCGCAGCATCTTGAAGGCGCCGGATTCGTCCGGCCGGTCGGCGAACACGCGCCAGACCAGCCCGCCATTGATGTTCGGCAGGTCCTTGCCGAACCGCGCCGACAGCGACAGCACGCCCTGATTGGGGGCTGCGGCCGGCGGAGCGGCAACCGGGGGGATCGCAGCCGGCGCGCCGGGTGGAATCGCGGCGACCGGCGGTCCCGGCACCGCCTGGGGTGCCGGCGGCGGAATGGGGCCGGAGGGTGGTGCCAGGCTGACCGCTGCCCCGGGATCGGGCACCGAGGCCGGCGGAACCGGCGGCGGCCTGTCGCTGAACAGTTGCGCTGCGGCCGGCGACATCGAGAGCCCGGTCAGCGGGCACGACAAGGCAAGCACAAGCCATAGCCGCCCGCTGCGCCGGAATCTGGTGAACCCGCGACCTGTCGTCATCGTCCTGCTTTTGACCGAAAACGCGGCAAATTCAAGCCTCTACTCAACTGTCCCCGAGGAACCGCATGGGCGGCGCGCGACTTGGTCGCATTCTCCGGCGGTGAGCGGCCGGAGCGCGCAGTTCCGTCCAGGAGAGCGTTCACATCAGCGGCATCCGATGCTTCCGTCGACCCGGCATAAAGGATGCTTCTGGTAGGCTGGTGCTAGACTGTCATGCGTCATGAGTCCGTTGCCGACTCATTGCACACAGTATGCGTAGGCGTGGAGATCTCGGTGCTGGATATTCTGAAAGGACGCCGTGCGAGCGGAACCGAAGGTTCCGATGTCGGTCTTGGGACGATCCGCAAGCCGGTCATCGGCTTGGCACTCGGCGGCGGTGCGGCGCGCGGCTTTGCCCATATCGGCGTGCTCCGAACCCTGATGGCGCACGGCATCGTGCCCGACGTCGTGGTCGGCACCTCGATCGGGGCCGTGGTCGGCGGTGCCTATGCGGCCGGCCAGCTCGATACCCTGGAGGAATGGGCGCGCAGCCTGCAGATGCGCAACATCCTCGGCTATCTCGACATTCGCCTCAATGGCTCCGGCCTGATCGGCGGCGAGAAGCTCGCCGCCCAGCTCGAAGCCTCGCTCGGCCGCGTCAGCATCGAGGAGCTGCCGATGAAGGTCGCAACCGTGGCGACCGAAATCCGCACCGGTCACGAGATCTGGCTGACCCATGGCAGCCTGGTCGATGCGATGCGCGCCTCCTACGCCCTGCCCGGCATCTTCGCGCCGGTCCTGATCGGCGACCGCTGGCTGGTCGACGGCGCCATGGTGAACCCGGTGCCGGTGTCGGCGGCGCGCGCGCTCGGCGCCGAGATCGTGATCGCCGCCAACCTGTCCAGCGACGTGTTCACGCATTCGACGACGATCTACTCGCATGGCCAGCCGGTCGAGGTGCCGGAGACGGTGATGGAGAGCGCGCCGCCCAAGCGCCGCTTCGGCAGGCTGTTCTCGCCGGAGCGCGCGGTGAAGCGGCAGTTCTTCGGCGGCGGCGGCCGGCCGGGCATCTCGTCGGTGATGGTCGATGCCTTCAACATCATGCAGGACCGCATCACCCGCGCACGTCTCGCCGGCGATCCGCCGGACCTTCTGATCTCGCCGCGCGTCGGCCAGATCGGCTGGTTCGACTTCCACCGCGCGGCCGACCTCATCGCGTTCGGCACCAGGGCGGCCGAACGTGCGCTGGATTCGATCCAGGAGACCATCGGCCAGGCGACCGGCGCGGTGACGCCGACCGGCGGCGGAGCGACGACTACGCCGTCTTGATGTACTGACGCAGGGCTTCCTGCTCGGTCTCGTATTCCTGGACGCGCCACTTCACGACGTCGCCGATCGAGATCAGGCCGACGACGACGCCGCCCTCGATCACCGGCAGATGGCGGAACTTGCCGTTCGTCATCACTTCCATGATCGAGGCGACGGTATCCGCCGGCTTGCAGCTCACCACCCGCCGCGTCATCACGTTCGACACCGGCTCGGTCAGCGCCGAGGCGCCGCGCTCGCCGAGCGCGCGGACGATGTCGCGCTCGGATAGGATGCCCTCCATCCGGGAGCCCGACATCACCAGCACCGCGCCGATCTTGCGGTCAGCAAGCCGCTTGGCGGCTTCGGCGAGTGTGGTCTGGGACTCGACGCTCTCGACCTGATGGCCCTTGATGTCGAGAATCGCACGTACTGTCATTGCTCGTCTCCTTCAGGGGCCGGTGTGCCTTCTTGCGCGAGGCGTCGTTGCGGCCGATGCTTCCAGCGATCGTCAGTCAAGCGAGTCTTCAATCAACAGTCTGGCAACGCAACGGATCCAATCCTCCCGATCACGCTTTGGTTGCATTGCACTCGGCAGGCTGGCCTGCGCGGCACAAAATGGCCTGCTTTCGTTCATCCGGAATCGTGCTCCGGTTGCAGTGGACGCAAATGATGAATGAAATCACCTGCGCTCGCAAGCGCAGGATTGCGGCAACTAACGGTCGACCACGTCGGACGGTAACGCAGGCGCAGCATCGTCACGCACATGCGGGGTGGGATCGAACAGCGCAAACAGGATCAGGCCGGCGATGAAGCCGCCGATATGAGCCTGCCAGGCGACGTCGGCGCCCTCGGCGCCGGGCGTGATGCCGCCGATGCCGAACACGATGTTGACGCCGAACCACACTGCCAGAAAGCCGAGGACGCGCGGATTGCGCAGCGCACGCGACAGCGACAACGCCGGAACCCTGGCCGCCGCCTCGGCATCTCCGCGAGTGAACGACAGGAAGCTGCCGCTCACGAAGGCAAAGCGCATCGCGGCCGCCATGGTGCCGGACACCGAGGCCGAGGCGCCGATCATCGGCGCCAGCGCGTGCTCATGGGTGAGCAGATGCGCCAGCGCACCGGCCGCCGCCGTCACCGCCATGAACAGATAGAACCGGGCCGCCCCGAAGCGGCGCGCGAGCGCGCTGCCGAATGGCAGCAGCCACAGCACGTTGAAGCCGATATGCGCCAGATTGGCGTGCAGCAGCGAATAGCTGACGAAGGTCCAGATCTTGGCCGGCGTGCCGCCGGGAAACGCCCCGTCCATCAGGGTCTGGTCGTATCGTTTCGGGACGAAGGCGAACAGGTCGATGATCCAGCCGTTCCACTCGTCCGGCAACAGCACGCGCAGATGGATCACCGCGATCAGCAGGATGTAGGCGGTCAGTGCGCCCGGCAGATTGAGGATCGGCTCCCGCGCCTGCTGGAGCGGCGGATCCTGCGTGAGGTCTGACGAGGAGGAATCCAACGGAACGCACGCCTTCGACGAGAGGAACAGATCCGTCAGATAGGCGGCTTTGGCCGGCCTGTGCAAGCGCACGGCGGCAGAGTTGATGTGCGGCGCGGTGGCAGCGGTGGAGAAAGGGCGGCGGATCCGCAAAAAGAACGAGGGAGGGTCCTGAGAAAACCCTCCCTCCGAGACTTGCCGGCCTCTGCCGCGTCCGGAGCGCCCGGGTTTGTTTTCCCCACCCCGCCCCGTCGCGACGACCAGACTTGTTTGACGCCGCCTGCGTGTACCTCACCGTATCGCGGCGGACCTTCCACCGTCCGGCCGCGATCTGATGAACGCATTGTTAACGATCGCTCGGCGGCCGCCAAGCTCATCGTTAATTTAACCTTAACGCGCGGAAGGCCGGGGGAAAGCCGGCACGATCGCACCATCGGCATGGACGCTGCACCGCCCCTCCTGCGAAAACAAACCAGGGAGGCGCCTGGACGAAAGCGGGACAGCAATGTCCTCCGTGACGTCGAGGGCGCGAGGGATCACCGAGATGAAACATCCGTCCAATCGCGAGCTCTTCGCCTATTGGAACGACAGGCGCGGCCATGCCAAGGCGCCGGAGCGCTGCGACTTCGAGCCGTCGGCCGTGCGCGAGCTGCTCGGCGACATCTTCGTCTTGTCCTGCGACGCCGACAGCGGCTTTCCGTTCCGCATGGCCGGCACGCGGCTGTGCGCCCTGCTCGGCGGCGACGTCAAGGACAGAAGCTTCCCGGCGCAGTTCGCGCCCGCCAGCCGCCGCGAGATCGAAGAGATCACGATGGTCGTGTGCGAGGAGACGCTGCCGGCGATCGCCGGCGTCAGGGCGCAGGGACCGGATCGCACGACGGCGCATTTCGAGCTGCTGCTGCTGCCGTTCGCGACGCGCGCGCACGAGCCGATCAGCCTGACCGGCCTGCTCGCCCCGTTCGAAACGCCGCGAGGCGCGCTCGGACCGCTGGAGATGGTGTCATGGCGCTACATCCATCCGCCGGCCGAGCCGATCGTGCCGCGCGCGCTGCGCAAGCTCGCGCTCGCCCGCGGCTTGATGGTGTATGAGGGCCTGCGCTGACTGCGGCGCGCGTAGTTAGGACTTCTGTGCAGAAGCAACCGCAAATACTCCAATTGCGTTACCGCGAGCGGATTGTCGTAAGGGCCGAGAGTTTCGCCTGGAACCTTTCGCGCACCTTCTCTGTCCCGCTCTTCGGGTCTTTGGCTATGAGTGCGTTGACGACGACGAGGCCCTTGCGATAGGCGTCGACGGCGTCTTGCAGCGAGCGGTCATCTTTTCCCGGCTCGCTCTGCTCGCGCGCGGCGTCACCGATGCGCTCGTAGCCTTCCGCCAGCTCAAGTTGACGCTTGCTATCGTCGGGAAACCTTCCCGCGAGCTGCAGCCGGATTTGCAGACCGGCATCATATTCCTTGAGCGCGTTTACGAAGTCGTGCTGCCTTCGCCAGGCGCTCCCAAGCCTATCGTGCGTGTCGGCTACGTCGCGCGTCCATGCCACTTTATTGAGGCCCTTTGCGGTGATCTCCTCGCGAATTGCCAGAGCACTGCGGTATTTGTCGATCGCGCCCGCCGGGTCCTGTTCTGCCACCGAATCGCCGATGATGACGTATTGCCGGGCGAGGCGAATTTTCCAGTCGACCTTGTCGGGATCGTCGCGGGCGAGGCCGGCTGAGAGGTCGACTGCCATCTGGAAGTACTTCAGTGCGTCGTCGAGCTGGTCTTGCATCTTGTGCACGCGGCCGATCTGCTCGTAGATCCTCGACAAATTGGATCGATAGACGTTGTTTTCCGGCTCCCTGCGGACCAGGGCTTCCCGTATCGTCATTGCCTGCTCGTATTCCGCCAGAGCTTCCTTCGGGCGATCGTGCGCAGCAAGGGCATCGCCGATCCGGGTCCGAGCATCCGCCACGGCCTTCTGCGCATCCGGATCGTTCGGGTCCTGAGCCAGGAGAGCGGTGCCAATCGCAAGGGATTTCCGGTACCAATCCAGAGCGCCCTTCCAGTCCGTATTCAGGAGGCTGTCCGCAATCTTGTTCTCGACGAATGCGATTCTTGGGCGCGCTGCGCCGTCCGCGGGATTCTTGTCAGCCAGCCGCTGCGCAATCCGTAGCGCGTAATCAAGTTCCGCTGCGGATCGCTTCAGGTCACGGCCCTCGAAGGCGTCTCCGAGGCGGAACGCAACCTCATAACGCAGCTTCTTCCACTCGTCGTTCTCGGCGTCGTTCTCGAGGAGCTGGTCAGCGAGGTCTTTGGCCTCTTCGACTTGTGTTAAGGCAGCGTCATGTGCTCCAACCAGCAGGTACACATCCGAGAACTTCGTCAGCAGCTTGGCGCGATACTCCATGACTTCCGGCCGATTCTCGACGGCACCGAAGATCTTCTCGGCGCCGCGCAGCAGCCGTTCAGCACTCGAAACCTGGATTGCGCCGGTATTGAGCTGATCCTGAATTACATCGAGCACGCTCCCGACGACGGAAAATGCACTTTTCGCGCTCCGCAGCGCGGATTGCTCCTCCAAATCCGCCTTTCGCCAGCCCCACACCGCAATAACAAGCAAGGCCGCCATGACAATCAGCGCGCCGTTCCTGGCGCGGGAATATCGTCGCGCCTGCACCTCGTTGTGGGCCCGACTGGCCGCCACGAGCTCCTTGAGCTCCGGCGCGCCCTCCATGTAGGACGCCGCGTCATCCAGAGCGGCGCCGGAGAGCAGATAACCGGCGTCGAAGCCGGATGCCTGCCAGCGCTGCGCAGTCGCGATGAGCTGCAGCTTCGCCTTGGACCGGTCCCGCTCGTCCTGCAGCCAGTCGCGCAATCGCAGCCAGCCGTCGATCAGCGCGCTGTGGGCCAGATCGAAGCGATCGTCGTCCCAGCCGACGCCTGGGCTGCGCCGGATGAGCTCGGCATCCACATATCGCTCCAGAACATGGTCGACGCGACCGGCAGGCGCGATCTGCACCAGAACGTCCCGCCGCACCCGGCGGCGGATGAACCCCTCCACATCGGGCTGCACCAGTTGCAGGAAGACGCACCTCGCGGCCGCCTGGTCGTCAGACGTCAGACCGGCGTAAATCGCTTCTGCCGTACGGATCAGAGCGTCTCGCGGCTTGCCCACCTTATGATAGGCTTCCCAGGTGATGCGGTTGCGCTCGCGCTGGTCCCACAGCCTTCCAAGGGCAAATTGCAGCATGGCCAGCGCGCCCGCATCGCCGGCAACACTCTTGGCGAGGTCCTCGACGATTCCCTCGTCGAACTTGAGCCCGACCGTGGTGGCCGCGCTCTCGATGATGTGCTGCACTTCGGCAGCGTTGGGCGGCGCAAGCGAGAAGCGCGCGGCCGGGTTCTCCCCGAGTGACTTGAGCGCGGCGAGCTGAAGCGCCGGTTGCTGGTACCGCTCCTCGATAATGAGGATGGTCCGGTCCGGCTGGCCACGCGCTCCGACCAGTGCCTGAACAAAGCCCTCCCTCGTCTTCTCGTCCGAGCAGATCGTAAAGATCTGCTCGAGCTGATCGACAACCATGATAACGGGGCGCCCCGGAAATACGCCGTCGAGCAAGGCGCCAAAAAGCTCTGGCGAACGTTCGAGCTTCTGCTTCTGCTCGGGGATCCATGTTTCGAGTTTGGGTAATGCGGGATTGGCAGCCGCCTCATATATGCTCGTGAGCAACGCGGCGAACGGATCTGCTCTCGGAACTACGACCAGAACGAGCGGGCTCTTGCCTTCCCCGACAATCTGCGACTTCATCCTTGGGATGGCGCCGGCCATTACAATCGATGTCTTGCCGCTTCCCATCGGGCCGGTGACGAGCACTACTCGCTGTTCGCGAAGCTGCTCCAGAAGTCTTCGGACAGCCTCCTCGCGCCCGAAAAAGCGCCCTGCGTCGCCTTCGTCGAACGGGTTCAACCCTATGTAGGGATTAGCGGCGCTGGTGAGGTCCGGGGCGTGCGACGGGTCGAAGGGGGCGAGGGCGGGCAGCGTGGCAGAGAGAGCCTCCCGATCGCCGGCCGAAAACTGATACGACGTCCAGTAGGTAATGATGTTCTGGGCGGCCTCGCGGTCGGCCGGCGAATCTATCCATCGTCCCGCCGCCTGCGCCCGATCGACGAACTTATGGACGTCGGCAAGCAGATCTTGGTCGTTCTCTCGATCGCGGGCCGCGCGCATCAACGCGATGTGTTCGGCGCGCAATTCGGTTAGCGAGGTGAATGTTGACGGCACCGGTCCTGAGGCTTCCGGCGCAACTTGGTGATCTTTCGACATGGCTCACACCTTGTCAGACAGTTCTCGCAAAGGCTCACGGATCTTCAGGATGTCTCCACACTGCGCCTTGAGATCTCGATCGACATTGAAGAAGTGAAGAAGCGCCGTATCGCGGAATAGTTTGAAATTTCTGCGCAGCGTGCCGAAATTGGTAACGTGGCTGGCGATCGTCTCGTCGACCCGGCTGGCGTACTCCTTGGCATCCTTCGCCCAGTCCGCTTCAGCCTGCGTGGATGCGATCTCGTCGACGCGCGACTTGATCGCCGGCCAGAATTCCTTGAACAGGTCGAGCGATTCCGGTGTGTTCTTTTCGATGTTGTCTTCGGCCTCCCAGAAATCCTTCTCGATTCTCTGCCATTTGTCGTGTTCCGCAACCCGGCTACTCAGTTGCGACTTGATGTTCCTCAAAGATGCGATCGCCTCTTGAAGGTCGGCAGCCGACGCATCCCCTGCCGGTTTGGCGGCGACAGCATTGGCGAGGATTTCGCTCAGCTCTCGCAACGGGAGCTCTTCGGCATATCGGTTGAGCGATGCATTGACCCTGCTCTGTTCGGAGACGATCACGCTCCGAAACGGGAACACCGCTGTGATCACATCGTGCGTATCCTCGTCGCGAACGGCCTTCCGCAATTTCGGAATCGCCGATTCGAGCTCCTCTATCCAGCCCCGCACATGCGTCCTATCGGCGCCGACCTCCGGGAGCAGTTCGGCCGCCTCGCGCACGCGGCTGCAGATTTTCGCGAGGTCGATGACGTGTTGTTGGAGCCCGAACGATGCTTGCGGATCGCGCCCCAGTTCCTTGGCACAATCGATGATCTCGCGGTAATGTCGCAATTGGATGTCGTGCAGGCAATCGTGCAGCTCCTTGTAATGAAAAAGAGCGTCGATTCTGCTGCTGACCTGGTCGAGCGTTTTGCGCGAGGCGGCGACGACGGAGCGTATCCCGGCGTCCTCCTCGACTTCCCGACGCAGGCTATTGATCCCCGTGTTGAGCGTCTTGACGCTGGCCGGGGTGGAAATGCGATCAAGGTGCTCGTCGACAACCCTCTGAAGGGCCTCGTTGGACTGTTGATCCTCCCAGTTCTTGATGCCATTGAGCAGGTCGAGAAGCCGGCCGTCCCCTTCGACCATATCCAAGAGATCGAGGACGATGTTCGGTTTCGGCTGATCCCAGGACAGTCGATTGAAAACGACTTTGCCCATCGTCGTGCGAACCAGGATCTTCAGATCGTTCATGTTGAACGCATCGCAGATGCCATGGAGCAGCTTCTTGTCCAAGAGAGAGTCCGCCCCTTTCGCGGAGCCGGCAGCGTCTGTCTCGACCATGGCCTCTACGCCCTTTCACTTGAAGCGAAGCGGACCCAGCGCATCATGGCGCCTCGAACTCGATCTTGCCTGCAAGCCGCTGGCGGATCATTCCAATCGGAATGCCCTGATTGAATTTCGGCGAGCCCCAGGCAGGGTCGCCCATGTGATGCATCGCAACCAGCGACCATTCCATATTGAAGCACGGGGACCCCGATGAGCCTCGGTCGCTGTTAGTGGCATAGCGAACCCGTGTGCCGTTGCCGTTCACGCCGAGCACAGCTTGCGTGTCCACGGCGAGCTTCAAAGGGCTCCCGTCCGGATGTTGGGCTATCAGCAGCGGCATGTCGATCTCAAGTGGCGGCTGTGTCTTGGGCATTGCGATCCAGCGCCGTCGCGGGGCACCGGAGCCGGCGTTCTTGTCGATCGGTTCGTTGCCGATGGATCGCGCCAAGCGGGCGAGTACGAAATCGAGTTCGTCGACCGCCGGAAGATCTCGGTCCGGCTGACCTTCGGCCTCGGCCTGGCTGTAACGCGCGAAGTCGATGCGCCAGTCTGAATCGTGCAGCGGCACGACAACTCCTTCCGAGCGCGAGCCATCGGTGAGAACCTTGTAATCAAAATGGCAGGCGATCGCGGCCGGACGTGCCGTCCCCTCGATCGCGGACTCGAGCACGTGATAGTTGGTCAGGATGAGATCCGGTCCGATCAAGAAGCCGGTCCCCATCGCGTTGCCGTCAAACTCAATGCGGCAAACTTGGCCCTCGATCTGTGCCATGCATCCCCGCCACACGCCCATATCGAAGGTCTTAAGTCGCGGACGCACGATCGCTTCGAGGCCGCTTGCGGTGGCACGCTCGGGCGCCGCGGTGACGGACTTGCCCGCGTTCTGTACCGACATCGTCGGCGCCATGCCGAATTTCTCGTAAAGGCGTCGTATCTTCTCGTGGTCAGGCTTCGTAAGATACGCAGCGCGGGCCAAATCGACGACGATCGTCGCGCCCTTTCGCTCCGCCCAGTCGATCAGTTGAAACGCCACGTAGTTGTTCGGACCGGGTGTAACAATGTCTTCCAGCCGTTCGTTTAATCGAACGCGGACCATCATCTCCAATTCTCTAGGATTGAACGCTGCGACAAGCGCTTCCTGGAACTCGCCGAAATCGATGCCCGGTATCATCGCACCAGATCCTGCGCGAACTGAGGTGCCCGCCCGGCCGACGATCGGCACACGACGTCTCGTTGAAGCCGATGGGCTCGTCGTCTCGGTGCCCCTCATAGCTCCACAGAACAATGTGCTGCGCTCAAACTCTACTTTCAAGAGCATTGTTTACGGTATGTAACCTCCCGCTGAAGTCACCGGAGGGACGGGAGGCCGCCAGATCCGGTCTGGAGAGTGTGGATCTTGTCGCGACGACCTGTGGTCGCATCACATGCGGGCCACGCGATCGGGGCTACGTCCCGCGCCTCACCGCGAGCCGGTCAGCGGGGTGAGCAGACTGCCGTCGGGAGCGAACGCGGCGACGTGATCCGAGATGACGAACGAAGTAAGATCGCACCCGACGACAAGCGGGCCCTGATAGGCCGTGCGCGTGCGCGCGACCAGCGCATCCTCCGGCACGTCCTGGACCGGCTTCACGGTCGCAAACACGATGTGCGAGTAGACTGCGAGCTTCGGCTTCGCCTCGCTGAAGATCCTGCCGGCCTCCTCGGGCGAGGTGTGGTGGTCCTCGATGGCGCGGTAGTTCGGGTAGGATTTCAGCAGCTCCGGATCGATCACCGCGACCTCATGGATCAGAAGATCGGCCCCCTCCGCCGCCTTCTCCACCCGCGGATCGGGCTTGGTGTCTCCGGACAGCACGACCTTCTTGCCGTCGAACTCGACGACATAGCCGAGCGCCGGCTTGATCTTCTCGCCGTGATTGACCTCGATGGCGCTGACCCTGACGCCGTTACGCTCGTAGACGACGCCCGGCCCGATATCGGTCGCGGCGAAGGCGACGCCTTCGGGCGGATAGTGCTCGTCATCGATGCGGATGCGGATGTCCTCGGAGAAGGCTTTGCTGAGATTCTCCGTCATCGCCACTGTCCCCTTCGGTCCGAACACGACCATCGGCCCCTTGCGCGAGGCCCAGGGCGTGCCGATCCATCCGCTCAGCCACATGTCCGGCAGCCCCACCACGTGATCGGAATGCAGATGGGTGAGGAAATGCGCGGTGATGCTGCCGAGTGGGATGTTCTTCTGGAACAGGCGGATCGTGGAGCCGCGTCCGAGGTCGAACAGCAGCCGCTCCGGCCCGGCCTCGATCAGGGTGGAGGCGCTGAAGCTCGACAGGCGCGGCGTCGGCGTGCCCGTCCCGAGCAGGGTCACCTTCATCTCGGCCGCCGCGGCCGGCGACGATCCAACCGCTGCGCAGACCACGACTGCCACGGCTCCCAACCAACTCCGCATGAACGTCTCTCCCGTCTTCACTGGTGTCATTGGCGCGATGCCTCGCCTGCCCATTCTATCAGCTCGTCAAAGGCCGTGGCAGCGTGCTGCAGGAGCACAACGTAACGCTGAATTAACCGTGCAGGACTTAGTTTCAACACTGGATCATCCGGCACGCTAAGAGCCGGCTTTGAGTGGCGAAACATGGCGTTGCCGAACAAAAAACTCTCTCTTCCGGCCGCCGAGGAGCGCCGCCGTTTCCAGCGGGTCAAGGTCCACCTGCTCGGCCGCTACATGCTGCCGGACCGCCGTGAGTTTCCCTGCCAGGTGATCAACATGTCGCCGGGCGGCCTCGCGCTGCTCGCGCCGGGCATCGGCAATGTCGGCGACCGCGTGATCGCCTATCTCGACCATATCGGCCGCGTCGAAGGCAAGATCACCCGCATCATCGACAACGGCTTTGCGATGACGATCGGCGCCACCGCGCGCAAGCGCGACAAGCTCGCCGCGCAGCTGACCTGGCTCGCCAACCGCGACATCCTCAACCTGCCGGAGGATCGCCGCCACGACCGTATCATTCCGCGCAACCCGATCGCGGTGCTGACGCTCGAGGACGGCACCAAGATGACCTGCCGCATCATCGACATGTCGCTGTCGGGCGCGGCGATCGCGGCCGAGACCCGGCCGCCGCTGAAATCGCAGGTCATGCTCGGGCGCGTGCAGGCGCGCGTGGTGCGAAATCTCGAAGGCGGCTTCGCGATCGAGTTCCTGCACGCCCAGATCGCCGAAACGCTCGAAGACAGCGTTACCGCGCGGTAAAGCCGCAAGCCTCTGAAATCCCGCAACTTCACGGAGCACACGGCGTCCGCCACCGCGGGCGCCGTGTGGCGTTCGGCCAGCGCACAGGTGGTCCGGCGCGGTTAATGGCTGGCGGGCAAAGCGCGGCAGACCCTGCAACGGCAGCGGTTCCCGGCTTAATGCCGCGCATTCGATTCAACCCCGAACGATTCAAATTTTAGCTAAGTTCGATTCAAGTGAAAGTCGAATAAGCCCTTTGTTTTACTTGGATTTGCGTCAAATCCATCGTGGCGATTTAGCGGCAGCGAAAAATCTTTATGAGACACATGGTCCCAACGAAAACGGGGGGCCAAAAATGGTCAAGCGGACGGGACAGGCAAAAGGGTGGGCGGTCGCAGCCTTCCTGATGGCGATGGGCGGGATGGCGCATGCCGGCGATGACCGGGTGCTCTATGCGAGCCTTGGCGACACCGCACGGGCGCCGATCGGCTGGGTCGAGTTCTGCACCGAGACGCCCGAGGAATGCCGCGGCGGCGCGTCGCAGCCCCGCGACATCGTGCTGTCCCAGACCGCCTGGCGCGATCTGCTAAAGGTCAATCGCTGGGTCAACGAGAACGTCAAGCCCATCACCGACATGGACCATTGGGGCGTGGTCGAGAAATGGTCGCTGCCGACGGACGGCTACGGCGACTGCGAGGATTACGTGCTGCTGAAGCGCAAGCTGCTGATCGATGCCGGCTGGCCCCGCGAGGCGCTGCTGATCACGGTGGTGCGCGACAAGAAGGGTGAAGGACACGCCGTCCTCACCGTGAAGACCGACAAGGGCGAATACGTGCTCGACAATCAGAACGAGAGCGTCGTCGCCTGGACCGAGACCGGCTACCGCTTCGTCAAGCGGCAGTCGCAGGGCGATCCCAACGTCTGGGTCTCGCTCGGCGACGGTCGCCCGGCAGTGGCCACCGCCAGCGCAAGAGAACGCTAAGGCGTCCGCGAACGCTGATCAGAGAGGCGAGACACGAATTCGAGTTACGCGACCCGGTCACATCCCCACCCCTCCCCGTCCCAGACCGGTTCGCGCGCGGCCAGGCCTCCCCCAAGGCCTGGCCGCAACTTTTTTGAGCCAGCCGAAATTCACGAAAACCGCTTGAATTCCACGGCTTGGCAGCACCGTTCCGGTCCCGCTCGCCGGTCCACCCGTCACTTCGGCCGCTCGGGCCAGGCCCGACTGACCTGATCGCGCAGTTCCTCGAGCCCGCACGCGAGGCGCAAGTCCATCGGTATACTCGTTCTTTTTGAGGAACTGGCGGCCGCTGCAGCCCCGCCATACAATCCAAGATCAGTGATGTTCCACATCAACACGCGAAGATTGATTGCGCTGAGACTGTGGTGCTAGAGTGCTTCTCCTTTAGCGTGGGGCATTGCTATGGGGATGAACCTCGATGCCGTGATCTACTTGCAGCGGAACGGACATCTGACCGGCAGCAAAAACAGAATTCTCGATATCGGGCCGCAGACCATCTATTTCGCACGCGCCGAGCAGATCACGGAAATCGTCGAGCGCCTGGGACAGCCGCGTCCTGACGCAATAACCGTTGATCGGCTCGTCCACTTCTCGACGCCAAGAGCGGACGAGAGAACGACGATGCTTTCCGAGATCACGGATCTCGCAAACATCGAATATGAGGCGATCGATGTTTGTCCCGGGCTGAAGAACACCAACATCCTGGATCTCAACTTCGACGAACTCCCTTCGCAGCTCCGTGGCCATTTCGACGTGGTTCTCAACTTCGGCACCACCGAGCACATCGTCAATCAGTGGAACTGTTTCGAAGTGATGCATGACGCCATGAAGGTCGGCGGCGTGATCTACCATCAGCTGCCAGCGAGCGGCTATCTCGACCACGGATACTTCTGCTACACGCCGCTCTTCTTCCGGGAGCTTGCCCAGGCCAACGGCTACGAGATCGAGTGCCTCGCAGTCACCCATGCGGGCGAAAACCGGATCGACGCTCTCGGCATCACTTGTCTCGGCGGCGATACGATGTTGAATGAGCCGGCCCATCTC
The DNA here is from genome assembly GCF_032485055.1 of Bradyrhizobium sp. SZCCHNRI20481. Lineage (NCBI taxonomy): Bacteria > Pseudomonadati > Pseudomonadota > Alphaproteobacteria > Hyphomicrobiales > Nitrobacteraceae > Bradyrhizobium > Bradyrhizobium sp. SZCCHNRI20481. The sequence continues at coordinate 100,920 of NZ_JAUEUE010000014.1, forward strand.
GCCGACAACAATCGCGTCCCCCAGCTCAATCTTCACGTCATCCTGCGGAAGACGATCGACCAGGCGTTCCGCCCCTCGCTCGAGATCGCTACGACCCACAGCCAACTGAGCGAAAGGATGCGAGCTCGCTACAGCGACCTCCTCCAGTTGCAGGATCGCATCGAGGCGCTTGAGTCGGAACTCGGCAGAACGGTGAGCCCCCGCCTTATCCGCTGGCTGCAGAAGAACTACGCTCTGCTGCGTGGGAGTGGGCGCGCGCCCGTCCGGCTGCCATAGCGAAAGGTGGCCTACCGTTTCTCGAATTGTGATGCCAGAGAAGCGTAGCTGGCATCAGTATCTGCCATCGGGCGCAGCCGCGCCTTCAATCGACCAGGCCGTGGCAAAGGCTGCGGCCAGGATCTCTCGCGCGTCGGGCACGATCGACTGTCACCGTGAATCTCTCGACGACGCCGTGCTGAGAGCAGGCCGAGATGCAAGCGTCCGCCGTTAGAGGCCAGCGGCGATCTCGACCGTCCTAGCTCCATCACCCGCCAGGAAGCACGGAGGCTTGAGCCGGCAATGGACCATTGTTCAAGCACGTCTGCGGCAGTCGGTCGAACGCGCGAACAAACTCCGACGAGAACCGCTTCGAGCTGTCAAATGACAGATGAGCCTCGTCGACGAAGGTGAGATCGTCGCCGGTATCAGCATCGATATACATCGCCCCGATCGTCTCGGCGAGTTGCTTGGTCGGATCCGGCTTTGGCCAGATTTCGGTCGTCGGCATCGGGACCAGAACGACACAGTCGGCAGGCATGCCAATTCGCTTCAAGAAGTTGTTTGCCTCGATCGCCGAGAGCGGCACATTGACCTGAAAGTCCCGCAACTGGCTCCGACGAACTCGCGGACGCTGGCGATCCGCCATCAGCACATCCCGCCAACGAAAATAGCCATCCACTGAGGATCTGAAGGCCGTCGGCGCCATTTCGCAGTCGACAAACCGTAAATTGCATAGGGCTGGCTGGGCCCACATCTCCCCCTTCTTGACCAGAGCCCGCCCGAGCTCCCATCCATCATGCAGCGCGGCCAGGGCGGGCTCGCTTACCCGATCGTTGAAATAGGGATCGACGCCAATCACCAGCACACGCGGACGCAGATGGTGCTTCACCGCAAGCGCAGAGAAGAACGTCTGCTGGTCTTCATAGCCGAATCCGAGATTAAACTGCCGTAGACCGCGTGCGGCAAAATACGACCGCACTTCGGCCGTGCTGAAAGCAAACATCGTGCGGCTCGACCCAGTAAAGACCACATCGGCTGCCTTCAGGTTGGCAAGCGCCCTGCGCTCGATCCCGAACCAAAACGCAGCATGCTCGAAGTCTCCAAATCGGCGCGCACTGCAGTAGCTGATGAACTGATCAGGCTCCGGCGCCGGCTTGCATCCCGCGATCGAGATCCCCCTGCCGCTATATGCGATCGGAGCCGCCAGGCAGCCCGATACAACGACCATGGCAATATAGATCAACAACCAAAGTTTGTGCCCATCACGCACGCACGCGCCCCCTGCCGGCCGGAACAACGGTTAGCAAATACCACATGGTTGGCCGTCACGCGCAAAAAAATCGACTTAAGATTGAATTCAGAGTCTGACGCAATCAATAACGGTATTTTTATACTTATCTAAGCCGAGTTTCCGACAAGCCGTGGTGAGCTGCCGGAACAAAAAAAGCCCCGCGGCGCGGGGGTCGCGGACTTCGTAGTTCGGCGTCTTGCCGTGGGTCGCGGACGGTGGGAGGCACGTCATCGCCTCGCGTAAGGCCGTCTCGATGCGCAACTTTTTTTGGCCTTGCTTTGACGATATGTCGCAGGCGGGGCGCGGCAATGGCCGGCCAACCTTGTTTTCCCTCGACCGTCGGGTTTAGGTTGTCGGCATGATGATGATCCTGCGAAGCGCGACCCTGCTGGCCGCGGCCTTGACCCTGGCGAACTGCTGCATGTCCGGCACCGGCTGCTCGGGACCGCTGGCCTCGGCCGGCGCCCCTGCAGCCACGCCGGCGATGGCCGCTGCGCCCGCCGTGATTGCCGCGCAGCCGACGAGCGCTGCGGCCGACTGGGACGGCCGTGTCGCCACCTCCGACGCCGACACCGAGATGGCGACGGAGCCGGACATCGGCACGCCGCGCAAAGGCGCCAAGCGCCGTGGCGACTCGCGGGTCGACGTGATGTCCGCGCAGTCGAGCTCCGGCTATCGGGGCCGGATGAGCTGGGAGGAGGAACAGGCGGCCGACCTCGCCGACGAGGCCCGCCTCAAGCAGAAGCTCACGATCTGCCGGAACTGCAGCGCAACGCAGTAAGCATCTGTCCCGCCGCATTTTTCGGCCGGTCGCGACCGCCGCACGGAACCGGCATGGTGCATGGCGCGGCGGCGCCCTTTCGGACTTGCAGGCCTCGCTTTTGTCGGATTTCCTAATCAAACCTTGACGACTTGGTTCGTCCGTCAGACGCTCGATTTGCGGGCTGGGCGAACAGCGTTCTCTGCTCGAGTTTTCGCCTCTCCCAGTTTTCGGGAGGAGCATCCGAAGCTTTTTCAATTTGGGTGGTTTCGTGATGAATCCGGTGACGCGCGACACCAGACGCTACCCCGAGAAGCTCAGCCCGAGCCCCGTCAAGGGCGCCCAGCCGATCGCGCTCGCAGCCGCGACGCTCGTGGTGCTGGTCGCGGGCATCGGCGGCATCATGTTGTGGCGTGCCCATGGGGGCGCGCCGGAAGCCGAGCGCGGCGCGGTGACGCGGCAATTGCAGGCGCGCACTGTGCAGGCGTCCGAGCAATTGGTGGAGAAGACCAAGGGCCTGGAAGCCACCCAGCAGGAATCGATCGATCAGCTGCAGATGATGCAGGAGCAGATGCAGAGCATGCGCCGCCTGCTCGCCGCCCAGCAGGCCGACACCAAGCGGCTCTCGGACCAGGTCTCGACCTTGAAGGACTCCATCGACGGCCTGCGCCAGTCCTTCGCCAGCACCCAGAGCTCGGAGCAGGCCGCGCCGGCCCCGCGCAACCGCAGCATCCGCACCCGCGCCCATGCCAGCCGCAGCGGCCATCGGCATCGCCGCAACCGGTCCTGATATGGCCGGTCCTGACACCTGCTCGTAGAATTTCCCGCCGAATTTTCCCGGGCCCCTGTGAAGTGCTTCACAGATTGAAACCGGGAGTCACGCCATCCTGCCTTCACCGGATGGCGAGCCAATTTCAGGATGGCACAGGGCCAATTTCAATATCCGGGGCTGGCAAGGTCGTTGGCGCCATACTGCGCCGACGGCCTTGTTCTTTGTGGGATCGCGTTCGACCGCCCGGAACGGACCCGACTGCCGCGGCTCTCCGGCTGGTGACTTGCTTTTCCCAGTCAATTCTCGGCTCAATGCGCCCGTAAGACGCAGAGGAGCCCCCATGTCCGCCGATCCAGCACTGACCTCCGATGTCATCGGGCTGACCACGGTCGCCCCCTTCTCACGCCGCGGCTTCATGACCGCGTCCGCTGCCGTGACGGCCGGCTACACGCTGGCTGCCGGCCCGGTGCGGGCCGAGGTCATCACCACCGACAGCAATGGCCTGAATGCCGGAGATGCGAAGATCAAGGTCGGCGACCGCGACATGCCGGCCTATTTCGCCCGCCCCGCCAGCGCCAGCAACCCGCCCGTCGTGCTGGTCGCGATGGAGATCTTCGGCCTGCATCAGTACATCAAGGACGTGACCCGCCGTCTCGCCAAGCTCGGCGCGTTGGCCGTGGCGCCGGACTACTACTTCCGCAGCGGGACCGACCTCACCAAGATCACCGAGATCAAGGACCTGCTGCCGATCGTGAATGCCAAGCCCGACGCGGAGCTGACGTCGGACCTCGACGCGACCGTGGCCTGGGCCAAGTCGCAGGGCGGCGACACCTCGCGCCTCGGCATCGTCGGCTTCTGCCGCGGCGGCCGCAACGTGTGGGAATATGCGGCGCATAGTTCGGCGCTGAAGGCGGGCGTCGCGTTCTACGGCCCGCTGATCGATCCGCCCAATCCGGCCTGGCCGAAGAGCCCGACGCAGCTTGCACCCGAGATGAAGGCGCCCGTCCTCGGCCTCTACGGCGAAGCCGACACCGGCATTCCCGTCGCCAGCGTCGAAGCCATGAAGGCCGCGCTCGCCGACAACAAGAAGACCGCTGAGTTCAAGATCTATCCCGGCGCGCCGCACGGCTTCCACGCCGACTATCGCCCCAGCTATCGCAAGGACGCCGCCGAGGACGGCTGGGTGCAGATGCAGGCGTGGTTCAAGAAATATGGCGTGCTGAGCTGACGGCCGCCCGCCCGGGCGAGCGAACCGGGTAAGACTGCCCCCGCGAGACGTCCCGCATGTCGCTTGCGCTCATGCGGGCTCCGGGCTGTCGGCGGTTAGCGCAGGCGATGATCGTCGCGACGGATCTTCGCCAGCTGCCTGCCGCCCTGCTCGAGCTCCCAGGCCATCCAGACCAGCGCTGCGCCCAGGCCGACGACGACGCCCATGAAGACCAACGTGAGTTCAGGGGATGTGAGTGTGTTCATCATGCCTGGATCCCATGCAAGCGTTGCGCCAGCTACTTCTCCGTTGTGCGCCGCCGATCGGAGCGCCAACAAAAGGTGACGAGATGTCGTTAAGGCGAAGTGACCGGATCGGCCGGTCACCTCGCCCAAGCTTCATTCACACACCTCGACGTTCCGATAGCGCCAGCCGTGCGCCGTGCGCACGCGCTTGCGGGCGACGTAGCAGCCGCCGAGATCTTCGTAGGTGTACGGGTAGTAGTAAGGATAGCCTCCGTAACCGTAGTAGCCGGGATAGCCGAAGCCGAACCCGATTCCGAAGCCTGGACCAAAGCCATGATGATAACCGAATCCGTGATGGAAACCGCCGCCATGAAAGCCGCCCGGCCCGCGCGCCGATGCCATGCCGGGCACCATCGCCGCCGCGATCACGGCACCCGCCAGCAATCCCATCAATCTCTTGCGCATCGATCCGTCTCCAAATTCAACCGGCATGACAATGTCATTGCACTCGGTACTCTCAGCCGGATGTCTCTAAGCCGAATTTGGAACGGCGCGGGGGCAACCCCGCTCACATCTGCGCGATCTCGATGTCGTTGCGTGACGTCCGGAGCCGCGGGCAATATTCAGCAACCGCGGCAGATGCTCTTGACCTTCCGGTCGACCGTCTTGTTCTCCTGCTGAATCTGCTCATCGGTCGCATCACCGGCGTGGTTCGGTCCCGTTGCCGCGGTGCCTCCCGCCGCTCCACGACCCGTGCCGGTCGTGACGCCGGAATTGCTCGACCCCGCCCCGCTCGCGCCGGAACCGGACGACTGCGCCGTGCCGAGGCTGTTAGTCCCGTTGGTGCCTGCCGCCCCCGGTTGCGACAGCCGCGAGGGATTGTTGCCGCTTCCGGCTTCGTTCTGCGCGTTGCCGAGACCGGCGGCGTTCCCTGATCCCGCGGCGATACCGGTCGTGCCGGTGCCGGCGGCCCCCGCACCCGGCGCGCCGCCGCCAGCGCCTCCTCCACCGCCCGCACCGCCTTGCGCGAACACCGCTGTGGCCGTGCTGAGGCCTGCAATCACGATCAAAGTGCCCAACGAAGATCTGGCCATGTGACCGTCTCCCTTTACGCTTCAACCCGACCGGGCGGACCGCGTTCCGGAACGAATGTTGATCGGAGAGGATTGATGGGCGAGGAGACCGAGGAGCCGTGCGCAAGCTGATCGCCTTCGACGAGGACACGTTCGGCAAGCTCAAGCAGCTGGGCCGCGATCAGATGCTGAGTCTGCAGGATCTCGCCGACGAGGCGTTCATGGACCTGTTGGAAAAGCACGGCGTACCGGCGGATCTGAAGGACGCGCTGCGCAAGAGCGCTGCGGAGGATGGCGATGGCACAGGCAAGCCTGCGCGCAAACGGAAAAGCGAGACCGACGACAAGTCCAGAAACCAGTCGAAGCGCAAACCGAAGCAGAGAAGCAGGGCATCAGCATGAGCACCGACCCCGATCCTTTCGAGCAGGGCGAGCGCGCCGCGCGCGAGGCCGAGGCCAATCCCTATCACGACGGCAGCGAGCAGCATGCGCTGTGGGCGAGCGGCCACGAGCGTGTCGCCAGCGCAGCCGAAGCTGGCGAGTCCGAAGGGACGTGAGGGATCTCCGATAGCCCGACAGTTCGATCGGCGGCGAGGTCAGCCGATCTTCTTCAGGCCCTTGGTATAGCGCGGTCCCTTGGCGACATAGGCCTTGGCCGCGATACCCATGCGCTCGACCTGCGCCGGCTCCAGCGTGCGCACGACACGCGCGGGCGCGCCGATGATCAGCGAGTATTCCGGAAAATCCTTGCCCTCGGTGATGATGGCGCCGGCGCCGACGACGCTGCCGCGGCGGATGTGCGCGCCATTCATGATGATCGAGCCCATGCCGATCAGGGCGTCGTCCTCGACCGTGCAGCCGTGCAGGATGACATTGTGGCCGACCGTGACGTTGCGGCCGACGCGCAGCGGAAAGCCGGGATCGACGTGGCAGGTGGCGTTGTCCTGGATGTTGGAGCCTTCGCCGATCTCGATCGAGTCATTGTCGCCGCGGATCACCGCGCCGAACCAGACGGTGACCTCCTTGGCGAGCTTCACCCGGCCGATCACGGTGGCATTGTCGGCGATGTAGTAGTTGCCGTCCGCCGGCAGCTCGGGCGCCTGCCCGTCGAGTTCGTAGATGGCCATCGAGGTCTCCCGTTCGCAGGTGACCTTGGCACAGCCGCCAGAGCGATTTCAAGCAACCGCGGCGGCGGCGCCCGGCACGGGAACTAGGTCAGCACGCCCGCGGCGCGCAGCGTCATCACCACGAAGGTGCCGGACATCATGCTCCAGAAGCCGGCGATCACGGTCGCCAGCATCACGAACTCGAAGCGGCGGCGCTCGATGCGCGCGCCGCGTAGCGTGTTGCGCATGATGATGAAGGGCGCGGCGAACACCAGGAACGGCACCGCGGCGAACCGCCGGGGCGTGACGCCCTCCTGCAGCAGCTCAAAGCCCGGCGGACGTTCGGCATACGCCTGATAGCCGCTCGCCAGGGCACCGGCCAAGGCGAAACCGATGAGGAGCGAGAACAGGGAATTGAACGCCTCTGCCGACATCGTACGCACTCACACACTTGCAGAACTGCCCGATGCTGGTTTGGCAAAAAGCGCTCGCGCCCGCCACATTATCCTTAAGGAACGGTTAACGGCGGCCGCAGCCGGTGCGCGGCTCCCTGCAGGTAAGTTTCTGCAGAATGCCGCATCGCCGTGGCATAGTCGCCGCTGATTCGGCTTTGAGATCCCTGCCCGCCATGACGATGTTTTCGGTCCGCAGTGCCCGCCCTTCGAACGGACATGGCCATGCCGTGCCGATCATCCTGGGCTGCGTGCTGGCGGCGGCGGCGATCGCCCTCGTTGCCTACCTGCTCTGGCCGACCTGGCGCGCCAGCACCTTCAAGGGGCCCGAGCGCCTGCCGGTCAGCATCGGCAGCACCGTGTTCAACGTGCCGGCGGCCGCCATCCGGGTGAAGATTCAGCGCCACACCGGCCCGCAGGAGCGCGTCGATCTCGGCTTCGAATATCCCTCGCTCACGCCGCCCGAGGCGCCGCATCACGTCAGCGCCGACCAGATCGATCAGGCGCCGCACCCGATCGATCGCATCTTCGTCTCGATATCGGCGCATCACGACGCGATGTCGCCCGAGACGCGACTGAAGACAATCTATCCGCGCTACCTCAATCCAGTTGCCGTGTCGGTGCAGGACGGGCTGAGCATGCGAAGCTTCCGCGCGGGCACACCGTACGACGTGGAGGATCTGTTCACGGCCGAGCAGCCTTTGCTGGTCGCCCGCTGCACGCGTGACGCCACCACGCCCGGCATGTGCCTCAGCGAACGCCGCGTCGAGGGCGCGGATCTGATCTTCCGGTTTCCGCGCAGCTGGCTGTCACAGTGGCAGGACGTCGCCGCCGCGATGGAGCGGCTGACGGCGCAGATGCATGCGACGAAGTAGTCAGTAGTCAGTCGTAGCCCGGATGAGCGCAGCGATATCCGGGGTCTTTCGCCCAGCGCGTGTGAACCCGCATGTCGCTTGCGCTCATGCGGGCTACGCGCTCTAGGACTTACTCCACCAGATCGTCTTCCAGGATCGCCATCTGGAACTGGAACGAGCGATCGTCGTCCTCGTCGTCGACGAACAGCACGCCGATGAACTCCTCGCCGATATAGACTTCGGCGGAGTCCTCCTTCTTCGGCCGCGGCACTACACGGATCTTGGGATTGCCGAACACGCGCTTCAGATACGCGTCGAGCTTCCTGACTTCCTGAACGTCCACGGTGATCTCCAATCGACAGCGAGGTTTGCGGATGATGCGGACGTTGCAGCGCGAACGTCCGTGTCCTTGTGATTTCGACATTGTGATTTCGACATTCCGGCCCACCGATCGAGGCAAGACGAGCCGGCGATGTCGAACGACCTGAAAGGGACGCCGTGGATCTCACATTCACTCCGCCAAGACGAACGGCGGATCGTCAAATCCACAGACGCCGATGTGTTGGCACGAATTTCCCTGGATGAGAAGGTCTTGACTTCGCTGTCGCCGACGCGCTCGCGGCTCAGATCCCGATCGCGTTGATCATCTGATCCATGGTGCGCGACGGCTCCGCACAACCGGCCTCGCCGACGATCTTCGCCGGCACGCCTGCGACGGTGACGTTGTTCGGTACCGGCTTCACGACGACGGAGCCAGCAGCGATGCGCGCGCAATGACCGACTTCGATGTTGCCGAGCACCTTGGCGCCGGCGCCGATCAGCACGCCATGACGAATCTTGGGATGCCGGTCCTCGTTCTCCTTGCCGGTGCCGCCGAGCGTCACGCCATGCAGAATCGAGACGTTGTCCTCGATGATGGCCGTCTCGCCGCAGACGAAGCCGGTGGCGTGATCGAGGAAGATGCCGCGGCCGATGCGCGCCGCCGGATTGATGTCGGTCTGGAACACGGCCGAGGAGCGGCTCTGCAGATAGAACGCGAAATCCTTGCGACTCTTGCGATACAGCCAATGCGCCAGCCGGTGCGTCTGCAGCGCGTGAAAGCCCTTGAAGTAGAGCAACGGATCGATGAAGCGCGAGGTGGCGGGATCGCGATCGTAGACGGCGACGAGATCGGCGCGAAACGCATGGCCGAGGTCCGGCTCGTCGCGCAGCGCGTCGTCGAAGGTCTGGCGGATCAGGTCGCCCGACAGCGCGGAATGATCGAGACGATCGGCAACCCGGTGCACGACCGAATCCTCGAGCCGGCCGTGGTGCAGAACGGTTGAATAGATGAAGGTCGCGAGTTCAGGCTCGCGGCGCACGATCTCTTCTGCCTCGTGGCGGATCCGATCCCAGATCGGATCAAGCGTCGCCAGCTTGCTGCCCTGCTGCGGATTGGTCTGGTGCATAGCCATGGCTGCTTCTCGCAGTTTCAGTGGGCGGGCCTTATAGCACGGCGCTGGGAACGATGTCCTCCGCGGGCTGCGCGAGGCCGGCGATCCATCCCAGCCAGCCCGCCTCCCAGAGAACACGGGATTGAGACATTTCCGTTACGCCCCGCCGGTGACGTCCCGGTTGCGCCGCCATGCCGTTCGGCACCGCGTCGGCTCAAGGTGGGCAGCCGGAACCCGAAATCAAGACGATCGTGGCGGAAGAAGCGGCGGACACCGTGGCTGCGGCAAAAGGAACCACCCGGGCACAGAAGGCCGACCATTCCCCCGTTCAATCCCGGGATCGGCTTTACCATCCATCGCTCTGCGTCTACTAGTGAATATCGCCCTGACCATATTGCGGCCATGGTGCTCCTGATCGGGGGGACACGGGTATCAGTAACACTCAGATCCTGGACGAACGCACGACCGAGGCCGGATCGGCCTGGCTCCCCGTCATCGTCATCCCGCTCTTCCTGGTCGCGCCGGCGCTGTGGAACGGCTACCCGCTGCTGCAGTGGGACACCGGGGGCTATCTCGCGCGCTGGTACGAAGGCTATCTGGTGCCGAGCCGCTCGACCGTGTTCGGGCTCTATCTGCATTGGGGCGAGGGCTCGAGCTTCTGGCTCAATCTCGGTCTGCAGGCGCTGGCAACGCTCTGGATCCTGCAGCTCACCTTGCGCGTGTTGGGATTGGCCCAGCCGCTGCGCCTGCTCTGGATCGGCCTGCTGTTGGTCCTGACCACCGCCCTGCCCTGGCTCGCCAGCATGCTGCTGACCGACATCTTCGCCGGGCTGTCGGTGCTGGCGTTGTACATCATGGTCACGCAGGCACGCCGGACCTCCCTGCTGGAGAAATGCGCGCTGTTCGGCTTCGTGGCCTTCGCCTCCGCCACCCACAGCGCCACGCTCGGCGTCCTGTTCGGCCTGTGCTGCGTCGGCTGGATCGCCTATCCCCGGCTGCGCCGGCAGATCGCGCTCTCGGGCCTCGTCCAGGCCAGCATGACCATCGTCGCGGGGGCGGCGATGCTGCTCGCGGCCAACTTTGCCCTGTCCGGCCAGCTGGCGTGGACGCCGGGCGGCACCGGCGTCGCCTTCGGCCGCATGCTCCAGGACGGTATCGTGGCGCAATATCTGAAGGACCATTGCGCCCGCCAGAAGCTGAAGCTCTGCCCCTATCGCAACGAGCTGCCGCCCACCGCCGACGACTTCCTGTGGGGCAACAGCATGTTCAACAAGCTCGGCCGCTTCGAGGGCATGAACGACGAGATGGGCTTCATCGTGAAGCAGTCGCTCACGGCCTACCCGCTGTGGCAGGCCAAGGCCGCCGCGGTCGCCACGGCCGAGCAGTTGATGCATGTGGCGACCGGTGAAGGCACCAGCGGCTGGGTGCCGCACACCTATGGCATCATCGAGCGCTACATCCCCTCGCAGGTCCGGGAGATGCGTGCGGCGCACCAGCAGCATTGGGAGATCAATTTCGCCGTCGTGAACTGGCTGCACGTGCCGGTCGCGCTGGGCTCGATGCTCGCGGCAGCAGCGATCGCCGCTCACGCGATCTGGCGGCGGCGGCGCGACGACGTCGCCCTGCTCGCCAGCACTGTGACGCTCGCGCTGCTCGGCAACGCCGTGATCTGCGGCGTGATCTCCGGCCCGCACGACCGCTATGGCGCGCGGCTGGTGTGGATCGCCACCTTCACGGCGCTGATCGCAGCCGCGCGCTGGTTCGGCGGCGAGCGTGCGGACGTGCCGACGGCATGAGGGCCCCGTAGCCCGCATCAGCGGCAGCCGAAGCCGCGAGGCATCGGCGAAAGCGAGATGCGGGTTCAAACGCGCTGCGCCGGAGACCCCGGAGGCGCTGCGCTCGCCCGGGCTTCCGCGTTCAGCGCCGCGCCAGGAAATCCACCACGCCGGCCTTGTAGACCTTGTCGCCGACCGCGCGCATGTGGTCGCGGTTGGGAATGTCGAGCACCTCTGCGCCCGGGATGAGCGCACCGAGCGCGGGCCCCGAGCCCGACACTTCGTCCGTCGTGCCGACCGCGACCAGCACCGGCACCGCGATGCGGCCCGCCTCCTCCCGCGAGATCAGGCCGCGCGAGCCGCGCATGCAGGCGGCCAGCGCCAGGCGGTCCGAGCGGGTCTGGTCGGCGAAGGCGCGGAAGGTGCGGCCGACGGGATCGGTCACGTCGTCGATCGACGGCGCCTCGAGTGCCGAGGCGACGTTCTCGCCGGGGCCGCCGCCCTCGATCATCGCCATGCCGATGCCGCCGAAGATCGCCGAGCGCAGGCGTTGTGGCGTGCTCAAGGCAATATGCGCGGCGATGCGGCCGCCGAGCGAGTAGCCCATAACGTCGGCGCTGGCGAGGCCGAGATGATCCATCAGCGCCGTGACGTCGCTCGCCATCTCCGCGATCGAATACAGCGCGGGATCATACAGCTTGGCCGAATCGCCATGGCCGCGATTGTCGAGCGCGATCACGCGGCGGCCGTCCTTGCGCAATTCGGAGATCCAGGACGGATAGACCCAGTTGACGGTCTTGGTCGAGGCGAAGCCGTGGACGAGCACGATCGGATCGCCCTCCCCCTCATCGATGAAGGCGATTTCAACAGCGCCGTTGTGAAAGCTCGGCATCGGTCGCGGATCCCGGAATGTGCAAGTATTGATCTTGAGCCGCAGTCTAGCCGCAGGGCGCGGCCGCGACCAGTTCGGGACGGACCGCAGCGGCCTGCATCTGGCGCAGGCGGCGCCGCTTGCTCCGGTCGAGCCAGGCCTGGGTGGCCCGCTCGGCCATCGCCTTGAGCGACGCGACGAAGCTGAGCAGCGTCATCAACGCGCCGAACAGCCACAGCGCGAGATTGAATGCGCCCGCGGTCAGCAGCAGCGCGCCGCGACCGAGCAGCTTCAGGATCGCGCGGGTCTGCCCGCCCTTGGCCTCGGCCAGGCGGGCCGCACGGGCAATGTCCTTCGGCCCTTCGGCGAGCTTGAGCGAATCGAGCGCGCCACGCGTGCCGGCCTTTTCGGTGATGCGGCCGACATCCTTGGCGAGCCGCACCAGCGCGCCGGCCTTCTCGGCGCGGAACGCAGCCCGGATCGCGGTCGCGGTCTGGCCCGGCCGCAGCACCGAGCCCGAGGCCACCGCCTGCTGCAACAGCGGCGCATCGACAACCTCGCGCGCCGAGCGCCCGGCCCAGGCGGCGAGCCCCTCGCCGAGCCGGCCGACTTTCCGCGCGTCCTTGACCAGGGTGAGGCCCGCCCGCACCGGCGCGGCAGTCCCGACCGAGGCATAGGTCGCGGCCGTGACGGCAAGGCCCGCAGTCGCGAGACCCAGCACCAGCCGGTCGGTCTCCTCGCCCATCACCAGATGCTTGCCCTCGCGCACCGCGTCGCGGATGTCGCCGAACACGAAGAGGTCGCCGGCCACGGTGCCGGACAGGCTCGCGACGTCATCGGCCTGTCCGGTGACGAGCCCGCTGGCGAAGCGCTTGGCGACACTCCCCGGCGCCTTCTCGGCGGCCACGGCATCGCTCACCCGCTGGATCAGCGCCTCGTCGAGCGCAACGCGATGATCCTGTGCGAGCGCGACGAAACTCTCGGCGAGATCGGTATCGCCCGCCGCGAGCGCATCCTCGATGTTGCGAGCAATCCGCGCCGGATCGTTCTGCAGAACGGACGCAATCTGAAGCTCCGACAGCCTCGCCGGGTCATCCTGTGCCACGATGATGGCTCCGGCCCCATAGGCGTGCGGCCATATCGCAGCGCCGACCGCGGCGCTGACGGCAAGCCCGGCCAGCGCCAGACTGATTCCCAGCTTGATTCGCTTCGAGATCACGCCGCCTTCACGTTTTCGCGGGGACGATGCCGAAAGACATAGGATGTCCCGTGCCTGACACAACGGCCCCGACGAAAGAAGGGCTTCTCGGCGGGCCTGAGTTTGTGTCGAATCCACAGGCCACAACATAACGGCGTGCGTTGCACCAAACGCGGGTTCCCAACACTAGGAATTGGCCTTAAGGCTCAGTATGGTCGCGCCGTTTTCGACGCGTGCGGCCCTGCGACCTCAGTCCCGTCCTGCTCCGTCGTGCTGACCGCATACGCTCCCGTTGCCACGCGAGGTGATACCGATGGCCGATAACATCGTCCCGCATTTCCACAATGATGCCGGTGTCCCCGTCATCGAGATCGGCTCGCATGAGTTCATGTGCGTGGGCGCCAATCCGCCGTTCGATCATCCGCACGTGTTCCTCGATCTCGGCAACGACAAGGAAATCATCTGCCCGTACTGCTCGACGCTGTACCGCTATGCGCCGGACCTCGCCGCGGGCGAAGCGCGGCCGCCGGAATGCGTATTGAAGGACGTTGCCTGATCGGCGTGTCGTGGCATCGCGTACCGTCTATGTGGCGGGAGCCGGGATTGGCGGCCTGACGGCTGCGCTCGCGCTCGCCACCAAGGGCTTCCGCGTCGTCGTGCTGGAGAAGGCCGAACGGCTCGAGGAAGTCGGCGCCGGCCTGCAGCTGTCGCCCAATGCCAGCCGCATCCTGCTCGATCTCGGCCTGGGGCCGCGGCTGACCGCGCGCGCCGTGGTGCCCGACGCCGTCAGCATCATGAGCGCGCGGGCCGGCGGCGAGATCGCCCGCCTGCCGCTCGGCGAGGCCGCGAGCCAGGCGGCTGGCGCGCCTTATTGGGTCATCCACCGCGCCGACCTGCAGGCGGCGCTGGCCGCGGAGGTGATGGCGCATCCGGACGTCGAGCTGCGGCTCGGTTGCCAGTTCGAGGACGTCGCCGCCCACGCCAAGGGCCTGACCGTCGTGCATCGCCGCGGCAATGAGCGCCGCCAGGACGTGGCGCTGGCGCTGATCGGCGCCGACGGCGTGTGGTCGGCGGTCCGGCACCATCTGTTTCCGCAAGTCCGCGCCGCGTTTTCCGGCCTGATCGCCTGGCGCGGCACGCTCGACGCCCGGCAATTGCCACGCGAATTGACCGCAGCACGGGTGCAGCTGTGGATGGGTCCCGAGGCCCATCTCGTCGCCTATCCAATTTCTGCCGGCCGGCAGGTCAACGTGGTCGCGGTGGTGCCGGGGACCTGGAACCGGCCGGGCTGGAGCACGGAGGGTGATCCGAGCGAGCTGAAGGCGGCGTTCGCCCCACCGCGCTGGCCTGCGACGGCGCGCCTGCTGCTCAACGCGGTCGACGGCTGGCGCAAATGGGCGCTGTTCGGCGTCCCCGAAGGCATCGAATGGACCGACGGCAGCGTCGCGCTGCTGGGCGATGCCGCGCATGCCATGCTGCCCTTTGCGGCGCAAGGCGCGGGAATGGCGATCGAGGATGCGGTGGTGCTCGCCAAGAGCCTGAGCGAGGCACGCCCGGACGGTCCCGGCGCGATCCCGGCTGCGCTCAAACGCTACGCCAAGCTGCGCCGTCCGCGCGTCGGCCAGGTGCAGCGCACCGCGCGCAATCAGGGCCGCCTCTATCACATGACCGGGCCGCTGGCGCTGGCCCGCGACCTCAGCATCAAGGCGCTCGGCCCGCAGCGCCTGTCGGCGCGGCAGAGCTGGATCTACGACTGGCGGCTATAGATTGCCGCTGCGGCTGCGGTCAGTAGACCGAGCCGTCGCGCGGCAAGATCGATGGTGCGCCGGAATTGCTCGAGGCCATCGGCCGCGCATTGCGCGCCGGCTTGACCGGCTTGCCACCCTTCGCGGCCACCGGCGCCGGCGGCGTTTCCACGCATTTGTTGCGGCGCCAGGCCTCTTCGGCGAATTGCGACTGGCCCCTGATGGCGACATAATCGTTGCGATACGCGACCTCGGCGACGATGGCGCCGCCGGCTCCGGTCTCCGCCTTGGCCATCAGGCCCTGCAGCTCGGCCGCGCGCGCCGCGAGCGCCTTGCGCTCGGCTTCGAGCTGCTTGCAGTCGTAGAGATCGTATTTGGCGGGATCCGCGAAGGCCGTCGACACGCTGTCGCTCATGCCTGCGCAGCCTGAGAGCAGCCCACCCAACACGAACAGTCCCGCGGCCAGCGCGAGGCGACGGGAACGAAGGCGATCGGTGGTCATGCAGCCTCGATCATGCGGCGGCCTCGAGACGTCGACGCAATTGTGGGCCGATCGGCCGCGAACGGCGGCAGTGTTCGCCTCTGCGATGGTCTTCGGATTCGTCACGCTCACCTCGCCCAGCGACCGGTCCGCAAGGCATGCGGATCCGAATCGTTTTCTCGTGATGGGTCCGTGCCTTACAACGGCCGCTTCGTCCATGTCTTGCACCACGTGATCCCAGACTTGGCAAAGCGCTTCAACGCGAAGGCATCTCAAAGCAGCTGGTGACGGCCGGATTGAGGCTTTACCAAGGCGCTCTCGCTGGCTTAAGCAGAGGATGAGCTTCAGAACCAAAGTGCAACCTCGTCCGGCCTCGCCGGATGGTGCGCCAGGTCTCTGAAATCAAAGCGCGGACGTGGCGGAATCGGTAGACGCAAGGGACTTAAAATCCCTCGATGGCAACGTCGTGTGGGTTCGAGTCCCACCGTCCGCACCAACGCTATGCGCGCCTTCCTTGACCGCCCTGCCCGGCTCAGTTCAACGCCGCCAGCCGCTCGAGCTCAGCGAGATCGGTGACCTCCAGCCTGCCCTCCGAGATCGTCAGGATCTTGCGATCGCGAAACAGCGCCAGCACGCGGCTGACATGGACCGATGTCAGGCCGACGGCGTCGGCGATGTGCTGCTGCTTCAAGGGAAACGGATAGCGGTGATTCTGCATCACGCCGTTCGCCGCGACGCGCCGCATCAGGCTGAGCAGCAGATGCGCGATCCGACGCTCGGCCGGACGCTGGCCGAGAACGGTGATGAGCTCGTAGGAGGCCCGGCCGTTGTCGCCGAGAGAGCGGAACACCTCCATCATGACCAGCTCGTCGGCACGACACTGCTTGCGGACCTCCTCGCCATCGAGCCGGCTGACCTGGACCTGGGTCAATGCCTTGGCCGAGAAGCTCATGCCTTTGGCGAAGATCGCCGCCGGCGAGAAGATGTCGCCCGGCAGCAGGAAGCGCAGGATCTGGCGGCCGCCATCCGACAGCTGGATGTAACGGAATGCCCAGCCGGTGCAGAGCACGAGCACTTCGTCGCGCGCCTCGCTCTGGCATTTGATCTGCTGGCCCGCCCGGACGGTGAAGAACTGCTGATGGAGCCGTGGCAGCGCCGACTGCTCCCCGCAAGCATTGAACAGCGCGGCACAGAATCCGGAATTGAGGTGAGTGCAGGAGACGCAGCGGGCGGCTAGATCGGGGTCTGATCGCAGCATCAAGGGGGGTGCTTGTGTCCAATCTGTCCGCCGAGCCGGCTTCGTCGCGCGGCCGTCGGCACGCAGCGGCGGCCGCTCCGAGTGAGCGGATGCCGAAGCCTCCGGCATGCCTGACAGCTAAGATGGAACCGGTCCGCAGCGATATAACTTGGATTAATGACGTGGCTGAAAGTCGCGCATTCGTCCGCCCCAGCGGCCTTCACGGCGCGATCAGTCGTTTGGACGCGGATCTCACGCCCAAGCAATGATCGACGCGGCTGGCGCCTACGCCGCCTGCGCTCGTGCCATCAGCTCCGCCATGGTGGTGGACTTGAAGCTCGGCCGCCCCTCCAGCCGGTCGATCCAGGCGACGAGATTGGAATGGCCGGCGGTCAGCTCCGTTCATTCCGGCATCAACGACAGGACGCTCGCCTGCGGCGCGGCCTGCAGATCCGCCAGTGACAGATGGTCGCCGACCATGAACGGCTGCTCGCCGAGCAGCCGCGACAACTCCGCGATGACGGCTCTCGCCTGCGGCATCGCGCGTGCGATCGCGGCTTCGTTGGTGGTCGTGCCGAAGAATTGCGGGCCGACGATGCGCTGGAAAATGATGACGTTGCACACGCCCTGGAACAGGTACCAGTCGCTGATGTTCATCACCTGGTCCATACGCGCGGCCGGATTGACTTCCTCGTCGACGCGCAGCAGGTTACAACCTTTGCGGGACGAATTGTACTAGCCAAATGCATCGAGTGGTTTTCCATTCGTTCGGGACGTGGGACCGGGGGGCCTCACCTTGCGCACAATTTTGCTTGCTACTGCCTCGGGATTGATTGTTTTTGCATGCGCCGCCAGTAGCTGCGTGCAGGTCCCGCGCCGGGATGGGATCGCTGCCGTGGACGTCAATGCTGTCGTCAAACGGATTAAGTGCGACCTTAACAGGGCTGTTCTGGATAAGGCGTACTCACTCTTCCCGGAAGAAAAGCTACCCGAACGGCGGCAGCCCTTCCTCTTTTTACGCTCGTGGGCTGCCAAGATTCGACTGACGGTCGCCATTGACGATAGCTTCCAGATCAATCCGGGAGCCTCGTACACGCAGCCACTCCGCACCGTGAACAATGTCGCCCAAACCTTCACGATCGGCGCGGGAGGTGGTTTGACGACGCAAGCGATCAGGCAGGAGGACGTAGAGTTTCTTATGTCGTTCAGGGATCTCGATGCGGAGAACGACAGCGGACGTCTGAAAACCGGGCTCTACGACTTCTGTCGTCCCGATCCTGGATTGCTGCTCGAGAGCGATCTGGGTTTAGACCGTCTCATTGACGCGGCTCTCAAGCCGGTCGAGACCGGCGTTTTGAGACCGGGCAACAATTTTGGACCGGGCGCATCGCCGCCGCCTGCCATTCCCAAACTGGACCTCCCGACAATCGTTGCCGAACGGCGAAAGGTCGATCCGAAGGCCATACCTGAGGATTCCATACGAACCATTGCGGGCCAGTCCGAAAAGATGAGGCAATTTTCAACTCAGCTCATTCAGAAATTCAACATTCCTGAACTGGCGGATAAGACCACCAAGGAGCTGACGGAGGCACCGTCGCCGAAGAATGAAAGCGCGGAACGGATCAAACAGATTCTTGCGAACTCGGCCGAAGCGACCCGCATCGAGACGAAGACACAGGCCATCATAAACAATGTGGTGAAGCCTCGTTACAGTATTGCGCAGGGAGCGCTCGACGGATCGTGCCTAAAGCCGGTCGCTGAAGCGCAGTTTGAGGCCATTGCACAATCAGCCAACGTTTCGACGTTCGTTATCAACATCGACAAGGCGGCCGAACTCACTTCTGATCATCCGAGCGCAGCGCCTCCATCTAAAGCGGACGAGGAAAGATTGAAGGAAGCCGCGGAGCAATCCGCGGCTGATCTCAAGAAATTGATTGAGGCCCGCGACAAGGTCATCGTCGCCACGAATACGATGAGAGACGCCATGCTCACCTGTTTGGTTGAGACGAAGAAGATACAGGAGGAAAAGAAGAGAGAAGGCCCGGCGGTCTTCGATCCGGTGTCAACCATAAGTGAAACAGTCAATTTCTATATAACGCTGACGGGAAGCGTCACACCGACCTGGAAATTGGTGCGGGTGACGGCACCCACCTCGGGAAATTTCCTCTCAGGCACGCGCAAGGATACAAATACTCTGATACTAAGTATGGGTCGACCGACACCTGGATCCAGCGCCGGACCTACGTCCGCCATCGACCAACAAATTCTCTATTCGATACTCGGACAGGCGATCCCAGCATCGAGGCCGTAGCGCCATTTCTCACGCGCCAGCTTACCATCGCGACGCAGAGTGTCGTTAATAGCCCTCGATGGCCAGCGTCGTAGCGATCGCGCCAATAGATGAACCGGGTGCGGGGTCGCCTTCACCTCACCGAAAACCCGTTCTGGCGTGCTCCTATTGCGTCTCAAACCCATTGCACTCGACGTCACTCCTTTGGAATGACTTTGACCTCTTTCAGTAAACTTTGCAGTTTGCCTTGTCCGCCGAGCCAACAAATATCTGCAATGTCTTTTCGGGGTCCGCGTACGTTCGCAAGATCGAATTCTCGCCATCGATACCGGCCGTGGCGCTCAGCTTGCTCTTCGTCAAATCTGGATATCCGACTGTCCTCGCTGCGTACTTGTCCAACTCTTCTCCACACCTTACGCGCGGATTGTTGAGAGCAAGCTGCACCAGTCCAATGCGCTTCTGCAGCGCATCGCCAAACGGCGAGACATATTGCGCATCCCATATCGGGAAGGATTCGAGATGCTCCATGAAGACCCCTTACGGAAACTCCGATATCGTCGCTGAGCTGTCGATCAAGGCCCTCCTTATTGGCGCCACGAAACCAAGGGGGAACGAACTCTTCAACAGGCTGCCCCCGGAACCTCTCCCCCGGCCACATCACCGCGCGTGCGCGGCGACAATCAAGGTGAGAACTCCGCGACGATGAGGATGAGAGAGCCGACCTGGCGAAAGAGAAAGAGCAGTCCTGCAGCCTCGTTCAGGAGGCCGATACGGCTCGGCTTTGTCCCGAACAGGACAGCGGACTCGGATCAGCGGCGCGATACAAGCTGACGCCCGCCTGATCCGACGTGAACGCAACGTCGCTCCATCAGTGATCTGATCTGCAGTGATCTGATCTACGACTCCGGCGTGGGGCAAGCCCTGCTCGCCGATGACGGCGCGACCGGCGGCTTGTTCCGCGGCGGCAGGCCCGCTCGGCTGGTCGCACCTAAACGACCTGCGGAGGCTACGCCGCCTGCGCTCGCGCCGTCAGCTCCGCCATGGTGGTGGATCTGAAGCTCGGCCGCGTCTCCAGCCGGTCGATCCAGGCGACGAGGTTGGGGTGGCCGGCGGTCAGCTCCGCCCATTCCGGCGTCAACGACAGAAAGCTCGCCTGCGGCGCGGCCTGCAGATCCGCCAGTGACAGATGGTCGCCGACCATGAACGGCTGCTCGCCGAGCAGCCGCGACAACTCGGCGATGACGGCTCTCGCCTGCGGCATCGCGCGTGCGATCGCGGCTTCGTCGGTGGTCGTGCCGAAGAATTGCGGGCCGACGATGCGCTGGAAGATGATGACGTTGCAGACGCCCTGGAACAGGTACCAGTCGCTGATGTTCATCACCTGGTCCATACGCGCGGCCTGCCTGACGTCCGCGGGCGTCAGGGCCGGCTCGGGCAGCATGCGGTCGAGATAGCGCAGGATCGCCTGGGTCTCGTACAACACGAAGCCGTCATGCTTGAGCACCGGCACGCGCCCGAAGGGATGACGCGCCAGATGCGCCGCTCCCTTGGAGTCCCCCGGCGCCAGCGCGGCGAGCCGATACGGCGCGCCTTTCTCCTCCAGCGCGATCAGCACGCTGCGCCCGAACGGGCTTCCCGGCACGGAATGGACCACGAACTCGGACATCACGGTCTCCCCACTCTTATGATGATTTGCTCACGATGACGTCGGCGGCCGCTCGGCCTCGGCCACGAAACGCTGCAGCAGCCCCTGCCAGCCGCCGTCGACGTCCCGCCGCATCGATGCGCCGGCCTCGCTGCCCATGGTTTCGAACTTGTGGTGCAACAGCTCGACGCGGGTCACGTCCGCGCCTTCGACGACGAATTGCACATCGACCTCCGAGCGCATCGCCGCGTCCGGCTTCCACTGCGCATCGATCTGCCACAGCATGACGAAGCGATGCGGCGGCTCCCATAGCGTGATGGTCGCGACCGTGGTCGCCGTGCCGTCCTCAGCGATCTCGAGCCAGCGACCGCCGAGCTTCGGCTCCAGCAGCACCCTCTCGATCGGCTTGCGGCCGACCCCATGCGTATGCGGCCACCAGCGCGTCAGGCCGCGCGTGAAAACGTCGAACGCATGGTCGATCGGCGCCCGGACATGGACGAGCTTCCGAACCGGCGCGATCACGGCACCCTCACTCATCGATCCTCCCTTTCGTCTGCCGGAGCGTGCGCTCCGCCTCGATCTTGAAGGCGAGCAGTGCGTCGTCCCAGAAGCTGTCGAGCCAGTCGCGGAGCTCGGCCAGCCCCTCACGGCGCAACGAGTAGATGCGCCGCACGCCTTCGCTGCGCTCCTCGACCAGCCCGGCATCCTTCAGCACCTTCAGATGCTGCGATACTGCCGGCCGCGACACCGGCATCCCGGCCGCAATCGCATGGACCGGGCGCGGCCCGCCGCGCAGCCGCTCGAGCACTTCCCGCCGCGTCGGGTCCGCCAACACGTTCAGCGCCGTTCCGTAAGCCATAGCTTACTGTAAGCTGCAACTTACATAATGGTCAAGGGCGGCAGGTCGGGGAACGCGAGAGCCTGATCCAGCAGATCTCGCCACCACCGGTTGCAGGAAGAAACCCGCCATTAACCACAACCGACGAGGGTGGAACCAACGGCCGCCGGCGTCCGGGCCGGTCACTGCGTGTGACCTCGCTCAGGCCAGCCGGGCTCGCCATCAATGAGAGGCACGATGCTGGGATTCCGCCGAAAGAACGAACCATCGGACGCCCCGCTTGCGTCCGACACCTCCGCACACGACGCCTTCCAGGACGCGCTGGCGCAATGCCTCGGCGACTGGGCGGACGGCAAGCTCAATCGCGATGTCGCAGGCGTCGATGCTGCCGCGCTGCACGCCAGGCTCAAGCCGCAACTGATCGAGGCCATCCATCGTCTCGGCACCGCGCTCGCGGCCCGCGCGTCCCAGGATCTCGATTCGGTCGTCGACCTCTGCATCAACAGCAACGAAGCCTCGATCAGCGCGGCGCGCCTGATCGGCGCCTCCAACAATCAGTCCGAACGCTGCCAGAGTCTCGCTTCCGCATCGGTCGAGATGCAGGCCTCCGTACACTCCATCCGGTCGACGTCGACCGAAGCCGCCGCCGAGGCCGCCGCGACGCGCCGGGCCGTCGAGAACAGCGTGACCGCGGTACAACGGACGTTGCAGACGATGAACGGCATCGCCAGCT
The DNA here is from genome assembly GCF_032485055.1 of Bradyrhizobium sp. SZCCHNRI20481. Classification (NCBI taxonomy): domain Bacteria; kingdom Pseudomonadati; phylum Pseudomonadota; class Alphaproteobacteria; order Hyphomicrobiales; family Nitrobacteraceae; genus Bradyrhizobium; species Bradyrhizobium sp. SZCCHNRI20481. The sequence continues at coordinate 123,183 of NZ_JAUEUE010000014.1, forward strand.
CCGTGCGCGACACCTCGGCGAAGATCGCCGATCTCAGCGCCGCCTCCGCCGAGATCGGATCCATCGTCGGCACCATCGACGCGATCGCCAACCAGACCAACCTGCTGGCGCTCAATGCCACCATCGAGGCGGCGCGCGCCGGCGAATTCGGCAGGGGCTTCGCGGTGGTCGCAGCCGAGGTCAAGAACCTGTCGCAGCAGACGACCAAGGCGACCGAGGACATCAAGGGCCGCATCGAGCGGCTGCAAGCCGAGATGAGCGGCATCGTCGAGGCCATGGCCGGCGGCGCCAAGGCGGTCGAGGTCGGCATGTCCGAGATGAACGATCTGGCGCAGGCGATCGATCAGGCCGGCACCCGGACCGCGGTGGTCAGCACCAAGATGGACGAGATCTCCGGCATTCTCGCCGAGCAGTCCGCCGCGACCGACGAGGTCGCGCAGGGCATCACCATCATCGCCGATCTCGCGACCGCCAATGCCAACGAGGTGATGTCGCTCGCGGACACCATGGGCAAGACGGACGCGAAGGTCGGCAAGATGCTGGGCGAGATCGCCAAGCTCTCGCTCGACAACCAGGTCGTGAGACTGGCCAAGGCCGATCACGTGATCTGGAAGAAGCGGCTGGTGGACATGTCGGTCGGCCGGCTGCAACTTCGCGCCGACGAGCTCTCCGATCATCACACTTGCCGGCTCGGCAAATGGTACTATGGCGAAGGCGGCCAGCGTCTGGCCGGCGATCCGGCATTCCGCAACCTCGAGCGCCCTCACGAGGCGGTGCATCGCCACGGCAAGGAAGCCGCGCGCCTGTTCAGCTCGGGGCGCATCGAGGAAGCCCTCAACGAGATCGGCAAGGTCGAGGTCGCTTCCAGCGAGGTGTTGGCGGCGCTGGACGAGATCAGGGCCTCATAGCTACGAGGCTGCTGCCGACGTCAGGTCACTCCATCCGCGCGTCATTCCGGGGCGTGCGCAGCATGAGCCCGGAATCCATAGCCACAGGACAGAGCGTGGTGCGAGATGGCCGTGGCGCTTGTCTTCGCCACATGACGGCGCGTGGATATGGATTCCGGGCTCATCGCTGCGCGATGCCCCGGAATAACGGCGAGAGAGTCGACCCCGTCGGCAGTCGCGTAGCCTGGATGAGCGCAGCGACATCCGGGTCTCCTCCACAGCGCGTTTGAACCCGGATGTCGCTATCGCTCATCCGGGCTACGGCTACGGGCCGCGGCCGACATCTCGTCACTCGCTCTTGTCGACGTTCCAGAACACCGGCACGGCCTGCCCTTCCAGGACGCCGGTGATCGATTTGCGCCAGGCGCTCGGCATGAACCATTGGCCGAGCGGCACGTAGATCACCTGGTCGTACACCTCCTGCTGAATCTGGGCGGCGATCCGCTTCTGGTCCTCCGGCTTCGTGGCCTTGGCGAAGGCGTCGCGCAGCTCCTCCATCTTGGGATCGTCGGGCCAGCCGAACGGGCTCTTCTGGCCGCGTGCGCCGACGAAGGTGCTGCCGATCGGATTGCCGGAGTCGGCGATCACCGAGTTGGTGAAGAACATGTTCCAGCCGCCCTCCTTGGGCGGCTTCTGGCTGGCACGCCGCGTCACCACGGTCTGCCAGTCCGTCGTCTGCAGATCGACCTTGAAGCCGGCCTCGCGCAACAGCTGCGCGGCGACCACCGGCTGCGCCTTCAGGGTGATCGCATCGCCCGGCGCGAGGATCACGACGGGCGTACCGTCGTAGCCGGCCTCGGCCAGCAGCTTCTTGGCCTGCTCCATGCCGTTGCCCTTCACCAGCGTCTCCGAGCCGATGTCGGATTCGAGCGGCGTGCCGCAGCCGAACACGGCGCCGCAGATCGTGTAGTACTTGGCGTTGCCGACGAGCGCGTCGAGCACATCCTTCTGGTTCAGCGCCAGGAACGCCGCACGGCGGATCTTCACATTGTCGAACGGCGGAAACAGGAAGTTCATGCGTCCCAGGGTCTGGTAGCCGAACTTGTTCAGCACGTTCATCGAAAGATCGGGATTAGCGGCGAGCACCGGCTCGAGGTCGAGCGGCGGGAATTCCATGAAGTCGATGTCGCCCGCCTGCAGCGCGTTGACCGCGGTCTGCGCATCGGGCATCGAGACCCACTCGACGCGGTCGACCTTCACCACCTTGCCGCCGGCCGTCCAGCTCGGCAGCTCCTTGCGCGGCACGTAGTCGGTGTTCTTCTCATAGACCGCCTTCACGCCCGGCTGGAATTCCGCCTTGACGAACTTGAACGGTCCGGAGCCGATCTGCTCCGAAATCTGCTGGTTCGCGGGCGTCTCGGCGAGACGCTTCGGCATCATGAACGGCACGTAGGAGGACGGCTTGCCGATCGACTCCAGCACCAGGCCGTAAGGCTCCTTCAGCTTCAAGGTGATGGTCTTGGCATCGGTGGCCTCCAGCGAGGCCGTGGCCTCCATCAGCTTCTGGCCCATGCTGTCGTTGCGGCTCCAGCGCTTCAGCGAAGCGACGCAATCCTCGGCGGTGACCGGCGCGCCGTCGTGCCACTTCAGGCCATCGCGCAAGGTGAAGGTGTAGGTCAGCTTGTCGTCCGAGACCTTCCACTCCGCCATCTGCGGCTGGACCTGAAACTTGGCGTCGGTCCCGAGCAAGGTGTCGTACACCATGTAGCCATGGTCGCGCGTGATGTAGGCCGGCGTGAACACGGGATCGATGACGCGCAGATCCGAATGCATCACCGCCGTGATCATCTTCTTGCCGGCGGCGAGGGCCTGGGTCGTCACGCCCGCCATCGACACGGCCATGACCGAGGCGACGAACCATGAAACGAGCGCGGATGAGGTCCGGCGCGAAGTATGTGACATGCGATCTCTCTTGGCGTGGCTTCCATCCGAGGGCCCTGATACCGATCAAGGCCTGACGAGGCGTCTTGCGTCGCGTCTGCAAACGCGGAGCAAAGAGTCTCGGCAAGGAGACTTGCAGCAGTTCCATCGCAGGTCAATCGCCATGGGCGCATGGGTCACCGCATCGCACGGATGCACATGGCGCGGCTGCGACGATGGCGTCCCGCCATCTGGAACTCGGCTGCACCTGGTCCGTTATGCGCACCAGCAAGGAGCTTGACGATGCCGAATGAAGTCACCGAACCGCGGGATAATGGCCGACGTCCGACCGCACCTATCCGCACCGGCAAGACGCCACCCCAGGATCAGACCAGCCCGCCCTTGATGGTCGACGGTCTGGAAGCGGTCCGCGATCCGCACTGCTGACGCGCGGCTCATGCACAAGGCGAGCGCAAGAACAAGAGAGAGACGCGGCGAAGTCTCCGCTTCACCGCGTCTCTCGTTGCGTCACGAGTTCGGCGCGCGGCCTTACTCGCTCTTGTCGACGTTCCAGAACACCGGCGTGGCCGGGCCGTCGAGCACTCCGGTCAGCGACTTCCGCCAGCCGCTCGGGAGCAAATACTGGCCGAGCGGGATGTAGATCACCTTCTCGTAGTTCTGCTTCTGGATCTCGGTGGCGATCTTCTTCTGCTCCTCCGGCGAGGCGGACCGCGCATAGGCGTCGCGCAGCTTCTCGATCTCGGCATCTTCGGCCCAGCCGAACCAGCCGCCCTTGGTGCCGCGGCCGCCGATCGACACGTTCGCCACGGGATTGGCGACGTCGGCGCCGACCCAGTTGGTGAAGAACATGTTCCAGCCGCCCTCCTTCACGGGCTTCTGGCTGGCCCGCCGTGTCACCACCGTCTGCCAGTCGGTGGCCTGCAGGTCGACCTTGAAGCCGGCCTCGCGCAACAGCTGCGCCGCCACCACGGGCTGCGCCTTCAAGGTGGTGACGTCGCCCGGCGCCATGATCGCGATCGGCGTGCCGTCATAGCCGGACTCGGCAAGTGCCTTCTTGGCTTCCGCCATGCCGTTGCCCTTGATCAGCGTCTCGGCGCCGACATCGGTCTCGAGCGGCGTGCCGCACACGAACACGGCGCCGCAGATCTTCTGATACTTGTCGTTGCCGACGAGCGCGTCGAGCACGTCCTTCTGGTTCAGCGCGAGGAAGGCCGCGCGGCGCACCTTCACGTTGTCGAACGGCGGGTTGAGGAAGTTCATGCGGCCGAGCGTCTGGTAGCCGAACTTGTTCAGCACGTCGATCTTGAGCTCGGAGTTCGACTCCAGCACCGGCAGCATGTCGTAGGGAAGGTTCTCCATGAAGTCGATGTCGCCCGATTGCAGCGCGTTCACCGCAGTCTGTGCGTCCGGCATCGTGATCCACTCGACGCGGTCGACCTTCACCACCTTGCCGCCGGACGTCCAGCTCGCCGGCTCCTTGCGCGGCACGTAGTCGGTGTTCTTCTCGTACACCGCCTTCACGCCCGGCTGGAATTCCGCCTTGACGAATTTGAACGGGCCCGAGCCGATCTGCTCGGAAATCTGCTGGCCCTGCGGCGTCTCGGCGAGACGCTTCGGCATCATGAACGGCACCAGCGAGGACGGCTTGGCGATCGACTCCAGGACGAGTCCATAGGGCTCCTTCAACTTGAGCACGATGGTCTTGGCATCGGGCGCCTCCAGGCTCGCCGTGAAGTCCATCAGCTTCTGGCCCATGCCGTCGTTGCGGCCCCAGCGCTTCAGCGAAGCGACGCAGTCCTCGGCGGTCACCGGCGTGCCGTCGTGCCATTTCAGGCCGTCGCGCAGGGTGAAGGTGTAGGTCAGCTTGTCGTCGGAGACCTTCCAGTCCGCCATCTGCGGCTGGACCTTGAAATTCGAATCGGTCGCCAGCAGCGTGTCGTAAACCATGTAGCCATGGTCACGGGTGATGTAGGCCGTCGTGAATCCGGGATCGATGACGCGCAGATCCGAATGCATCACCGCCGTGATCGTCTTCTTGCCGGCTGCGATGGCCTGGGTGCTCAGCGCCGTCGAGAGCGAAAGCACGGAAACGGCGAGGCTCGTCGCGAGCGTCAGACGTCTCCAGCGCGGGCTGTGGAACATTACGAGGTCTCCTGAGTGGATGGTTTGACCTGAAACTGATCAGATCCAGATCATTCGTTGGGCGTGCAGATCAATCCTTGTGCGAACTAACATGCTGTAAGTCGCAAGCTTTCGACAGTTGCAGAGGTCGCCTTTCGCGTCAATCCGCATTCAGCGCATGCGGCCCGTGGCTGACAATGCCGTTAACGTCTGCATAGCTTTCGCTTTACAAAGCGCGCCCGCCTGCGTCTCGTATCATGAGATCGCGACAATGCCTTGAGAGAGCACCAATGAATCCAGCCCATCTTCCCTTTGATACCGAAATCATGCTGCAGGGCTTGCGCGGCTGGGTCGAGTGCGAAAGTCCGACCTGGGACGCCGCCGCGGTGGAGCGCATGCTGGATCTCGCCGCGCGCGACATGGCGATCCTGGGTGCGACGATCGAGCGCATCGCCGGGCGCCAGGGTTTCGCCGGCTGCGTGCGCGCCCGATTCCCGCACCCGCGGCAGGGTGAGCCCGGCATCCTGATCGCCGGCCACATGGATACCGTTCACCCCGTCGGCACGCTGGCCAAGCTGCCTTGGCGCCGCGAGGGCAACAAATGCTATGGGCCCGGCATCTGTGACATGAAGGGCGGCAACTATCTCACGCTGGAAGCGATCCGCCAGCTGATCAAGGCCTCCATTGCGACGCCGCTGCCGATCACCATCCTGTTCACGCCGGACGAGGAGGTCGGAACGCCCTCGACCCGCGACATCATCGAAGCCGAGGCGCAGCGCAACAAATACGTGCTGGTGCCCGAGCCGGGCCGTCAGGACAATGGCGTGGTGACCGGCCGCTACGCCATCGCCCGCTTCAATCTCGAGGCGATCGGGCGCCCGAGCCATGCCGGCGCGCGGCTCGGCGCGGGTCGTTCCGCCATCCGGGAAATGGCGCGACAGATCCTCGCCATCGACGGCATGACAACGGAGGACTGCACCTTCTCCGTCGGCATCGTTCATGGCGGCCAGTGGGTCAACTGCGTCGCCACCACCGCCACCGGCGAAGCGCTCAGCATGGCGAAACGGCAGGCCGACCTCGATCGCGGCGTGGAGCGCATGCTGTCCCTGTCCGGCACCACCGACGACGTGACCTTCAAGGTGACGCGCGGCGTGACGCGGCCGGTGTGGGAGCCGGATTCCGGAACCATGGCGCTGTACGAGAAGGCGCGCGGCATCGCCGAGCAGCTCGGCATGGCGTTGCCGCACGGCTCGGCAGGCGGCGGCTCGGACGGCAACTTCACCGGCGCGCTCGGCATTCCGACCCTCGATGGCCTCGGGGTGCGCGGCACCGACATGCACACCCTGAACGAGCACATCGAGATCGACAGCCTTGCCGAGCGTGGCCGTCTGATGGCGGGGCTGCTCGCGACCCTGGCGTAGGATTGCCTCCGGGCAAGATCTCGTAGCCCGCATGAGCGCAGCGACATGCGGGGTCATCGCCGCAGCGCGCGAGAGACCCCGGGGTCGCTTCGCTCTCCCGGCTACGCACCGCCTGCTGCGCAGCAGCACGGTTTCATTTTCCGGGACCAGGACGGTGAGTAGACAACGGCTCCACGGCGCGCGCATGATGGCATGCGGCTTGCAAAGTTTCCGCGCGAAGGTTCGCCGCAAAGTGCTGCGACTTTGTTCGCAAATGCGATGGTTCGCGCGGATCCCGAACACCGTGTCGTCGCGTGTGCATGAGCAGATGAGCGAACACCGGAGACCTTGAAAGCGATGGATATCGGTGACATGCACACTCTCTCACGACGTTGCGCGCGTCGCCCCAGCACCATGAAGGCGGTTCTCTCGAGATGATCGGTTATCTGCTTCGCCGCATCCTCGCATCCATCCCTGTGATGGGCGTGGTGGCGCTGTTCGTCTTTCTCCTGCTGCGGCTGACGCCGGGCGATCCCGCCGCGATTCTCGCCGGCGACAACGCGACCCCTGAGCAGCTCGAGCGCATCCGCGCCACGCTCGGACTGAACGAGCCGCTCTACATCCAGTTCTTCACCTGGATCAATCAGCTGCTGCATGGCGATCTCGGCGTATCGCTGATCTCGAAGGTGCCGGTGCTGCAGATGATCGGCCAGCGCATCGAGCCGTCGATCTCGGTCGCGATCTCGACCATCATCCTGTCGATTCTCGTCGCCGTCCCGCTCGGCGTCATCGCGGCCTGGAAGCACGGCACCTGGATCGATCGTTTCGTGATGGCGCTCTCGGTGATCGGCTTCTCGGTGCCGGTATTCGTCATCGGCTACATCCTGATCCAGTTGTTCGCGATCAACCTGCGCTGGGTCCCTGTCCAGGGCTTCAAGAGTCTCAGCGCCGGCTTCGGCCCGTTCTTCGAGCGCATCATCCTGCCGACCTGCGCATTGTCCTTCATCTACGTCGCGCTGATCGCGCGCATGACGCGCGCCGCGATGCTCGACGTGCTCGGCGAGGACTTCGTGCGCACCGCGCGCGCCAAGGGCGTCAGCGAGATCGCGGTGCTGTTGCGCCACGCGTTGCGAAATGCGGCCGTGCCCGTCATCACCGTGATCGGCTCCGGCTTCGCGCTGTTGATCTCCGGCGTCGTGGTCACCGAGAGCGTGTTCAACCTGCCCGGCATCGGCCGCCTCACCGTCGACGCCGTGCTGGCGCGCGACTATCCGGTCATCCAGGGCATGATCCTTCTCACCTCGTTCATCTATCTCGCGGTCAATCTCCTGATCGACCTCGCCTACACCCTGCTCGATCCACGCATCCGCTACTGAGGCCCTCATCCGATGGCGATCGTTACCACCCCTGAGCCGTCGATCCCGGTTACCACGCGACTGGGTCCCCGGTTCGGCTTTCTCACCTCGACCCCGATCATCGCCGTGGCGACCGTCTGCCTGTCGCTCATCGTGCTGATCTCGATCCTGGCACCGCTGCTGGCGCCGCACGATCCCGTGCTGCTCGCGCCGGCGCAGCGGCTCAAGCCGTCGAGCGCGCAACACCTGCTCGGCACCGACGCCTATGGCCGCGACCTGCTGTCGCGCACGATCTATGGCGGTCGCATCTCGCTTCTGGTCGGCGTCGGCGCGGCGATCATCTCGATCGCCATCGGCCTCGTGATCGGCCTCGTCTCCGGCTTCTTCCGCTGGGTGGACGCCATCCTGATGCGCGTGATGGACGGCCTGATGGCGATCCCGAGCATCCTGCTCGCCATCGCCGTCGTCTCGCTGTCGGGCGCCAGCGTCGGCACCGTGATGATCGCGATCACCATCGTCGAGATCCCGCGCGTCGCGCGCCTGGTTCGCTCGGTCGTGCTGACGGCACGCGAGGAGCCCTATGTCGAAGCTGCGATTTCATTGGGCACGTCGATGCCCAAGATCATGTGGCGGCATCTGATGCCGAACACGATCGCGCCGCTGATCGTCCAGGGCACCTACATCTGCGCCGCCGCGATTCTCACCGAGGCGATCCTGTCGTTCCTCGGAGCAGGCATCAGCCCGGAAACGCCGACCTGGGGCAACATCATGGCCGAGGGCCGCTCCTACTTCCAGATCAAGCCATCGCTGATCTTCTGGCCCGGCCTGTTGCTGTCGATCGCCATCCTCTCGATCAACCTGATCGGCGATGCCGCGCGCGACGCGCTCGACCCGCGCATGAAGCAGCGCGAGGCCGGCAAGTGACAATGGTTTTTCGTCATCGCGAGCGAAGCGACGCGATCCAGGGGCCGCACCCGGAGCTCTGGATTGCTTCGTCGCTATCGCTCCTCGCAATGACGGTGGAGAAATGAACACATGACCGACACCATCCTCGACATCGACAATCTCGTCGTCACCGTCGGCAAGACGAAGAACCCGAACGGCCCGCGCATCATCGACGGCGTCTCGATCAAGGTCGAAAAGGGCGAGACGCTCTGCGTCGTCGGCGAAAGCGGCTCCGGCAAGTCGGTGACGTCGCTGACCACCATGGGCCTGCTGCCGAAGAACGCGCTGCATGCCGTCGGCGGCAGCGTCAAGCTGGTCGGCGAAGAGCTGCTCACCGCGAGCGATCGCCGGCTGCGCGAGCTGCGCGCCACCCGGATGGCGATGATCTTCCAGGAGCCGATGACCGCGCTCAATCCGGTCGTGCCGGTGGGCCGCCAGATCGACGAGGTCCTGCGCGCGCATACGTCCCTCGATGCGCGCACGCGGCGCAAGCGCATCCTCGACATGATGGAGCAGGTCCACCTGCCCGACGTCGAGCGCATTTTCGGCTCCTACCCGCACCGCCTGTCGGGTGGCCAGCGCCAGCGCATCATGATCGCGATGGCGCTGGTGCTCGAGCCGAAACTCCTGATCGCCGACGAGCCGACCACCGCACTCGACGTCACCACGCAGAAGCAGATCCTCTCGCTGATCCGCGAGTTGCAGCGCGATCACGGCACCGCCGTGCTGTTCATCACCCACGACATGGGCGTGGTCGCCGAGATCGCCGATCGCGTCTCGGTGATGCGCCAGGGACGCCTGGTCGAGACCGGCGCGCTCGACAAGATCCTGCGGGCGCCCGAGATGGACTACACGCGCAACCTGCTCGCTTCCGTGCCCAGCCTGATCCCGCGTCCGCCGCGGCCGGACAGCACCGAGCCGGTGGTGCTGGAGACCAACGAGCTCGGCAAGGTCTATCGCGAGCGTTCGTTCCTCGGCAAAGCGCGCGAAGTCGTCGCCGCGCAGAACGTCACGCTCACCCTGCGCAAGGGCCGCACGCTCGGCATCGTCGGCGAAAGCGGCTCCGGCAAGTCGACGGTGGCCCGCTGCATCGTCCGGCTGATCGATCCGACCTCCGGCGGCGTCCGTCTGGCCGGCCATGAGATCTCGATCCTGACCCGGCGGCTGCTGCAGCCGCATCGCAAGCGGATCCAGATCGTGTTCCAGGATCCCTACCGCTCGCTCAACCCGCGGCTGACCGTCGGTGAAAGCATCGCCGAGGGACCGGTCAACTACGGCACCTCGCATGACAAGGCGATGGCGCGGGCGCGCGAGCTGCTCGAGCTGGTCGGCCTGCCTGCGGACGCGATCTCACGCTACCCGCACCAGTTCTCCGGCGGCCAGCGCCAGCGCATCGCCATCGCCCGCGCGCTCGCGCTCGATCCCGACGTGCTGGTCGCGGATGAAGCGGTGTCTGCGCTCGACGTCTCGGTACAGGCGCAGGTGCTGGAGCTGCTCGACGAGATCCAGCGCCGGCTCGGCATCGCCATCCTGTTCATCACGCATGACCTGCGCGTTGCCGCGCAGATCTGCGACGACGTCGTCGTGATGCAGAAGGGGCGCATCGTCGAACAGGGTCCGGCCGGCGAGATCCTGACGCATCCGAAGGAAGCCTACACGCGCGCGCTGCTCGAAGCGGCGCCGGGACGGAACTGGGACTTCGCCAACTTCCGGCCGGTGTCGGAAGCAGTGGCGTAGCAACGCCACCCACCGCCGTCGCGGCAAGCGGTGAAGCAATCCAGACTGGATATCTAGACGGATCCTGGATTGCTTCGCAGCAAAGCAATCCAGGCGGCCCGGGGACTCTGAACTGCGTCGCTGAGCCGGCAAGGACCCACGACGAGACGCCACCGCGCCAACGCGCCGTCATCGTGGCCCGCATGCAAAACGGCATCGCTCGATCGCTTGCGTGGGCCGCGATACGCGGTCTAACGTCATCGCACCACCAACAGCCTGAGGCGGAGTGATGACGCGCGTCGCGATCGGCGGCTTTCTGCACGAGACCAATACATTCGCACCGACGAAAGCGGACTACGACGCGTTCATGCATGGCGGCGGCCGCGCCTCGATCGCCGATGCGGCCTCCGTGCTCACGACGATGCGCGGCATCAATGCCGGCCAGGCCGGCTTCATGGCGGTCGCGGAATCCTACGGCTGGGACGTCGTGCCCACCATCGCCTGCGCGGCGAGTCCCTCGGCGCATGTCACCAGGGACGCGTTCGAGCGCATCACGACCGTGATGGTCGAGCGCATCAAGGCCGCCGGCCCGCTCGACGGCGTCTATCTCGATCTGCACGGCGCGATGGTGGCCGAGCATCTTGACGACGGCGAAGGCGAGATCCTGGCGCGCGTGCGCAAGGTCATCGGCCCGAACGTGCCGCTGGTCGCGAGCCTCGATCTGCATGCCAACGTCACGCCCGAGATGATGGCACATGCCGATGCGCTGATCGCCTACCGGAAATATCCGCACACCGACATGGCCGACACCGGCCGCGCCAGCGCCGAGCATCTCTCCCTGCTGCTGCGCGCAAAGGCGCCGCTGGCGAAAGCCTTCCGGCAATTGCCGTTCCTGATCCCGATCAGCTGGCAATGCACCAACGACCAGCCCACCAAAGGCATCTACGAGAAGCTTGCGGCGCTGCAGAGCGAGGCCGTGCCGACGCTGTCGTTCGCGCCCGGCTTTCCCGCCGCCGATTTCGCGCATTGCGGCCCGAGCGTGTTCGCCTATGGCCGGACGCAGGCCGACGCGGACGCCGCGGCGGATGCGATCGCGGCGATCGTCGCGGGCCACGAGGATGATTTCGACGGCCGCATCTACACGCCCGATGACGGCGTGCGTCATGCCATGACGCTGGCGCAGACGGCGACGCGTCCGATCGTGATCGCCGACACCCAGGACAATCCCGGCGCGGGCGGCGATTCCGATACGACCGGCATGCTGCGCGCGCTGGTGCGCAATCGCGCCAGCCGCGCCGCGATCGGCATGATCTACGATCCGCAAGCGGCGATCGCCGCGCATGCGGCCGGCGAAGGGGCCACCGTGACGCTGTCGCTCGGCGGCAAGAGCGGCATTCCCGGCGATGCGCCGTTCGAGGAGAGCTTCATCGTCGAGAAAATCTCCGACGGCCGCTTCGTCGCACCCGGCCCGTTCTACGGCGGCCGCAAGATGGAAATGGGACCGTCAGCGTGCTTGCGCATTAGCGATGTCCGCGTCGTCGTGGCCTCGCACAAGTCCCAGCTTGCCGACCAGGAGATGTACCGCTTCGTCGGCATCGAGCCGACCGCGCAGGCGATTCTCGTCAACAAGAGCTCAGTGCATTTCCGCGCCGATTTCGAACCGATCGCGGAACATCTCCTGATCTGCGCCGCGCCCGGCGCGATGCCCGCCGATCCCTCCACTTTGCCCTGGACCAGCTTGCGTCCGGGCATCCGCCTCAAGCCGAACGGCCCGGCGTTCAAGGCTTAAACCTCTCCAGGGAAACGCACCCATGCCCACCATCGATCGCATCCAAGGTTACGCCGACGAACTCACCGCCATCCGCCGCGACCTGCACGCCCATCCCGAGATCGGCTTCGAGGAGACGCGGACCTCCGGCATCGTCGCCGAGAAGCTCGCGCAATGGGGCATCGAGGTGCATCGCGGCCTCGGCGGCACCGGCGTGATCGGCGTGCTCAAGGGCAAAGGCGATAGCGGCAAGAGGATCGGCTTGCGCGCCGACATGGATGCACTGCCGATGGAGGAGAACACCAACCTGCCGTGGCGCTCGACGATCCCCGGTCGCTTCCATGGCTGCGGCCATGACGGCCACACCACGATGCTGCTCGGCACCGCGCGCTATCTCGCCGAGACGCGCAATTTCGACGGCACCGTGCACTTCATCTTCCAGCCGGCCGAGGAAGGCCTCGGCGGCGCGCGGGCGATGATCGAGGACGGCCTGTTCCAGAAGTTCCCGTGCGACGAACTGTACGGCCTGCACAACGCGCCCGACCTGGAGCATGGCGAGATCGCGATCCTGCCCGGTCCGGCAATGGCCGGCGCCGACTTCTTCGACATCCGGATTTCCGGCTACGGCGCTCATGGCGCGATGCCCGAGCGTTCCAAGGATGCGGTGGTGATCGCGACCAGCGTGGCGCAGGCGATCCAGACCATCGTCAGCCGCAATGTCGAGCCGCTGCAGGCCGCGGTCGTCTCGATCACGCAGATCCACGCCGGCTCGGCCTACAACGTCATTCCCGGCGATGCCTGGCTGTGCGGCACCGTGCGCGCATTCTCGGACCCCGTGCGCGCGCTGGTGCGCGAGCGCATGCGCGCGATCTGCGCCGGCATGGCGGCCGCCTTCAATTGCGAGATCGATGTCGACATCCGCGACACGTTCAGCGTGCTGGTGAACCAGGAGGAGCAGTCCAAGGTCGTCGAGCAGGTCGCGCGCACCGTGGTCGAGCCGTCCAAGGTGCTGACCCGCTCGACGCCGAAGATGGGCAGCGAGGATTTCGCCGACATGCTGCAGACGATTCCGGGCGCCTATTTCTGGGTCGGCCATGACGGCTCGGTGCCGGTGCACAATCCCGGCTACGTGCTCGACGACAAGATCCTGCCGATCGGCGCCAGCATGTTCGCCCGCATCATCGAGACTCGTCTGCCGGCAGCTTAGCGCTGATCCACGTCAATGAGCGGGCGCGAATTGATATGAACTTCGGCAACGGAGCACCAGCATGCATAAGCCCGCCTCTGACGACATCACGTCGCTGCACGATCTCTCCGCGGTCGACCTGATCGCCGGCTATCGCGCGCGCCAGTTCTCGCCGTCCGAGGTGATGGACGACGTGCTGGCGCATGTCGCAGTGTGGGAGCCGCATATCAAGGCGCTGTATCTGCTCGATGTCGACGGGGCGCGGGCGGCAGCGAAGGCCTCGACCGAGCGTTGGGCCAAGGACGAGCCGGCAGGCGTCCTCGACGGCGTACCGGCGACGGTGAAGGACAACATCGCCACCAAGGGCCAGCCGATGCCGCTCGGCGCAGCCAGCGTCACGCGCACGCCGCTCGCCGCCGATGCGCCTCTGGTGGCGCGGCTGCGCGAGGCCGGCGCGATCATCTTCGCCAAGACCACGATGCCCGATTACGGCATGCTGTCGTCGGGCTTGTCGAGCTTCCATCCTCTGACGCGCAATCCGTGGGACCTGCGGATGAACCCCGGCGGCTCCAGCGCCGGCGCGGGTGCCGCGGCCGCAGCCGGCTATGGCCCGCTGCATGTCGGCACCGATATCGGCGGCTCGATCCGGCTGCCCGCGTCGTGGTGCGGCCTCGTCGGCCTCAAGCCGAGCTTCGGCCGCGTGCCGATCGACCCGCCTTATGTCGGCCGCGTCGCCGGGCCGATGACGCGCATCGTCGACGACGCTGCGCTGATGATGAGCGTGCTGTCGAAGCCGGACAGGCGCGACGGCACCAGCCTGCCGCCCTCGGACCTGCACTGGAAGGTCGCGGAGAAGCCGGTGCGCAAGCTGCGCATCGGCCTGATGCTCGATCTCGGCGACGTCGGCCAGGCGCTCGAGGAGCCGGTGCGTGCGACGACGCTGGCGGCCGCAAAAGCCTTCGAATCCGCAGGTGCCGTCATCAGCGAGGTGAAGGGCTTCCTGACCCGCGAGATGCTCGACGGTCTCGACAATTTCTGGCGTGCGCGGCTGTGGGACGATCTGGCGCGGCTCGCGCCCGACGTTCGTGCCAAGACCCTGCCCTACATCCTGCAATGGGCCGAGCGCGGCGCCGCGCTATCGGGCGTCGAGGTCATCAGGGGCTTCAACGTCACAATGACCCTGCGCGCCGCCGCAGCAAGACTGTTCTGCGACTATGACTACATCATCTCTCCGACCTCGCCCGGCGTGAAATTCCCCGCCGAGTTCGCCTCGCCGCTCAACGACCCCGAGAGGCCGTTCGAGCACATCACCTACACCGTGCCGTGGAACATGTCGGAGAACCCGGCGATCTCAGTCAATGCCGGCTATGACGCCGACGGCTTCCCGATCGGCCTGCAGATCATCGGCCGCCGCTTCGACGACGTCGGCGTGCTCGGGATGGCGAAGACGTTCGAAGGATTGCGCGGTGAGCAGCGGCCGTGGCCGGTGGCGCCCTGACGGATTCGTAGGGTGGGCAAAGGCGCGTACACGGCGCTATTCACGCTCACCGCTGCTGACGGGCGCCGTGCCTACCGCCGGACCATCGGTGAAAATGGTGGGCACGTCGCCGCGCGCAATGCGCGCCGCGCCTTTGCCCACCCTACGGAATACCATACGCACTTGCCCATGGCTTGATGCTTGCGCATCGCTCCGTAATGACGTTTCTAACAACGATAACAATAACACATCAGGAAACACCCATGGCGTATCAGACCATTCTCTACGACGTCGCCGACAAGATCCTCACCATCACGCTGAACCGGCCGGAGAAGCTCAACGCCTTCACCGGCACCATGATGGAAGAGCTGATCGACGCCTTCGACCGCGCCGACAAGGATGACGGCGTCAGGGCGATCATCGTCACCGGAGCGGGCCGCGCCTTCTGCGCCGGAGCCGACCTCTCCTCCGGCGCCGACACGTTCGATCGCGATGCCAAGCGCGGGCCGGTGAAGCGCCACGCCGATGGCCGCGTCGACTATTCTGATCCGCAGGTGCGCGACGGCGGCGGCCAGGTGACGTTGCGCATCTTCAAGTCGCTGAAGCCGGTCATCGCCGCGGTGAACGGCCCGGCCGTCGGCATCGGTGTCACCATGCAGCTCGCGATGGACATCCGCATCGCCTCGGAGGGCGCGCGGTTCGGCTTCGTGTTCTCCCAGCGCGGCATCGTGCCGGAGGCGGCGTCGAGCTGGTTCCTGCCGCGCATCGTCGGCATCTCGCAGGCGCTGGAATGGTGCTACACCGGCCGCGTGTTTCCGGCGCAGGAAGCGCTCGCCGGCCGTCTCGTCAGCAAGGTGGTGCCGCCGGAGGAACTATTGCCCACCGCGCGCGCCCTGGCGCGCGAGATCGCAGACAAGACCGCGCCGGTGTCGATCGCGCTGATCCGTCAGATGATGTGGCGCATGATGGGCGCCGACGATCCGATGGAGGCGCACAAGGTCGACAGCCGCGGCATCTACGCGCGCGGCCGCTCCGACGACGTCAAGGAAGGCGTGGTGTCGTTCCTGGAGAAGCGCCCGGCGCAGTTCAAGAACACCGTCACCGCCGACATGCCGGACTATTTCCCGTGGTGGGACGAGCGGGAGTATAAATAGAACGCTGTCATCCCGGACAAGCGCGCGGCACGCGCGCGCCGATCCGGGATCAACAGCCACCGGATGCCGTTTGGCGAGGAACGACGTCCAGGGTGCCGCACGATGGATCACGCGGTATGGGTCCCGGCGCTGAGGCCGGGACGACAGCGAGTGGCGCCCGCGTCACTCCTTCATCAGCGCCACGATCATCGGCGCCACGCGCTCGGCCGCTTTCGCTCGATGAGCAGCCAATCCCATCGCGTGCGATCGCTCACGCCGCGTTGATGCCGCGAATGAAGGCATCGACATGGCGGCGCATGCTCTCGGACTGGCGCAGCAGCTCCGCCGACGCCCCGAGCACCTGGCTGGCGGTGACGCCGGACTCGTTTGCGGCGGCCGTGACCTGCTGGATGTTCTGCGAAATCTCGTCGGTCCCCTTGGCCGCGTGCTGGACGTTGCGCGCCATCTCGCGCGTGGCCGCGCCCTGCTCCTCGACGGCATTCGCGATCGACGACGCGATCTCGTTCAGCTCGCCGATGGTCGTGGTGATGCCGCGGATGGCCCGCACGGCCTCGCTCGACACCTCCTGCATTCCGGAGATCTGCGCGCGGATCTCGCCCGTCGCCTTGGCGGTCTGCTCCGCGAGCAGCTTCACCTCGCCGGCGACGACGGCAAAGCCGCGGCCGGCTTCGCCCGCCCGCGCGGCCTCGATGGTCGCATTGAGCGCGAGAAGGTTGGTCTGGCCGGCAATGTCGCTGATCAACCGCACGATGTCGCCGATCCGTTCGGCCATGCTGGAAAGGCCCTGCACGGTCTCGTTGGTCCGCTGCCCTTCCGCGGCCGCCTTCTGCGCCATGTCGGCCGACTGCGTCACCTGACCGCCGATGCCCGCGACTGAGCTCGACAGTTGGTCCGTCGCCGCGGCCATCGTCTGCATGTTGCTCGATGCGGCCTCGGTCGCCTGCGCGACGCTGCTCGCTTCACTGCAGGTCCGGCTCGCCGTCCGGTTCATCACGGCAGCCGTCGATTCGAGCTGTGCCGAGGCTGAGATCACGCTATCGATCACGGCCGCGATATCGCCGCTGAAACGGTCGGTCAGCTCGCCGACGCGCTTGGCTTTTTCGGCGCGCTGGCTCATCGCTTCCGCATCCCTGGCGGCGAGCTCGGCGCCATGAATCATGTTCTCCTTGAAGACCTGCACTGCCCTCGCCATCAGGCCGACCTCGTCGCGCCGATCGACCGCATCGATCGCGGTGCTCACATCGCCCTTCGCCAGCCGCGTCATCGTATCGGCCAGCGCGTTGATCGGCCCGGTGATGCTGCGCGCCAGCGCGACGACGATCGCGAGGCTCAGCGCCAAGGCGAGCAGCAGCAGCACGCCGACGGCGGCGAGGCTGGCCGTGGCCGCGGCCTGCTTGCCGGCCATCAGCTCCGACAGCTCGGCGGCCAGAGCGTCTTCGACCTGCTTCAGGAGATCGATCCGCAGCGTGGCCGCATCGAACCAGGCTTTGCTCGCGAGCCCTTTGAAATCACCGCTGACGCCGCCCTGCTCCACCACCTTGCGCATGGCAACGACGCCGTCGATCGCCGGTCCGGTCATCGCCGCATCGAACGCCGCACGCCCTCTCGCCGAGGCGGCGGCGCGAAATGCCGCGAAATAACTGTCCTGCGCTGCAGCCAGCCCTATTGCACGCGCATAGGCGGCCTGCTCGAAGCGACCGGCGGCAAGTCCTCCCGCCACGACCGCGCGCTCCAGGCCGGCGCGCTCCTTGCCTTCCGTCAGGTTGCCATAGGCGATGATCGCCTTGGAGATGTCGTCATCATCGCTCAGCGTCGACATGCTGCTGATCAGACTGGTCAGCCGGGCGACAATCTCGGTGAGAGCGCTGACGGCCGCCGCCGGCGTTATGGCTTGCGCGTCGATGTCGCCGCGATGGCGATCGAGCTGCGCCAACGCCTGCTCGCTCGCCTGCGCCGCCTCGGCCAGCGCGCCGCTCCGGCGCAGCCCGTCCAGCGCGGCGACTGCATGCGCGCGCTCGCCATCGGTCAGCCTGCGCTGCTGATCCAGCTCGGCGCGCATCTGCGTGCCCTTGCTGCTGAGAAACGCCGACGACATGCCGCGCTCACGCTGCAGCTCATGAACGAAACGGCTGAGCTTGCCGACGGCTTCCGCCACCGGCTGCATGCGCGTCATCTCGACGCGCACCGCCCATTTCGTGGAGATCTCGTAGGCCGCCAACGCAGCCAATGTGAGGATGGGCAGCAATGCAGACAGGGCAATGCGGTGAAGTATCTTCGACGTCTTCAACATGATCGGCCTCAACCTGTCCGATCATTCTATGAATCCAGTGGTAAAAAAATACATAGACCCGTCCGCCACATTTTTGGGCAGGCGCCTGCAAACTAATCCATCACCAGCGCGACGCGTCCGGTCGCCCTGCGCTCGATCAAAAGCCGCATCGCCGATGCGTAGTTGTCGAAGGGCACGCGGTGCGACACGTTCGGCCGCAGTCTGCCCTGCTCGGCGAAGGCCAGCAGCGCC
This sequence comes from Bradyrhizobium sp. SZCCHNRI20481, assembly GCF_032485055.1. Lineage (NCBI taxonomy): Bacteria > Pseudomonadati > Pseudomonadota > Alphaproteobacteria > Hyphomicrobiales > Nitrobacteraceae > Bradyrhizobium > Bradyrhizobium sp. SZCCHNRI20481. The sequence continues at coordinate 141,654 of NZ_JAUEUE010000014.1, forward strand.
GCCATGCGTCGCTCTCCGAGTTCAGGGTCCCTGCGCACGGCCTCGCCGGCGCGCACGCCGAGCACGCTGGCGCCCTTCATCAGGATCAAATTGGTGCGTGCGAGCCCGATGCCGCCGGTGAAGCCGATCACCAGCAGCCGCGCGCCCCAGGCGATGCAGCGGACGCTGTGCTCGAACACCTCGCCGCCCACCGGGTCGAACACGACGTCGACGCCCCGCCCATCCGTGATGCGCTTGACGGCGTCGCGGAACGGCTCGCGCGCATACAGCACGAGATGATCGGCGCCACGCGCGCGTGCCACCGCGAGTTTCTCCTCCGAGGACGCTGCTGCAATGACCGTCGCGCCCAAGAGCTTGCCGATCTCGACGGCGGCGAGGCCGACGCCGCCACCGGCGCCGTGCACCAGCAGAGTCTCGCCGGGCTTGAGCTGGCCGCGATCGACCAGCGCGTGATGGGCGGTGCCATGGCCGACGAGATAGGTCGCGCCTTCCGCGTAGTCGAAGGTCGACGGCAGCGGCGTGAGCTGGCTCCCTGCCACCAACGCCTCCTCGGCGTAAGCGCCGAAGCGCATCCGAACGATGACCTTGTCGCCGACGGCATGGCCGGTCACGGCCGCGCCGGTGGCGATGACGTCGCCGGCCGCCTCCACGCCGGGCGTGAACGGCAGCTCCGGCTTGAGCTGATACTCACCCGCCGCCATCAGGATGTCCGGGAAATTGATGCCGGCCGCGCGGATCTTCACCCGCACCTCGCCGTCAGCCAATACACGAGACGGCAGGCTTTCGAGCCTCAGCTTCTCCGGCGGGCCGAGCTCGCGGCAAACGATCGCCCGCGGCATCAGCTGGCGCGCCCCTTCGCCCTTGCCAGCGCTTCGCGGATCAGCGGCAGCCGGTCGTTGCCGAAATACATGTCGGTGGCATTGACGAAGATGGTCGGCGAGCCGAAGCCGCCGCGCTTGACGACCTCCTCGGTGTTGATGCGCAGCTGGTCCTTGATGCCCTGCTGCGGGATCCCATCGAAGAACGCCTTCGGGTCGATGCCGACACGCCGGCACACCTCCGTCAGCACCGCATCCTGCGAGATGTCCTGGTCCTCCCCCCAATAGATCTCGAACACGGTCCGCGCGAACGGCACCATGTCCTGCCCCAGCCAGATGCAGCCGCGCATCGCCTTGACGCTGTTCACCGGAAACACCGTCGGCGGCATCTTGATCCTGAGCCCGGCCGAGCGCGCCCAGTCGCCGAGGTCCTTCAGCATGTAGGCCGCTTTGGCCGGCACCGGCTTCTCGCGTTGCGCATAGACGCTGGGATTGACGGTGTTGAAGATACCGCCGACCAGGATCGGCCGCCAGACGATGTCGACGCCGAACTCGCGCGCGAGCGGCTGGATATTGTGGAAGGCGAGATAGGTCCAGGGGCTGGAGCAGTCGAAGAAGAATTCGATCATGTGTGTTTCCTCAAGGTCTTGATGCGTTCGTCATCGAGAGCGCCACGGAGTCATTGAGACCATTAGTGTCGCCCCTGGATTGCTTCGCTGCGCTCGCAATGACGGCGGAGGCAGTTGGCGCACATCACTCTCTCCGTCATTGCGAGAAGCGTAGCGACGAAGCAATCCAGGGGCTGCAACATACGGTCTGGATGGCTTATCCCCGCTTATCCCCATGCTCCTCGCGATGCCGCGGAGCTCGCTCACGATCTCCCCATCATCTCCTTCGCGCGCGCGCCGAACATCACATGACGCGACTGCTCGTTGAACGGCTCCTTGACGAACTTGCCGATCGCAAGCCCCGCCTGCAGCTTCGGCCGGGCGCGCAACGCCGCGTACCAGCGCTTGATGTGGGGAGTGTCGTCGAGCGAAAACCCCTGCGCCTTGTGCGTCATCATCCACGGAAAGCAGGCGATGTCGGCGATGGTGTAGTCGTCGCCGGCGACGTAGGCGCCGGTCTTGCCGAGCTGCACCTCGAGCACGTGGAACAACCGTGCGACCTCGTCGCGGTAGCGCTGGATCGCATAGGGAATCTTTTCGGCGGCATAGAGCGCAAAATGGCCGTGCTGGCCCATCATCGGCCCGAGCCCCGCCATCTGCCACATCACCCATTGGATCACGCGCGAGCGCGCCCGCGTCTCCTGCGGCAGGAAACGGCCGGTCTTGTCGGCGAGATAGATCAGGATGGCGCCGGTCTCGAACACCGGGAACGGCGCGCCGCCATCGGCCGGCGCATGATCGACGATCGCCGGAATCCGGTTGTTGGGGCTGATCGCCAGGAACTCCGGCTTGAACTGGTCGCCGGCCCGGATGTCGACGGGAATGACGTTATAGGGCAGCCCGAGTTCCTCGAGCATGATCGAGATCTTCCAGCCGTTCGGCGTCGGCGCGTAATGGAGATCGATCATGCTTTCCCCGATTCCTTCCCCGGACCATTATGCCGCGCCGCGGAACACGCGAGGCGGCTTCGTTCTTCTGTACCTGAAGGGTAAGCCATGGCAGACAGGCGCTCAAGCCTGACCGCCCCCCTATGCTGGAGAGTTCGACCATGCTGTTTCCATCGACCATCGCAGGCTCGCTGCCGAAGCCGGAATGGCTGGCCGAGCCGAACGTGCTGTGGGCCCCGTGGAAGTCGAAGGGCGATGAGCTTGCGCGCGCCAAGCGCGACGCGACCATTCTCGCGCTGAAGCTGCAGGAGGATTCCGGCATCGACATCCTCACCGAGGGCGAGCAGTCGCGGCAGCATTTCGTGCACGGCTTCCTCGAGCGGGTCGAGGGCATCGACTTCGCGCACAAGGTCGAGATGGGCATCCGCAAGGACCGCTACAAGGCGATGGTGCCGCAGGTGGTGGCGCCGCTGTCGCTGAAGGGCCGCGTCCATGGTGACGAGGCGCGGATCGCGCGCACGCACACCACGCGCGCCGTGAAGTTCACCCTGCCGGGGCCGATGACGATCATCGACACCATCGCCGACAACTACTATGGCGACCGCGTCAAGATGGCGTTCGCCTTCGCGGAGCTGCTGAACCAGGAGGCCAAGGCGCTGCACGACGACGGCATCGACATGATCCAGTTCGACGAGCCCGCCTTCAACGTCTACATGGACGAGGTGCGCGATTGGGGCATCAAGGCGCTGGAGCGCGCCGCCGAGGGGCTGACCTGCCCGACGGCCGTGCACATCTGCTACGGCTACGGCATCAAGGCCAACACCGACTGGAAGGAGACGCTCGGCGGCGAGTGGCGGCAGTATGAGGAGACGTTCCCGGTCATTGACGCCAGCACCATCCAGCAGGTCGCGGTCGAATGCCGCAACTCGAAGGTGCCGATCGAGCTGCTCGGCCTGCTCAAGAACAAGATCGTGCAGGCCGGCGTCATCGACGTCGCCAGCGACGCGATCGAGACCGCCGAGGACGTCTGCAAGACCATCGAGGACGTCATGAAGGTGGTGCCGAAGGAGAACATCATCGCCACGACCAATTGCGGCATGGCGCCGATGCGGCGCGAGATCGCGGAGGCCAAGCTGATGGCGCTCGGCACCGGCGCAAAGCTGGCACGGCAGCGGTTCGCGTAGTTCGTAGCCCGCCTGAGCGCAGCGACATGCGGGTTCAACGCAGCACCGCACGAGACCTCGGATATCGCTTCGCTCATCCGGGCTACGAGGCTTGTGCGCTCGGATGCAGCACGGGCCGAAAGCCGGCCTCCAACGTGCGCAATGTGGACGGCGGCGTCAGCAGCCGCGGCGCCGTGAGATCGTCGCGCGCAGCACCGTAGCCGGTAAAGCACCAGGGCAGCGCCCTGCCCTGCACGACCAAGAAGCATTCTTCGTCGACCTGAACCATCGCGCCGTCGGGCAGCTCGCTCCACGGCATCGGCAGTGGGTGCAACCGCTTCCTGCCGCGCTCCAGCCGCTCGCGGTGCAGGACCTTGTCGATCTCCGCAGCCCGAACCCCGCTGACGCCATTGCCCTCTTCCCACGCGCCGCGAAACCGGTTGGCGTCGTCGCGACGGCAGTAGAAGCAGGGGCGATGGCCGGCGGCGAAGGCCGTGGCCTCGTCGAGGAAGAACAGCTCGGTCCAGCTGCGCCGTGCCATCACCTCCCGGCGGCGGCCGCGGAAGTTGCACAGGCAGACCAGCCAGGCGGAGCTCGACCAGCGCTTCCGCAGCAGCGTCTTCGTCGCGGGATCATGGATGATGCCGCGATTGCCGGTGAACAGGCCGCGATGCGGCGTGGCGACGATGTCGCCTGTAGGCGTCACGCGGTTCTGCAGAGGCATCCGTCTCCTCCGCCTTCGGCTCCGGAGCAGGCGAATAGCGAGTGGCGAATAGCGAATAGGGCAACCACCAGCCCCTATTCCCTATTCGCTACTCCCTATCCGCCATTCGCGCCCTCCTCACGCCGCCCCGTCGCGCAGCGGCGGCGCGAAGGACAGCGCGGTGTCCCAGGGGAAGAATATCCAGGTGTCCTGCGACACCTCGGTGATGAAGGTGTCGACCAGCGGCCGGCCCTTCGGCTTGGCGTAGACGGTGGCGAAATGCGCGTCGGGGAGAATCTCGCGGACCATGCGTCCGGTCTTGCCGGTGTCGACGAGGTCATCGACGATCAGGAGCCCTTTGCCGGTGCCGCCACCGAGTTGCGCGGTGTCGTTTGAAATCCCCTTGAGGACCTGAAGCTCGCCCTGCTTGGTGTGGTCATAGCTCGCGATGCAGATCGTATCGATGACCCGCACGCCTAGCTCGCGCGCCACGATCGCCGCCGGCACCAGTCCGCCGCGGGTGATGGCCACCACGGCATGAAACGGCCCGATCTCGTTCAGCCGCCAGGTCAGCGCTCGGCAATCGCGATGAAACTGGTCCCAGGACACCGGGAAGGCCCGGCCCGCGCGCTCCTCTGCACTCAAAGTCTTGTCTGGCATCTCATCTCGTCCGTGAGTTCTCGAAAGCTGCCCCTGCTTTAGCGCGTCACGTTGAGCCCGGCGAGCATCTCCTTCACCGCAGCCATCGCGGCCGACAGCTTGTCCTGGTCGCGCGAGCGCACCACCAGATGCGTATTCGGCTTCTGGTCCTCGTCGATGAAGGGATAGCTGCCGATGATGGTGTCCGGGTGCGCCTTGGCGATCTCGCGCAAGGGACCGCCGATGTCGCCCTCGCGCGCATTGGCGCGCACCGTCTCGGACAGCATCCGCACGCCCGATTTCAGCTTCGGCGCCACGATGTCCATCATCGCCTGCATGATCGAGGGCACGCCGGCCATGACGATGACGTTGCCGAGCTTGAAGCCCGGCGCCAGGATGGTCGCGCTCTGGATCAGCTCGGCGCCATCGGGGATGCGCGCCATGCGCAGCCGCGCCTCGTTGAGCTCCTGCTCGCTCCAGCGCTCTCGGAAGCGCGCCACCACCTCGGGGTGATGGTCGATGCCGACGCCGAACGCCTTCGCGATCGCATCCGCGGTGATATCGTCATGGGTCGGACCGATGCCGCCGGTGGTGAACACATAGGTGTAGCGATGCCGCAGCGCGTCGAGCGCCGCGATGATGTCCGGCTCGTCGTCCGAGACCACCCGGACTTCCTTGAGGTCGATGCCGAGATTGGTGAGGTATTCGGCGATGAAGCCGATGTTCTTGTCCTTGGTCCGGCCGGACAGGATCTCGTCGCCGATGACCAGCAACCCCGCGGTGACGATCTCGCTCATGGTTTCTCCTCGCATCTGCCGTCTCTTTTGGCCCGCCACGGCGCCAATGTCATCCGGAACGTCGCAGTCTATGCCGCGGATTTGAGCACGACGCAGCCGGTTTTTCGGGCATGGCTTCAGCACCCCCCACGAAATGCCGCAGGAGAATGCATATCGCGCTGGCCCGGCCCTTGCTACCGTCATGCAGAGTCATGCAGTGTATGGCGAGGCTGGGACACACGGGCATCTATGGCAGTTGCGTTCGACGAAATGAACGAGCCGGGCGGCGAGGTCCGTCAGGCTTATCAGGAGCTGTCGCGGTGGCTGAAGGAAACGCCGCCGGAGGCGCTGGAGTATCGCCGCCACGAGGCGGAGCTGCTGTTCCGGCGAATCGGCATCACCTTCGCGGTCTATGGCGAGGCGGAGGCGCAGGAGCGGCTGATCCCGTTCGACGTCATTCCGCGCATCCTGTCGGGCAAGGAATGGGCGCTGCTGGAAAAGGGGCTGAAGCAGCGCGTCAAGGCGCTGAACATGTTCCTGCGCGACATCTATCACGGCCGGGACATCCTGCGCGCCAACGTCGTGCCGGATGACCTGATCTTTCAGAATCCCGTGTTCCGCCCGGAGATGAACGGGCAGGACGTGCCGCACGACGTCTACGTCCACATTGCCGGCATCGACATCGTCCGCGTCGACGCCAACGACTTCATCGTGCTCGAGGACAACGCGCGCACGCCGTCCGGCGTGTCCTACATGCTGGAAAACCGCGAGATCATGATGCGGCTGTTTCCAGACCTGTTCGCGCGCCACCGCGTCGCGCCGGTCGAGCGCTATCCGGACGAGTTGCTGTCGGCGCTGCGCTCGGTCGCGCCGCTCAGCGCCTCGGCCGAGCCGACGGTGGCGCTGATGACGCCCGGCATCTACAACTCCGCCTACTACGAGCACTCCTTTCTCGCCGACAAGCTCGGCATCGAGCTGGTCGAGGGCCGCGACCTCATCGTCAAGAACGATGAGGTGTTCATGCGCACCACCGAGGGGCTGAAGCGGGTCGACGTGATCTACCGCCGCGTCGACGACGACTTCCTCGACCCCCTCACCTTCCGCCCCGACTCGGCGCTCGGCGTGCCCGGCCTGATGTCGGCCTACGTCGCCGGCAACGTCACGCTCGCCAACGCGGTCGGCACCGGCATCGCCGACGACAAGGCGATCTACTCCTACATGCCGGACGTCGTGAAGTTCTATCTGGGCGAGGAGCCGATCCTGAAGAACGTGCAGACCTGGCGCTGCCGCGAGCCGCAGGATCTGTCCTACGTGCTCGACCATCTCGGCGAGCTCGTGGTCAAGGAGGTGCACGGCTCGGGTGGCTACGGCATGCTGATCGGCCCGGCCGCCACCAAGGCGACCATCGAGGCGTTCCGCGACAAGCTCAAGCGCGAGCCCGAGGGCTTCATTGCCCAGCCGACCTTGGCGCTGTCGACCTGCCCGACCTGCGTCACGTCAGGGCTGGCGCCGCGCCATGTCGACCTGCGCCCGTTCGTGCTCACCGGACGCGACCGCACCACCATCGTGCCGGGCGGCCTCACCCGCGTGGCACTGAAGGAAGGCTCGCTGGTGGTCAATTCCAGCCAGGGCGGCGGCACCAAGGACACATGGGTGCTGGATGAGTAAGCCTCGCCTCACAAACCTTCGATCCATACTTGCCTTTCCCGCCACCGAGGCGGGATCACTCCGCAGCTTGTAGATTGCCCATGCTGTCGCGCACCGCCGAAAACCTGTACTGGCTGGCCCGCTACGTCGAGCGCGCCGAGTATCTCGCCCGCACCATCGACGCCACCTTGCGCGTCACCGCCCTTCCCGCGGCCTATATCGGCAAGACCAACGAGTGGGAGTCGGCGCTGATGACCGCCGGCGTCAATGTCAGCTTCTACGAGCACTACTCCGAGGCCAACGAGCAGAACGTCGTCGAATATCTCTCGTTCAATCCGTCGAACCCGTCCTCGATCAAGAACTGCATCGAGGCCGCCCGTCTCAATGCCCGCTCGGTGCGCACGGCGCTGACCTCGGAGATGTGGGACACGCTCAACGGTTCCTGGATCGAGCTGCAGGAAGTCTGGAGCAAGGGGACCAAGACCCGCGAGGATCTCGCGCGCTTCCTGCGCTTCGTGCAGGAGACCTCGCTGCGCTTCGACGGCTCGGCCTACCGGACGATGTTGCGCAACGACGCCTACTGGTTCTCGCGGCTCGGCCTGCATCTGGAGCGCGCTGACAACACCGCGCGTATTCTCGACGTCAAATATCACGTGCTGCTGCCCGAGGACGAGCATGTCGGCGGCCCGCTGGACTATTATCAATGGACCTCGATCCTGCGTTCGGTGTCGGCGCTCACGGCCTATCACTGGGTCTATCGCGAGACGCTGAAGCCCTGGCTGATCGCGGACCTCCTGATCCTCAACGACACGCTGCCGCGCTCGCTGGCGAGCTGCTACGGCAACCTCGTCCGCAATCTCGACCAGATCGGCGTCGCCTATGGCCGTCAGGGGGCGGCGCAGCGCCATGCCCGTGGCGTCCGCAACCGGCTCGACCACTCCAACATGGACGACATCTTCCAGCGCGGCGTGCACGAGTTCATCCAGGAGTTCATCGCCGACAATTCGCGACTTGGAGAGATCATCACCAAGCAGTATCTGATCTGAGCGCCCGGAGCGCAGCGGAAACAGCGATGGGCGGCCGTCGGACTGTGTCTGCGAGACCACGTCCGGCGCCGGGCGCCCTCCCCTTCGCCCGAGGGGTCCTCCTTCCCCCTTTCAGGGAGAGGTGAAACGAGCTACCGCGGACAGCACATCTGACGAAGACTGGTCGACCGCCATGCGCCTGCGTATCTCCCATTCCACCACCTACCGCTACGAGCCAGCGGCGACCGGCGCCATCCAGATCATCCGCATGACGCCCGGCAGCAATGACGGCCAATATGTGGCGGAGTGGCAGATCGACGTGTCGACCGATGCCCGCCTCGACATGCATGAAGACGCATTCGGCAACGTCACCCATGTGATCACCCATGGCGCACTCGAGGACCTCACGATCACGGCCGAAGGCCTGGTCGAGACGCACGACACCGGCGGCGTGTTGAAGGGAGCGGACGAGCGCTTCCCGCCCAGCTTCTTCCTCCGGCAGACACCCCTCACGGCTGCCAATGCCGCCATGGCCGCCGTCGTGCGCGATCTGCGCGCGGAATCGGACAGCGACGTGCTCGGTCTTCTGCACACCCTGATGGTGCAGGTCTACGAGCACATGACCTTCGACGAGGATCCGACCCACAGCGGCACCTCGGCGGCGGAAGCCTTCGTGCTGAAGCGCGGCGTCTGCCAGGACTATGCGCATATCTTCATCGCCTGCGCGCGCGCCGCCGGCATCCCCGCGCGTTTCGTGTCCGGCCACTTCCTGCGCTCTGATGGTGCAGTGCACCAAGAAGCCGGCCATGCCTGGGCGGAAGCCTATGTGCCGAATCTCGGCTGGGTCGGTTTCGACGCCGCCAACTGCATCTGCACCACCGACGCCCATGTCCGGGTCGCCATCGGGCTCGATTATCTCGGCGCCGCCCCGGTGCGCGGCACCCGCTATGGCGGCGGGACCGAGACGCTCACCGTGAAGGTGAAGGTCGAGCAGGTCGGCCGCGGCGGTCCGTCGCAATCGCAGTCGCAGCGCCAGTCCTGAATTCCGGAACCGCCGGTCTTCCCGTGGCCCGCATGAGCGGCTTGTCCGCCGAAGCCCGCAAGGGCGAAGGCGGAAGCGACATGCGGGTTCACCGAGACAGCGCGTGAGATCCCGGATGTCGCTCCGCTCATCCGGGCTACGGAAGTGCGGGGTTGGACGAAGGGGCGATTTTCGCTAGTAATTCGCGCAATGGCTCGAGGGGACTGAGATGACCTATTGCTGCGGAATTCTGGTGCGTGACGGCCTCGTCATGATCGCGGACACCCGAACCAACGCCGGTCTCGACAACGTCTCGACCTTCCGCAAGCTGCACATCTTCTCCAATCCGGGCGAGCGCATCGTGGCGGTCGCCAGCGCCGGCAATCTCGCCGTCAGCCAGTCCGTGCTCTCGACCTTGACCGAAGGGATGGAGGACCCCGAGACCGGCGAGGTCGAGACCCTGATGAACGCGCCGACGATGTTTCAGGCCGCACAGCGCATCGGCAAGGCGATCCGCATGGTGCACGCCACCGAAGGCCCGGCGCTGAAGGCCGAAGACATCTCGTTCGACGTCTCCTTCCTGTTCGGCGGCCAGATCAAGGGCTCGCGGATGCGGCTGTTCATGGTCTACACCGCCGGCAACTTCATCGAATGCACCACCGACACGCCCTATCTGCAGATCGGCGAGCACAAATACGGCAAGCCGGTGCTGGACCGCGCCATGCATTACGACGTCGAGCTCTACGAGGCGCTGAAGACGGGCCTGATCTCGATGGACTCGACGATGCGCTCCAATCTCGGCGTCGGCCTTCCGATCGACGTGCTGGTGGTGCGCGCGGAGGCCTGCGAGGCCGACCTCAACCACCGCATCGAGGCCGGCGAGCCCTATTTCCACGATCTCCGCTCGCGCTGGTCGGCGGCCCTGCGCGCGGCGCACAACAACATTCCAAGGCCGCCCTACAAGACTCAGAGCGAGTCGAAACACTGAAACTGCAGAACACTGCAAGACACGTGAACTGAAGGTGAGGAAACATGGCTGAAGCGGCAAAGAAGATCGCCCTGGTGACGGGCGCAGGCACGGGGGTCGGCCGCGCCGCATCGCTGGCGCTGATGAAGGGCGGCTTCACCGTGGTGCTGGTCGGCCGCCGCAAGGAGATGCTGGAGGAGACCGCGAAGCTCGGCGAGCCGGGCATGAGCCTGCCCGTCCCCGCCGACATGACCGATCCCGCCTCGATCGCGGCACTGTTCGACACCGTGAAGTCGACCTACGGCCGACTCGACGTGCTGTTCAACAACGCCGGCATGGGTGCGCCGCCGGTGCCGTTCGAGGACCTCACTTTGCAGCAGTGGCAGTCGGTGGTGGCGACCAACCTCACCGCGCCGTTCCTGTGCACGCAGCACGCCTTCCGCATCATGAAGGATCAGTCGCCGCGTGGCGGCCGCATCATCAACAACGGCTCGATCTCGGCGCATGCACCGCGGCCGTTCTCCTCGCCCTACACCTCGACCAAGCACGCGATCACGGGTCTGACGAAAGCGTCGAATCTCGACGGCCGCGCCTATGACATCGCGGTCGGCCAGATCGACATCGGCAACGCCGAGACGCCGATGACCGAGCGCATGGTCGGCGGCGTACTGCAGCCCGACGGCCGCATGATGCCGGAGCCGCGCATGGACGTGAAGGCCGTCGGCGACGCCGTCGCCTACATGGCCTCGCTGCCGCTCGACGCCAACGTCCTGTTCATCACGGTGATGGCGACCAAGATGCCGTTCGTGGGACGGGGCTAGCCACCGTTTGTAGGGTGGGCAAAGGCGCTGACGCGCTGTCTCGGCAAACGAGATAGCAATGGCGCCGTGCCCACCGTCTGGCCGCTCATGATGCCCACCCTACGGCAGGGTGCCTCCACGACTCCTACTCCAACCGCTCCACCTTCCGCAGCTCGGGAAACAGCTTCATCCACAGAAGCGCGACCGCGATGGTGCCGACGCCGCCGAGGATAGCGGCGGGCATGGCGCCGAGCAGCGCGGCGGTGATGCCGCTCTCGAACTGGCCGAGCTGGTTGGAGGCGTTGATGAACAGGAAGTTCACCGCGCCGACGCGGCCGCGCATCTCGTTGGGCGTCGCGAGCTGCACCAACGAGAAGCGGATCACGACGCTGATGGTGTCGGCGGCACCGAGAATGGCGAGCGCAGCGACCGAGATCCACATCACATGCGAGACGGCGAACACGACCGTCGCCGCGCCGAACACGATCACCGCCTGGAACATGCGCAGGCCGACGCGCCGCCGGATGGTGTAGCGCGCCAGCACCGCCGTCATCGCCAGCGCGCCGACCGCGGGCGCGGCGCGCAGCACGCCGAGCCCGAACGGCCCGGCCTGAAGGACGTCGCGCGCATAGATCGGCAGCAAGGCCGTGACGCCGCCGAGCAGCACCGCGAACAGATCGAGCGAGATGGTGCCGAGAATCGCAGGATGGGCGCGGATGAAGCGGACGCCAGCGAACAGGTCGGCCTTGCTGCCGTCGATCCGCTCGACCGGAACGTCCTCCGGTACCTGCATCAGGCCGGTCAGCCCCATGCCGGCAATCCAGAACAGCATCATGATGCCATAGGGTAGACCCGGCGCGACCGCGTAGGCGAAGCCGCCGATGGCGGGACCGGCGATGGTCGCGAGTTGCGCGGCCCCGCTCGACAGCGCGCTCGCCCGCTGCAGCGTGCCTGCCGGGGCGATCAGCGGCAGCAGCGCCGCGGTCGCGGGGCTCTCGAACGCCCCGGCAATGCCGAGCACGAAGATCGCAGCAAACAGTTCGAATTCGCCGAGCTGACCGGCGTAGGCGCCCCAGCACAGATAGAGCGCCGTCAGCGCCTCGACGAGCTGACAGAGCTGCACGACGCGCTTGCGCTGGAATCGGTCGGCGGCGCTGCCGGCGACGAACACCAGCAGTGCCGTCGGCAGGAACTGGATCAGCCCGACCATGCCGAGATCGAAGGCGCGCCCGGTGAGATCGTAGATCTGCCAACCGATCGCCACTGCGGCGATCTGGCTCGCAAAGCGCGACAGGCTGCGGGACGACAGGAAGAACAGGAACGCGCTTTGCTTCAAGAGATCGCGCGCGCCGATCGGGACGGTGGACGACATGATGGCGCCTGCGTGACGCAGCCCCCACTCCTTGTCAATCGCGGGCCCCGCATGGCCGCACGGCATTGCGCGCGGCTGTTCCCTGCGCTCATAATGAAACGGGGTTCGGGGGATCTGATGCTGCAGCTGCAATCGGGGTTCGGGATCGTCGCGCTGCTCGCGATCGCATGGGCGCTCGGCGAGAACCGGCGCGCGGTGTCGCTGAAGCAGGCCGCGCTTGGCCTCGTGGTCACGATCCTGACCGCGCTCGTCCTGCTCAAGGTCCCCGCGGTTGCCCGCGCCTTCGGCGCCATCAACGAGGTCGTCGGCGCCATCTCGTCGGCCTCGCGGGCCGGCACCTCCTTCGTCTTCGGCTATGTCGGCGGCGGCGCCCTGCCCTTCGACCTCAAGGCGCCCGGCGCCGATTTCGTGCTCGCCTTCCAGGCGTTGCCGATCGTGCTGGTCATGAGCGTGCTGACCACGCTGCTGTTCTACTGGCGGGTGCTGCCGCCCTTGGTGCGCGGCATGGCCTGGCTCTTGGAGCGCACGCTCGGCGTCGGCGGCGCCGTCGGCCTGTCGACCGCCGCGAATGTCTTCCTCGGCATGGTGGAAGCGCCGCTGTTCATCCGGCCGTATCTGGCGCAGATGACACGCAGCGAATTGTTTCTCGTCATGACCGGCGGCATGGCCGGAATCGCCGGCACCGTGCTGGTGCTCTACGCCACGCTGCTTGCGCCGCTGATCCCCGATGCCGCCGCGCATTTCGTCATCGCCTCGGTGCTCGGCGCGCCGGCGTCGATCCTGATCAGCCTGATCATGGTGCCGGAGACGTCGAAGCAGCTCACCGGCGGCGCGCTCGGCGAGGAGACGCAGGCCACCTCGACGATGGACGCGATCGTCAAGGGCACCAGCGCCGGGCTCGAGCTGCTGATGAACATCGTCGCGCTGCTGCTGGTGCTGGTCGCGCTGGTGCATCTTGCCAACGCGATCCTCTCGCTGTTGCCCGCCATCGGCGGCGCCGACATCTCGCTGCAGCGGCTGCTCGGCCTCGTCATGGCGCCGGTGTGCTGGCTGATGGGCCTGCCGTGGTCGGAGGCCGTCACGGCCGGCAGCCTGATGGGCACCAAGACGGTGCTCAACGAGCTGATCGCCTATGTCGAGCTGGCGAAGCTCGATGCGACGGCGCTCGATCCGCGCGCGCGGCTGATCATGCTCTATGCGATGTGCGGCTTCGCCAACTTCGCCAGCCTCGGCATCATGATCGGTGGACTCGGTACGATGGCTCCGACACGACGCGACGAGATCAACGCGCTCGGCCTCAAATCAATCGTCTCCGGCACCCTCACCACCTGCCTGATGGGTGCGATCGTCGGGCTGCTGACGTGAGCTGAGCTCGGTCGTCATCGGCAGCAGTTGCGGCACGATCCTCGCCATCACGAGCTGGGAGCCCTCCGCCGTGAGATGCGCATGATCGAACGACAGCGGGACGTCGCCGACCGTGAGCGGACAGCGGCCGTTCTCGCAGACCGCCGACAGGATCGAGATGTAGGACAGGCCTTCGCTCGTCGACAGCGCCGCCTGCATCGCCTGATCCAGCGCAAAGATATCGGACCGGACGAACGCAACGGGATCCGGCGACATGCCGCGCAAGGTGGCGCGCGCCAGCATCGAGGGCAGCCGCGCCCGGAATTGCACGGAGGGACCGAGCAGCACCACCGCAATGCCGGCCTCGCTGAGACGCGCCAGCGTCAGCCTGAGATCGCGCACCATACCGGCAAAGCGCGGCGGGCGGGCGTTCTCGAGCCAGTCCGCCGACATCACCACGAGATCGGGCCGCGCCGTCACGAAATAGTCGCGCATCTGGCTTGCCAGGGCGCGGCAGGCCGCGATCCCCTGCGTCTCCGCGCTGAAGGTCGGCATGCAGGTCGGCTGGCTCGCCTGCATGACGTTGACGGCCTGCGGATCGATGCTCGCGGCGAGGCCGTGATAGTAGTGGGCCGCAAAGCTGTCGCCCCACAGCAGCACATTGATCTTGCCGCTCACCGGACGGAGACAATCCCCGGGCACGCGCCCGTCCGGCGTCGTGAAGCAGGTGCCGTAGCGATAGACCGGCTTCATGTCGTAGGCGTTGTAGGCGTCCAGCCGCTGCGCCGCGCGGTCGGCGTCCGACACGGCGCTAGCGCGTAGCAGGCCGACGCCGCTGCCGGCCAGCAGCAGCAGGCTCGCCAGCGCCGCAAGACCGAAGGTCGCGCGCGGGGTCGCGGCGAGCTGGCGATTGCGGAACGGCTGCTCGATGAAGCGCCAGGACAGCGTGGCGACCGCGACCGTGAGGGCAAACAACGCCACCCGCTCCCAGCCGTCGAGCGCCAGGCCGGGCTTGGCGAAGCGCGCGAAGGCGAACAGCGGCCAGTGCCACAGATACAGCGAATATGAGATGCGGCCGACGAACGCCGCTACGCCGAGCGGTGACAACGGGCTACGCGGCACATTGGCAACGCCGACGCCGCTCCACAGGAACAGCGCCGCGCCAAGGCATGGCGCGAGCGCGTCGACGCCGGGAAAGCCCGGTCCGGGGCGCAACGCCAGAATCGGCACCGCCATCAGCAGCAGCGACAGCGCGCGGGCGCCGCGCTGGGCGAGACCCGGCCGCGGTGCGGGAAGTCCGGAAATCGCGACCAGGCCGCCGAGCAGGAATTCCCAGGCGCGCGGCGGGCTGAGGAAGAACGCACTCGCGGACGCGCCGCCTCGCATCAGCAGCAGACCGAGCGCGAACGAGCCGGCAGCCAGCAGCGCCAGCGTGACCGGCAGCGCCAGCCGTCGCCCGCGCGCTATCAGCAACACGGCCCAGACCACGACGGGGAGTACCAGATAGAACTGCTCCTCGACGGCGAGCGACCAGGTGTGCAGCAGCGGCTTCTCGACCGCGACGTGGTCGAAATAGCCGGACTGCTGCCAGAAGAAGATGTTCGAGGTGAAGGTGACGACGGCGGTCGCGGAACGGAAGAACTCGGCGCGCTCGGAGCCCAGCATGTCCTGCGACGCCGGGATCGCCGCGAACGCCACCATGGCGTAGAGCGCCGGCAGCAGCCGCCGCACCCGCCGCTCGTAGAATTGCGCGAACGAAAAGCGGCCCGCCGCCATCTCCGCGGCAATGATGCCGGTGATCAGGTAGCCGGAGATGACGAAGAAGATGTCGACGCCGACGAAGCCGCCGAAGATCGCCGGCGCCTCGAAATGGAATGCGACGACGGAGAGCACCGCGATGGCGCGCAGCCAGTCGATGTCCTCGCGATGGGCGGCACCTGAAGCCGAACCGGCGCCCGCGTTGGCGATGCGAGGCTGCATCGATGCGCGCGTGCGAGGCGCGCGCGGGATCGTGGGAGCGAACTGGACGACGAAGCGCGGCAACGGGACGGGTACGCCTTTACGCAAGCCCGCGGCGAACACCTCTTACGGATTCGTCGCCGGCCCATCCGTCCCAGTGACGCGAGACCGGATGTCAACACACACGCGCGATGAGACCGCCGTCCATCGCACGCGAATGTTTCCATCCATTTCTGTCGGCTTTACGTCGACAGTTCGAC
Organism: Bradyrhizobium sp. SZCCHNRI20481; assembly: GCF_032485055.1. NCBI lineage: Bacteria > Pseudomonadati > Pseudomonadota > Alphaproteobacteria > Hyphomicrobiales > Nitrobacteraceae > Bradyrhizobium > Bradyrhizobium sp. SZCCHNRI20481. The sequence continues at coordinate 157,703 of NZ_JAUEUE010000014.1, forward strand.
GGTTTTGAAGTCGGCCGGCAGGATCACTTCCAGCAGCTCGACGTCGTCGGAATAGTCGAGGATCATGTGCCGGATCTTCGGCGGCTGGGTCCAGCAACTGCCCTCCTGCATCAGCGTCTCGCCGACGCCTTCGAGGTAGCTCTTCACCCAGCCCTTGAGCACATAGACCATCTGGAAGTCGACCGCATGGGTGTGCAGCTTGGAGACTTCCTGCGGATTGCACGGCGGCAGCATGCGGATGACATGCGCGCGCGCCAAACCGTGCGTCGCGTCGGCGATGCCGAGGTCGCGGTAAACAGCATAGGCGCGCAGGCCGTCGGCCTTGAAGTCCTCCTCGCGGTGATGGCTGATGGCGACCTTCTGTTTGCGCCGGCGCGGCGCCGGCGCTGGTCGCCCCTTGCTCGCGAGCGCCTTGCGCGCCGAGGGTTTCGCCACCCTTCCCGGCTTGGCAGGCGCCGCGAAGGCGGTCTTCGCCGTCGGCTTTGTCTTTGCGGTTTTTCGCGGCGCGGCTTTCGCGGCGGCGCGTGATGCTGATTTGGCGGTGCGGCTCTTCTTGGCCATGGCGCTCTCCCTGCGTGTCCTCGCACGCGAGGATAGCACAACCTGCCGCTTTGCGGGTCGACCGATCGACGACCTCAACAGGGCCGAGGCAGCGCTTAACCCGGATGAGCGAAACGACATCCGGGGACTCACGCGCGTGCGCGTTGAACCCGGATATCGCTTCGCTCATCCGGGCTACGCGTCGGCCTCAATGCAGCCGGAACACGCCGTCGACGGCGCGCAGCTCGGCCGGCTTGATCAGCTTGGAATGCGCCACCGTGACCGAGTACAGTGGACCCTCGATCTTCTCCTGCCAGAACGCGAGGAAGTCCTGCAGCGCGGGGAATTTCGGAAACAGGTCGTAGTTCTGCCAGACGTAGGTCTGCAGCAGCGAGCGGTGATCCGGCATCCGATACAGGATCTGCGCCGTCGTCAGCCCGTAACCCAGCACCTGTTTCCGAAAGTCCTCGGAAACCTCAACCTTCGACACCATGCCAACCTCCGTTTCTGGAGCGCATGTCCGTGTGGCCAACCGGGATGGAGCCACCCGGCAAAGATGCGCTCACTGCCAAGAAATGTGACGCATGTCCTCAACCCATCTCAAGCTTAAATGTTTAACGACATGTTGAAAAATGCTGCATTAGCAGCCACTTAGCCCAGGTGCTAATACGGGGTTTCATGGTTCGTTCCGCTCTTGTTAACGCTATCGGAACGCTTTGGCAGAGCCCGCAGTTGACTGCTAATTTTTCTGCTACAAGCCCTTGTCCGGCTGAATGCTCTCCCCTAAATCCAGCCCACGTGCTGGCACTCGCTGGCACCGACTGCCAAAATTCCAGAAATTGACAATCGCCTCAATAGCTTAGGAGGACTGTATGGCTTTCCGTCCGCTTCACGACCGCGTCGTGGTCAAGCGCATCGACGCCGAAGAGAAGACCGCTGGCGGCATCATCATCCCCGACTCGGCCAAGGAGAAGCCCTCGCAGGGTGAAGTGATCGCGGTGGGCCCGGGCGCCCGCGACGAGAGCGGCAAGCTGGTCCCGCTCGACGTCCAGGTCGGTGATCGCGTGTTGTTCGGCAAGTGGTCGGGCACCGAGGTCAAGATCGACGGCCAGGAGCTGCTGATCATGAAGGAAAGCGACATCATGGGCGTGCTCACCGACACCGCGTCGAAGAAGAAGGCCGCCTAAGCCCAACCCGCTCAACGCTCACCCTGAGGAGCGCCTGCGGGCGCCCTGCCCAGGGTGAGACGACCAATTCAACTCAGGGAAACCCAATATGTCAGCAAAAGACGTTAAGTTCGGCGTCGACGCCCGCGATCGCATGCTGCGCGGCGTGGACATCCTCGCCAATGCCGTCAAGGTCACGCTCGGCCCGAAGGGCCGCAACGTCGTCCTCGACAAGTCGTTCGGCGCTCCCCGCATCACCAAGGACGGCGTCACCGTCGCCAAGGAGATCGAGCTCGACGACAAGTTCGAGAACATGGGCGCGCAGATGGTGCGCGAAGTCGCCTCCAAGTCCGCTGATGCGGCCGGCGACGGCACCACCACCGCGACCGTGCTGGCCCAGGCCATCGTGCGCGAAGGCGCCAAGGCGGTTGCCGCCGGCATGAACCCGATGGATCTGAAGCGCGGCATCGACCTCGCGGTCGAAGCGGTCGTCGCCGATCTCGTCAAGAACTCCAAGAAGGTCACGTCGAACGACGAGATCGCCCAGGTCGGCACCATCTCCGCCAACGGCGACGCCGAGATCGGCAAGTTCCTCGCCGACGCCATGAAGAAGGTCGGCAACGAGGGTGTCATCACCGTCGAGGAAGCCAAGTCGCTAGAGACCGAGCTCGACGTCGTCGAGGGCATGCAGTTCGACCGCGGCTACATCTCGCCCTACTTCGTCACCAACGCCGACAAGATGCGCGTCGAGATGGATGACGCCTACATCCTGATCAACGAGAAGAAGCTCTCCTCGCTGAACGAGCTGCTGCCGCTGCTCGAGGCCGTGGTGCAGACCGGCAAGCCGCTGGTCATCGTCGCCGAGGACGTCGAGGGCGAGGCGCTGGCCACCCTGGTCGTCAACCGCCTGCGTGGCGGCCTGAAGGTCGCGGCCGTCAAGGCTCCGGGCTTCGGCGATCGCCGCAAGGCCATGCTGCAGGACATCGCGATCCTGACCGGTGGCCAGGCGATCTCGGAAGATCTCGGCATCAAGCTCGAGAACGTCACGCTCGCCATGCTCGGTCGCGCCAAGAAGGTGATGATCGACAAGGAGAACACCACGATCGTCAACGGCGCCGGCAAGAAGGCCGACATCGAGGCGCGCGTTCAGCAGATCAAGGCGCAGATCGAGGAGACCACCTCGGACTACGACCGTGAGAAGCTGCAGGAGCGTCTGGCCAAGCTCGCCGGCGGCGTCGCGGTGATCCGCGTCGGCGGCGCGACCGAGATCGAGGTCAAGGAGCGCAAGGATCGCGTGGATGACGCGATGCATGCGACCCGCGCGGCTGTCGAGGAAGGCATCCTGCCGGGCGGCGGCGTCGCCCTGCTCCGGGCTTCCGAGCAGCTCAAGGGCCTGCGCACCAAGAACGACGACCAGAAGACCGGCATCGAGATCGTCCGCAAGGCGCTCTCCGCCCCGGCCCGCCAGATCGCGATCAACGCGGGCGAGGACGGCTCGGTGATCGTCGGCAAGATCTTGGAGAAGGACCAGTACGCCTACGGCTTCGACAGCCAGACCGGCGAGTACGGCAACCTGGTCTCCAAGGGCATCATCGACCCGACCAAGGTGGTTCGCGCCGCGATCCAGAACGCCGCCTCCGTGGCTGCGCTGCTGATCACGACCGAAGCCATGGTCGCCGAGCTGCCGAAGAAGAACGCCGGCGGCCCCGCAATGCCTCCGGGCGGCGGCATGGGCGGCATGGACTTCTAAGGTCCAGCCTCCTCAAGAGATACGAAGGGCGCGGCGAAAGCCGCGCCCTTTTTGTTTCGCCGGGGCCCGAATGTCGCCGGGGCTCATGCGGGCTTCGTCGCTAAACTCCTGTCTGCCGTCATTCCGGGGCGTTCAAGCGCTAGATGGCGAAGCCATTTTGGAGCAGCGCGAATGAGCCCGGAATCCATAGCCCGAGCGGTGATTGGTCGAAGACAGACGCCACAAGCACCTCGCACCACGCGACGGCCTGTGGCTATGGATTCCGGGCTCGCGCTACGCGCGCCCCGGAGTGACGAACGGAGAGCGCGCGCCTTGTGCGACGCGCCCCCTCACCTGCTCCGCCGATACATCACGTCCGTCCGCAGCACGTATTTGCGCCCCTTCGTCACGGGATCGCCGCGATGCATGATCGGGTGATGGAACAGCAGCGCCATGCCTTTCTTCGGAATGATCCGGAACGGACCATCCGGCATCAGGCCGGTGTCGTCGCAGAACGACGTCGTGCCACCTTCGAAATCATCGTTCAGATAGATCATGAAGGTGAACTGGCTGCGCTCGCCATCGTCACGCTCGAAATGGCCGTCGCGATGCCATTCGAACTTCTGTCCGACATCATAGCGATACAGCCGCAGCCGCTCGTTCAGCCCGACCGGCTGCCAGCGATGCTGGAACGACGGTGCGAGATGGCCGGCGAGCCGCTGATAGAGCCCTTGCGCGCGCTCGGTATCGTCGACGATGACGCGATCGTTGTTGCGATAGTCCTTGACGCTGCGCGGCGCGAACAACGTCGCCTCCTCGAAGCCCATCTGCTCGCCCAAGCGGATGTAGTCCTCGCACTCGGCAGTGGAGAAGAAGTTCGCAATCGTCTCGATATTGTCGGCGTGCCAGGTCATCTCGGTCATGATCGTGTCTCCGTCATCGTTGCGCAATCGCGTAGCCCGGATGAGCAAAGGCCGGCGCCTTGCGGGCGCAGGCCGGAGCGACATCCGGGGTCTCACGAACTGCACGTGCGGACTCGCATGTCGCTTGCGCTCATGCGAGCTACGAGGGCGCGCTCAATCCTTGAACGGATCGAACTCGCCCTCGCCCGCCATCACCACGGCGAACGGCCGCAGCGTATGCACCACCCTCACCGAGCCGGCGTGCTCGGCCAGCACCTCGGGCAAACGACGATAAGCCATCGGGCTCTCGTCGAGATCGGCGCCGATCAGGGTGACGCCGCGGCCCTGCAGCCAGGCGTCCATCTCGTCGCGCGTGAAGCGCCGCTTGGCCTCCCTGCGCCCGAACAGCCGCCCGGCGCCGTGCACCGTGGAGTACAGCGAGGCCTTGGCCTCCTCCGACTCCACACCCTCGATGATGACCGCGTCGTCGCCCATCGAGCCGCCGACAAAGCCGCGCTGACCCGGAAAGGCCGGCGTCGCGCCCTTGCGCACCACCCACAGGTCACGCCCGTCATGGGTCTCACGCCAGGCATAGTTGTGGTGGTTGTGCACGCTGTCGGTGACCGCACCGCCGATGATCCGGCGCACGCGCTCGGTCACCCACTCGCGTCCCGCATAGGCGTAGCGCCCGGCGAGCTGCATCGCGGCGATGTAGCGCTGCCCAACCTCCGAGTCCTCGTCGACCACGGCGGGCGGCACGTTCATGCCGTCCTTGCCGCCGGCCGCCTTGAGGTAGCGCGTCGCCGAGGTGTGGCCGAGCCCACGGCTGCCGAAATGCACGCCGATCCAGACAAAGCCGGCCTCGTCGCGCATCAGGTCGACATAGTGGTTGCCCGACCCGACCGTGCCGAGCTGCCCGACCGCCTTCTGCCGGTACGCGTCCATGTCGGAGCAGCGCCACGCATCGGCGTCGTCGAACAGCTCATGCTCGACCCGCTCGGCGTTCTTGCGGCCGACGCCGAACGAGATCACCCTGGCGACATCCTTTGTGATGGTGCCGACCTTGTCCTCGATCGCGCTGAACTGCGTGTCGAGCCGGACCGCCATGTTGCCGCAACCGATGTCGAAGCCGACCCCGGAGATGCTGATCTGCTTCTCATAGGCGATCACGCCGCCGACCGGCTGGGCATAGCCGAGATGACCGTCGGCGCAGATCACCCCGGCCACTGCATTGCCGACCGCCATGCAGCTCCTCATCTGCGCGATGGTCGCATCCTCGTGACGGCCAAACACCTTCAGCGGGCTGTTCTGATACTGCGCGGCCTGTGGCCGGCTCGCGACCGTGTCGCCCAGCGCCGTGGCCTCGCGCGCCAGCTGCTCCTGGCGCGCGGCGTCGCGGAACGTGCACCACAGCGGCATCGACCGCTGCCCGGGCCGCTCGACCCGTGCATCCGGATCAAGCCCGGCCTCGATCGCCAATTGTCTCGCGCGCTCCTGATAGGGATCGGCTCGCATGTGATCCTCCTCACTCGTTCATGCATGACCCTGCCGCGCCGGCGTGGCGCTGCAATGGTCGGGACTTGCACGGCGTGACGCCGCGCAAGTCCGGTGGTGCAAACAGAGAGACGGATCTGATCGGAGTGTCCCGGATGGGACATCAGCCTGGCGGATCGTCTCTCTGGCGTTCAAGACAGAGGGACGATCCCGCTGCCTCGCTACGCTGCTAGTTGATTGTGACGGGACAGCGCGCTCCCCGCGGAGACTGCCGGCACGCACTGGACGCAATCACGGCGCCGCAGTTGCGGCAGCGCGCTGTCCTCCATCCGACGTGGGGTCGAAATCGACATGGCTCTCTCTCGCTGGCGGATGTCCACCGGATAAGTTGGCGCCTGCTCTTACAGGATTTTAAGTACGTAGCCCGGATGAGCGAAGCGACATCCGGGTTCGTCCGAATCACCTGTGAGACCTCGGATATCACCCACGCCGACACCCTTTGGGCATCGGCGCGGGCTCATCCGGGCTACGCGTTCGTTTCTTCAACGCTCGAGCTCCACATCCCAGTACAAATAATCCTGCCAGGTCACGTGCAGGAATCTCGGCGGAAACAGGCGCTGCGCGGCCATCAGCTCGTGCCGTGCCGGCTCGAACGGCGGCCGCCGCGGCTTGAGGTGGCGCCGGTCCTTGCGCGCGTTGCAGGGACTGCAGGCGGCGACGATGTTGGTCCACGACGTCTCGCCGCCGTCGACGCGCGGCACGACGTGATCGAAGGTCAGCTCGCCGTGGAGATAGCGGCCACCGCAGTACTGACATTCGAAGCGATCGCGCAGGAACACGTTGAAGCGCGTGAACGGGACGCGCGTCGCCGGCCTGACGTAATCGCGCAGCGCGATCACCGACGGCAGCCGCATGGTGACGCTCGGGCTCCGCACGACGCTGTCGTACTCTGCGACCACGACGTGCGACTCGCCGACAACGGCCCTGATCGCGTCCTCCCAGCAGACCACCGACAGCGGGAAATAGCTCAGCGGCTGGAAGTCGGCGTTGAGAACCAGCGCCGGGTTTGTTGCTGACATCGTCGACCTCCTCTCTTTCGCTTCATCTGCCCGGTCGTGTTGGCGCCCATGACGGGAATCGAACCCGCCTTCCCGGATCGACAATCCGGTCCCTTCACCAGACGGGAACATATGCCATGTCATCGCGCCCGGACTGCACCGGGCATGGTCATCGTCAATCAATCGAACGCGACCGGAGCGTGCTCCGGCTGAACGCCGTTGATGTAGTCGAGATAGATCTGGCGAGCCCGTGCCTCGCTGACGCCGCGGCACGTCATGACGATGCGCACGAAGGCAACCGCCACCGGCGAGCACAGCGCTCGGGCGTGGTCGACTGTCTCGGAATCTGGGCTCATCATGCGGGTCATCAGACCCTCCGCTATGTCTGCGGAGGGTGAGATCCCGCCGCCGGTTATGCTCTTGCTGGAATTTCGCGTCCCGATGTCGTCAGGGACAGCACGAGATCATTCGGACCCTGACAGGCGACGCCCATGCCGGACCCATCGCGCGACCAGTTAAGCGGTCGTTCGTTGGCGGGGGCATTCGCGAGATGTGAGCGTAGGCTCAACACGGTCGTGGTCCTCAAGAGCGCGCCGGCGAACGGCGCGTCAATTTCGATGGGGCAGAGCTATGCGCAGAATTTTCCGAAGCCGTCAAGGCCGGAGGGGGAAGCGATGACGGCGCGCCTCCGGCGACGCGACAGATTTGCAACGACCAGATTGGTCGTCGGGCAAATCAGTTGCGCATTATCGCGAGCTCCAAGGCCGCAATCGGCCCTGCGAGAGGTCGAAAACGCGTGCGCGCGAAAATTCGTTTGTCGAGCCCGGTCAATGGGATCGCCCCGCTCACCGCCAACCCCGAACATTTTCCTGTTTCCAAAAATCAGAAACCGTGCATTCTATGCCGGTCCTGTCCTCATGAGAGGGGCGCTTCGCGATCGTCATGAACGTGGAGGGCGGGATGCGGTGGGCGCGTCGGGTTGCAGCGTGATCTGATCACGCGGACGAACGATCCGGTGCGCACGGCGAAGTCGTGATGTCCTGGCACCCCGATGCTGGTGTCAAGGTCGGAGAGACGAATGCTCCGACCGATGGTGGCCAGAAAGCCCGGCGCACCAGGGAGACCATGTATAAGCCGTAAGGCCATCGCGCGGGGAATGCCGGATGATGCGGCTGAACCTGTGGTGACTGCCGCCTGCTTTTTCTTCTGCAGGCGGGCCATGGGTGAGGCCCTCACCCGGCATTCCCCGCGCCCTCTCTCGAATTTCGAGGGCGATCTCGCCGGCAACACTCGGGCGTCATTCGCCGCGAGAATGCGACGTCGTGTCCAGGGGTGTTCGAGCTGTGTATCCGTTTGCCCTTCTTCCCGTGCGATCGCGTGAAGCGGTCGCCCGGAGCGACGCCGATCCCGAAGCCGCATCAGAAATCGTGCGCTCGTGACTGCACGGCACCCAATGGATTCTCGATCTTGTGGCTCTAAAAGTGCATGCTCTTGGAGATCGGGAGATCGGACGAGCGCTGCAAGTGAATGCGCCCTCTCCCACAAGGGGCTACGGGATGCCCGAAAGCGATTCCAAGCGATTTCTGGATGTGATTCAAAGTTTTCGACCGGTTCGGTGGAGAGCTTTGAATGTCATTTGGCGATATTCGAGTTGCGGAGCGGGCTGACTGGCTGATCGAACGGGTGGCGACAGCAGGCACGCTGGTCTTGCGGAAGTTGGGGGAGACGCGAGCCGGCGAGAAGGCCATTCACCGATTTCTGTCCTCGCACCACGTCTCGGTCGATCGGATCGTCGAGACGCTGGCGGCTCGGACTGCGGCTCAATGCGTGGGACGGCGTATTCTGGCGATCCAGGACACGAGCGAGATCAATTTCTCCGGCCGTGACAAGAAGCGGCGCGGCTTCGGTCCTGGCGGGGACGGAAAAACACCCGGCTTCTTCATCCATCCCGTGATTGCCCTCGACGTCGAGAGCGAGGCGGTGTTGGGACTTGTCGACGCGGAAATCTGGACGCGCTCAGCCGGACGAGTTCCGGCTCGCCGCAAGCGAGCGATCGAGGATAAGGAGTCGATACGCTGGCTGTATGGCTGTCAGGCGGCTGCCGGCGTCTTATCGGAGGCGGCCAGCGTCACGATGGTCGCCGATCGCGAAAGCGACATCTACCCGTTGTTTACGCGTAAGCCGGAAGGGCTCGATCTGATCGTGCGTGCTGCGCAGGATCGCTGCCTGTCCGATGGCAAAATGCTGTTTGCAGCGCTTGCCGAGACGAAGGTGCTGAAAACAAGCCTCGTCAAGGTGGCGCCGCGCGGCCCCGGCGATAAAGGGCGCGGGGCGACCGTCGAGCTTCGCGCCGGAAGCGTGTCTCTTGCCCGGCCACAGAGCCTGAAACGATCAGAGGCCTGCGATGCCATCGAAATGACTTTGATACAGGCGCGTGAGATCGATGCGCCCGCCGGCAAAACACCGTTGTTGTGGCATCTGCTCACGACCCATTCCGTTGCCAGCGCGGCAGATGCCGAACAGATCGTGCAACTCTATCGATTGCGCTGGCGCATCGAACAGGTCTTCCGTGCTCTCAAGAGCGATGGCTTGGCTCTCGACGACAGTCAGGTCATCGATGCCGATCGCATGTTCAATCTCGCGGCGATCGGGCTTGCTGGCGCTATCCGGACCATCCAGCTTGTCGACGCCAGAGACGGCAGTCCCCGTCCCATGAGCGACGTGATCGACCCGGCCTTCAGACCAGCTCTGGGGCACCTATCAAAAACGCTCGAAGGCAAGACCGCGCGGCAGCAGAACCCACATCCTCCCGATTCCCTCGCGTTCGTCGCATGGATCGCGGCACGCCTCGGCGGCTGGAATTGCTACGGTAAACCACCAGGGCCAAAGACAATGCGAGACGGCTGGGATCGTCTCGCTGCAATGCTTGAAGGCTATCTACTTGCAACCCAAAGCATAAAACCGGGAATCCCGTAGCCCACAAGGGGAGAGGGTGCTGTATCGCGCAGCGTAGTAGTTGGCGATATAGCACTCGTGCGACGGGATTCACGGCGCACCTTTGCACGCCCTACAGTTCGGAACTACTGCCGAGTGTGAGGGCGACCATGCAGATCCCACCTCAACATCTCCTGCCCGTCTCACTCGATGCGCGAGAGCACGGCGAGCTTGCGGATGCCCTTGTTCTTGTAGGCATCGAGGAACGCGTAGTAGTCGCGGAACGAGACGCAGCCATTGGAGTCGCCGTTCGGCCCGAGCATGAAGGTGTGGGCCAGGAGGCCGTTACGACCGTGGATCGCGTCCTCGCCGCCGATCGGGTTGAGCCGCAGCGCCGGCACGCCGTGGAACAGCGCCTCGCGCGGCTTCAGCTCGTAGATGTGCGGCGGCGTCACGCCGCGCATCTTGATCTTCTCCGAGCTCGGCTTGTCGAGGTTGTCGCCGAGGCCGGAATGTGCCTCGAGCTTGGTGCCGTCGGGCAGATACACCGCCTTGGCCGAGATGTCGTAGACTGCGGTGCTCAAATCATACGGCGGCCGGCCGCCGCGGGTCGGATCCTTGGCGATGCTGGCGGTGATGTTGGAATCAGCCGAGGCATAGGCCAGGAGGCCGCCATCCTGGTTCTCCGGCTTGCCCCAGAGCTTTTCCTGGATCGAATGCCGGTCGCCGGCGATCGACAGCACCGCCGCCTTGGCGCGCTCGGTCATCGCGCGCAGCGAGAAGCCACTGCTCTTCGGCGGATTGGCCTCGGCGGCCTGCGCCGGCGTCGCAGGCTGCGCGGCCGGCTTGGCATTGGCGAGCGCCAACTGCATCGGCGGCCGGGCATCCTTCTTCGGCGCCTCGGCAACCTTCGCAGTCTCGGCCGGCTTGCCCTCGATCTGCTTGGCCTCGATCTGCTTGGGCGCAGCTTCGGCGAGCCTGGGCAGCGGCGGCGCGCCGTTCGCGGCGTTGGAGGCGACGCCCTGCGGCACGGCCGCGCCGAAGCGGTCGTTGAACATCTGCGGCGTGATGGCGGCGACCGTGGTGACGGGCGGAGATTCCGGGAATGCCGAGAAGGCCTCACCCACTGCATCGGCGGCGCTGCGCGTCGCAAGCCGCGGCGCCGGGCGCACGACGGGCTCATCCTGCTCGATGCTGCCCAGGGTCGGATAGGCATCCGCCGCGATGATCTTGGTATAGACCGTCACAGCGCAGCCCCCGATCAGGCATGCGATTGCCGCGCCACCGATCAATTTGTGAGAGAACGCGATCAGGGAAGACTTCCTGCGATTTCGTGCGGCCAACGCAGCTCGACTGTTACTCATTCACTCACGCCCGAACGAATACTCGATAACTCTCGCTCGATGCGCCACGGACAACCGCTTTGCATCTCGCAGAAGCACAGAGCTTCATTAGGGCGACTTTTAGTTAAATGCTGATTAAGTTTTGGCAGATTAAGGGCGGGTTAACCATGGACGTCTGTTTTGCCGGCAAACAGGGCAAAAACAGGGCGAAATTCCAGCCAAAAGCAATATTTCCGCCCCAGGCCGTTCCTGAGGAGCAGCATTCGACGGCCGCCGGAATCCGTAAACCATAGCAGGCCGCGTTAACGATTGAGCTCTGCCAGAGGGGCGCTATCGATGACTCACGTTTAGGCGTGCTGACGAGGGAAAGGGCGTAGTTTTCACTTGTTCAAGGCCCCTGCTCGGACATGGTCTTGCCGATCTTCTCGACGCGGCTGAATGCATTGGTCACGTACAATCGCATGTCGCCCGGTCTCCGCGGCAATCGGATCAGGACGGTCGTGGTCCAAGGCGCAATGGCGACGGCAGCCGCAGGTGGACCGCATCCGTAACAAGCCGGGATTTTCCGCGCTGTGGACACCGGCGGCGGTATGGTAGGGAACGATTCTCGGCAACACTCCGCCGGCGAATCGTACCGCGTCCGCTCCCTGCCGAACACGACACGAGAGGACTCCATGCAGATCCCCGACCGGAAGCTGGCCTTCGTCTTGGCCGCGAGCAATCACGGGACGATGATCGTCAACCGGCTCGACTATCGCATGGTCGACGCCAACCGGGGCTACGGCGTCGGCTATCAGATCCTCGACACGGGGGCTTTCGATCCGGGCGAGGTGCAGCTCGCCGTCCGCCTGCTCGGCTTGCGCCGCCGGCACCATGGCGATGGCGCCGTCGCGATCGACTGCGGTGCCAATATCGGCGTCCACACCATCGAATGGGCGAAGGCGATGACCGGCTGGGGATCCGTGCTCTCGATCGAGGCGCAAGAACGGATCTACTACGCGCTCGCCGGCAACATCGCGATCAACAACTGCTTCAATGCGATCGCCATCCATGCCGCAGTCTCGTCGGAGCGCGGCGTGCTCAACATCCCAAGCCCGAACTACCTGACCCCATCGAGCTTCGGCAGCCTCGAGCTGCGCCAGCGTCCCAACACCGAGTTCATCGGCCAGGCCATCGACTATGCGGACAACACCGTCGAGGTGCGCAAGCTCCCGCTGGACGATTTCAATCTGCCGCGCTGCGACCTGATCAAGCTCGACGTCGAGGGCATGGAGATCGAGGCGCTCGAAGGCGCGGCGGCGACGATCGAACGCTGCACGCCGATCATGCTGATCGAGAAGATCAAGACCGATGCGGAGCAGCTGCGGCAATGGCTGGATTGCCGCGGCTACAAGACCATCGATGCCGGCATCAACATGGTCGCAATTCATGCGCGGGACAAGGCGCTGGCGGACATCATCCCGCAGCAGCCCTGAAGCGGGCGTCAGCGCTGCAGCTCCGGCGGCGGGGTGCGGTCGAGCACCTCCCGCTTGGGCTCGCTCAGCGCATAGAAGGCATAGGTCTCGATGGTCAAAGGTCCACGCCTGCGTTCGGCCTCGCCGATCTTCTCGACGCGGCCGAATGTATTGCTGACGTAGAACCGCGATGCGATCTGGACCTCGTCCACGAGCAGCTGCGTGCCCGCCAACTGCGCCGGATCCGGCTCCGGAAAATTGACCCAGCGGATGCGCTGAATCGGCTGCAGCACGCAGGTCCCGGGCGGAAGATAGAACGACAGCCAGGCGGTGGTGCCATAATCCATCGCCAGCACGCAGGAGGCGCCGGCGCGCACGCGCGCCGCCTCGATCTCGGCAGCCAGGGGGCGCCAGCCGACGCCGACGCTGCGGACGGTGGCATCGCGCCGATAACCGGACAGCAGGCCCGTGTTGGCTTGCACGATCAGCGCGACGAACATCACGACGCCGGCGGGCACGGCCCAGCGCAGGCAAAAGTCCGCCGTGCGCTGCTCGCGCGGGGACCAGGCGACAAGATGGGCCGCCGCAGCGGCAGCCACCACGAAGGCCGGATAGATCGGCGCGAACCAGTTGGCTTCGACGCGGGCATGCAGCGAATGCCACGCGAAATAGGCGACGATGACCCAGACCATGGCCTCGATCAGGACGCGGGCCGCCGCGTCCCCTGCCCTGCGCCGGGCCAACCCATAGAGGCCCATCACGCCGAGGATGAAGACCAGCGGCGTGGCGAAGGCGAACTGCGTCGGGATGATCTCGGCGATGTAGACCGGACGAACCTCCTCGACCCTGGCGCGGCCGAGCTGCTTGATGAACGACACCCATTGGTGATCGGCATTCCACAGGATCACCGGCGAGAAGATCGCGAACGCCAGGCCGCCGCCGAGATAGGGCCAGGGCGAGGCCAACCAGTGCCGCAGCTTCGGCACGGCGACCAGCCAGATCAGGATCGCCGCACCGAAGAACAGCGACGTGTATTTCGACAGCAGCGCGGCACCGACCGCGGCACCGACCGCAAGCCACCAGACACCCCGGCCGGTCTCCAGAACCTTGGCGCAGAAGAACAGCACGAAGCTGGAGGCCACCAGCAGCGGCGCATCCGGCGTCACGATCAGGGTGCCGACCGCAGCCATCAAGGTGACGTTGAGCAGCAGCGCCGCAGTCGCCGCAACCCTCACGCTGCCGAACAGGATCTCGGCCGTGCGGTACACCGCGTAGCTCATGGGCAGGCCGAGCAGGATCGAGACCAGCCGCACGCCGAGCTCACTGTCGCCTGCGATCAGCGTGCCCGTGCGGATCACGACCGCGACCATCGGCGGGTGGTCGTAGTAGCCGCCGGCGAGATGCTTCGACCACATCCAGTAATAGGCTTCGTCGAAGGTGATCGGCGTGACCGCGGCGGCGATCAGCCGGAGCACGACGAGGCCTGTGATGGTCAGCCAGACATTGCGGACCAGCCGGGCGTCGTCGGCGCCTGCCGCAGAGGTCATCGCTTGCGCCAGACGAACAATCCGGAGATCGCGTAATTCCAGACCACGCCCATCAGCGCGCCGGCCGCGCCCGCCAGCCACCAGATCGGCTCCTGGTCATAGACCGAGAAGGCGACGCCGACATTGGCGAGCAGGCCGACCGAGCAGACCAGATAGAACGCGAGCAGGCCGCGCAGAATGGCAAAGCCCTTCAGCCGCTGGTCGCGATAGGTGAGGAAGTTGTTGAGGATGAAGTTCGAGGTCATCGCGATGAAGGCACCGAGCGCCTGCGCCTCCGCGAACGGCATGTCGAACGCATTGAGACCAAGAAAGAGCGTGGCCAGATGCACGACGAGGCCGGTGCCGCCGACCATGGCGAACAGCAGGAAGCGCAACGACACCACGTCGTTGGTCATCTTGGCCAGCACGAGGCCGAGGAAGTCGAGCGCGACCATCGAGTCGAGCTTGCTCTCGCCATGCAGGCGCGAGCCGAACGTATAGGGCACCTCGACGGTGCGCAGGCCGCCTTCCGCGCTCGCAATGATGTCGAGCAGGATCTTGAAGCCCTGCGTCGACAGCTTCGGCGCGATCTGTTCGAAGCGGTCGCGGCGGATCATGAAGAAGCCGCTCATGGGGTCGTTGACCTCGACCTTGAGCGCGCGGCGCGCGATCTCGGTGGCGAAGGCGCTGGCCCCGGCCCGCTTGCTGTCGAAGCTCGCGGCGCTGCCGCCCTCGATGTAGCGACTGCCGACGACGAGCTCGGCGGCGCCGCTCTGCAAGAGCGCCAGCATCTTCGGCAGCTGGGTCTCGTCGTGCTGCAGATCGGCGTCGATCACGGCGGCATAGGGCGCACTGGCGGCCAGGATGCCCTCGATGCAGGCACCGGACAGGCCGCGGCGGCCGATCCGGCGGATGCAGCGGACGCGTTTGTCGCTGCGCGACAATTCGCGCACCACCTGCCAGGTGCCGTCCGGAGAGTTGTCGTCGACGAATACGACCTCCCACGGCACGTCCCTGAACGCCGCCTCCAGCCGCCGGTACAGCGTGGTGACATTGTCGCGCTCGTTGAAGGTCGGGACGACCACCGAAACGATCGGAATATCAGCGGTTTGCGGCGGCGCGGGCATGGCCGGTCGGAGGACATCGTTCATGGTGCGGATGCGTATATCTGCCGCGTTCCACACTGCCAAGCGCAACGGCTGAAGGAGGGCCCAAAAAGGCCGGACTGTGGTGCCGGCTTGCATCGCTCCCAAGCGAGGGGCCCAAAATGCCAACGACCACAAACAAAGGGTGCGCGTACATCCGGCGCAACCGCTCTGCCGTGGTCGTCTCGGTGCCGGAGCCGTTACAGCTCGACGTCACCGTCCCGACCAAGATGGGGCGCCTCGGCTGGATTGCAAGGGGCCCCGGCCGGCCTAGTTCGGAACCTCACGGACCACGGGTCCGCGCACGGCCGGAGCCACCGGAACCGTCTGCACCGGGGTTGGCGGCACCTCGACCTTGGCCGGCTGCATCTGACGGGCCATCGGCCCGACGGGAACATAGTAGAAGGCTGCCGCAAGCACGGCAGCGGCGACGATCGCCCCCAGCAGGCCGCCGACCGATTCCGCTCTCATTGCCATATCTCCCCTTCCCGGCCCGTGCCCTGGATACACGAGGCTCCGGAGCACGGGAAGAGTGACGGCGCAACAGCGCCGAACTGGTCAGAACCGGCCCGGTTGACTATCGTCTCCCTACCGCAACACCCTCACCAATCAGCATCGGAATCGATCCGTGAGCAAAGCCCCTGCACGCGCCTCGCAATCCAAGAGCCACATCTACATCGGCATCGGCGGCTGGACCTTCGCGCCCTGGCGGGGCGTGTTCTATCCGGACAAGCTGCCGCAGTCGAAGGAGCTCGAATACGCCGCCTCGAAGCTGACCTCGATCGAGATCAACGGCACCTATTATGGCTCGCAGAAGCCGGAGAGCTTCCGCAAGTGGGCACGCGAGGTGCCGGACGGCTTCATCTTCTCGCTGAAGGGGCCGCGCTTCGCCACCAATCGCCGCGTGCTCGCCGAGGCCGGCGATTCCGTGAAGCGCTTCTACGACACCGGCGTGCTCGAGCTCGGCGACCGGCTCGGCCCGGTGCTGTGGCAGTTCGCGCCGACCAAAAAGTTCGACGAGGCCGATTTCGGCAAGTTCCTCGAGCTGTTGCCGCGCGAGCTCGACGGCCGCAAGCTGCGTCACGTCGTCGAGGTCCGCCATGACAGTTTCTGCGTCCCCGGCTTCGTCGCGCTGCTGCGCGAGTTTGCAACGCCGGTCGTGTTCGCCGAGCACGGCAAATATCCGGCGATCGCCGATGTCGTGGGTGACTTCGTCTACGCCCGACTGCAGAAGGGCAATGACGAGCTTGCGACCTGCTATCCGCCGAAGCAGCTCGACGCCTGGGCGAAGCGATTGCAACTGTGGGCCGGCGGCGGCGAACCGGACGACCTGCCACGGGTTGACGACCAGCCGACGAAAAAGATGCCGCGCGACGTGTTCGCCTATGTCATCCACGAGGGCAAGGTGCGCGCGCCGGCTGGCGCGATGGAGCTCATCGAGCGCGTGAGCTGAGGCAGGAGGCGCATGATGGCCAAGAGCAAGACCCTGTTCACCATCGGCTATGAGCACACGCCGGCCAAGGCCGTGCTCGATGAGTTGCAGGCCGCCGGCGTCAAGCTGCTGGTCGACGTGCGCGCGGTGGCGGCCTCGCGCCGGCCGGGCTTCTCCAAGAGCCAGCTCGCGGCCGGGCTCGACGAGCGCGGCATCGGCTATGTGCATCTGCGCGGGCTCGGCACGCCGAAGGAGGGCCGCGAGGCCGCCCGCAGCGGTCATTACGACACGCTGCACAAGATCTACAGCGCCCATCTGAAGACGCCGCAGGCGAAGGAGCAGATGGACGAGCTGGCCTCACTGGTGAAGAGCGCCGGTCCCGTCTGCCTGCTCTGCTACGAGCGCGACCACGCCCATTGCCACCGGCAATGGATCGCCGAGATCATCGAGGACCGCGATCAGGTCAAGGTGAAGAACCTGGTCGCGCCTCAGGTCTGACGCCTCACTCCGCGGCGCAGGTGAAGGATGACGCCTGCTCGATGTCGCCGCTGACATATTTGGCGAATTTCGGCCACGGGCACAGCGGCCGCGTCCGCTGCGGGCTCCATGTCGATGGGAGCTCCTTGTTGGCCGCATTGACCGAGGCCGTGATCGCCTCCGGCGTCTTGCCCTTTTCGACCCAGTCCATCAGCGCGCCCAGCGCATCGAACTTCTCCAAGGTGACGCCGCCGCCGCAATGGGTCTCGCCGGGCAGCGCAAACAGCCGCGCGAACGTGTCGGCCTTGCCCTGCACATTGGCATTGAGCTTCTCGTACCAGCGGACGGTGTCGTTGATCGAGAACACCGGATCGGCCTGGCCGTGATAGATCAGCATCTTGCGGGCGCCGCCCTGGAACGCCGGCAGGGTCGGGTTGTCCACCGCGGGCGGGGCCATGAAGTCCATCGCAGACTCGGTGAAGGAACCTTCCTTGGCGTAGATCTTCGGTGCGTCCTTGTCGAAATCATAAGTCTGCAGCTTCTCGACCAGCTTATCGGGCGAGCCTTCGATCTCGACCGGCGGCGTCGAGAAGATGTAGTTGAGCGAGGCGCCGCCCATGGTGGCAATGATCGGAAGGTTGTTCCACGGCGCCACCGGGCTCTCGACCTTCCAGGCGCGCCAGTTGCCGGTGCCGACGCCACCATCCACCGGCCAGTCGGAATACAGCGGCTCGCCCTTCGAATTGTGCGGGCCCGCGAAGACTTTCTTCAAAGCATCGACCTTGGCGGCCGGCAGGCAGGCCTCGGTCGCACCAGCGGCGCAGCGGAGGCTGTCGAAATTGAACGCTTTCTGGCACGCCTTCAGGTTCGCCGTCAGCCCATCCTTGGCGCCGTCGAGCCCGTCGCAGACCTCCGTGATCTTGGAAGCGATCAGCTTGGCATCCTCCCGCGTGATCGACTTGCGGATGTCGACGTCGGCCTTGGTCAGCGCCTGCACGTCCCAGGCGTGCTGCACGGCAGCGCGCGGCAGGTTGAAGCCGGGATTGCCGACCAGGAAGCCGTCATACTGCTCGGGCATGCGCTCGGCGGCCACCATGGTGTGGCGGCCGCCATTGGAACAGCCGGCGATGTAGGAATAGTCCGGCTTCCTGCCGTAATGCGCCGAGATGATCGCCTTCGCGATCGGCGCCAGCGTGATATCGGCCGAATAGCCGTAGTCGCGGCGCGCCTGCGGATCGAGCCCGAAAGCTGAGCCGGACGCAAGCCCGCGCGGCTTGTTGGCGGGATCGTTGCCGGAGTGGCCGCTGTCCGACGACAGCACGGCAAAGCCGCGGGCGAGCGGCGTCACACCGCCACCGACGAGACCGTCGGCCTTGTCGCCGAGCGCCGGCACCACGACGCCATCATTGCCGCCATTGACCTGGTGCAGGAAGCGGCCGTTCCACGTCTCCGGCAGCCGCATCTCGAACTGGATCGCATACGCATGGCCGTCGACGCCGGTGCGCTCATTGACCTTGCCGGACAGAATGCAATGCCGCGGCAGCCCGTCCGCGGCCTCCTGCAGCTTCGATCCCGTCAAGGTCAGCCCGGGGACCTTCAGCACCTCGGCCGTCACCTTGCTGCAGGCAACATCCTCAGCCCGCACCGCCTCCAGGCCGGCTGCGCACACGATGCCTGCTGCGGCCAAAAACGACGCCCCGGTTCGGATCATGCGTTCCCCCTGATGATGCTTTTCGTTGGGGGCAGTTAAACGCGGAGGCCATCCAATGTAAATCTCCGACATCGCGCGACGGGGAGCCTGCGTCAGTGCAATTGCCAGATCTCGAACGGTCGGTCGTAGCCGCGCACCGACACCGCGCCGTGGAAGACGGCGTCGCGCGCCCCGTCGCCGGCCGCCTGCCGCACCTCGCTCGAGATCAGGAGCTGCGAATCGAACTCCTTGTTCAGCGCCTCGAGCCGCGAGGCGAAGTTCACGGTGTCACCGATGACGGTGTACTCTTTGCGCCGCGGCGAGCCGATGCTGCCGGCGACCACCTCGCCGAGATGAAGACCGATCCCGATCCGCAGCGGCCAAGACGACATCGCGTTGACGCGCTCCATCGCGGCCACCATCTCGCGCGCAGCCACGACCGCCTGCACGGCGGCATCGCGCGACTCGAACGGCGCGCCGAACAGCGCCAGGAAGCCATCGCCGAGGAACTTGTTCACGATGCCGCCATGGCGCTCGAGTATCTCGACCAGCACCGCGAACGCGCCATCGAGGCGATCGACAACCTGTTGCGGCGTCTTCGACCGCGCCGCCGCGGTGAAGCCGCGGAAATCGACAAACATCACCGCAACCTCGTGGATGTCGCGCGCCTCCGCCGTCCCCTCCTTCATCAGGCGCTCGACGACCTGGGGCGAGACGTGCTGGCCGAACAGATCGGTGACCCGGTCGCGCGCCGACGCGGCCTCGATGCTCGCCGCGAACTGGCGTCGCAGCTGCACGCTGACGGCACCGGCGAGCATCCCGCACAACAGGATGATGAAGCTGCGCTCACCGTGATAGTAGATCTCCGGATTCTGGCTCGCATCCATCGAAGGCCGATCGATCAGTGCCACCGCCAACAACTCCACCGCGGCGACGAGGCCGGTGAAGCTCGACAGCCAGAAATCGAGACGAAGCGTCGAGAGAACGATGAAGATGAAATAGACCAGCGGCACGCCGAAGCCCAGCGCCTTGTCGTGGCCGATGCCCTCGATCTGCAGGATGAGGACGAACGTTGGCAGCGAGGTCTCGACCAGGGCGCTGACATAGCGCCAGATCACCGGCACGTCCCGGCCGTGGCGGATGTCCGCCTTGATCCTGAACAGGATGAGAGTCTCGAAGCTGATGAATGCGACGATGATCGCGTAGACGTAGAGGACCCCGATCCGGCTCGGCCAGATCCACTCCGAGATCCTGGGCTCGAAGATTTCGACCAGCACCGATATCACGAGAAACAGCGCCGCAGTGGCGATCAGCGCCCTCACGCGCAGCAGCTCGGTGTTCAACGTCTGACGCATCAGCGCCTGATCGAACTCGGCCGGCGCTCCCGCCGGCGCTTCGTTCGCCTGTCCTCCTCCCACGATCTGCATCTTGCCTCAGCCGTTCCTGCTCCCGGCCGCCATTGTGCCTCAATCGAGGGTGCGGCGGAAGCGCAGGACAGCGACCGTCATGGCGAACAACATGAGGCCGAACAGGGCGATCGTATCATGCTGCAGGTTCTGGAGCGTCGAGCCCTTGAGCATGATAGCACGGACGATGCGCAGATAGTGCGTCAGCGGCAGGCATTCACCGAGCACTTGCGCCCATTGCGGCATGCCGAGAAAGGGAAACATGAATCCGGACAACAGGATGCTCGGCAGGAAGAACATCATCGACAGCTGCATCGCCTGCAGCTGATTCTGCGCCAGGGTCGAGAAGGTGTAGCCGATCGAGAGGTTGGTCGCGATGAATAGCGTCGACAGCAGCGCCAACAGCAGCAGGTTGCCCATGATCGGAACGCCGAACAGCAGGACGCCGATGCCGATGATGATCGTCGCCTGCAGGAAGCCGACCATCACATAGGGGATGATCTTGCCGAGCATGACCTCGACCGGCTTGATCGGCATCGACAGCAGGCTCTCCATCGTGCCGCGCTCGATCTCGCGCGTCACCGAGAGCGCGGTGAAGATCAGCATGGTCATGGTCAGGATGGTGCCGACGAGGCCCGGCACGATGTTGAGCCGCGACGAGGCCGCCGGGTTGTAGCGCGCGTGGGCCCTGATCTCGAACGGCGTCGTGACGGGATTGCCGGTGTAGAGATCGTGCGCGAGCGCGGTCTGCACGATCATGCCGAGCGAGGACAGTGCCGAGGATGCTGCGACCGGATCGGTCGCGTCGGCCGCAACGAGCAAGGCCGGCCGGTCGCCGCGGCGGACCGCGCGCTCGAAGCCGCGCGGGATCTCGACGCCGAACAGGACCTTGCCGGACAGCAAGAGATCGTCGAACTCGGCGACGCTCGTGACTTCCCGGGTGAAGCGGAAATAGGCGGTGTTCTCCATCGCCTTTAGGATCGAGCGTCCGAGATCGCTGTCCTCCTGCAGCAGCACCGCCGCCGGCAGATGATGCGGCGTGGTGTTGATCGCGTAGCCGAACAGCATCAGTTGCATCACCGGGATCATCACGATCATCGCAAACGAGACCCGGTCGCGCTTGAGCTGGATGAACTCCTTGACCAGCATCGCGTAGGTGCGCCGCCAGAAGCCGAAGCGGGACTCGGGAGATGCCTGGTGGACGGCCGCGTCGCTCATTGGAAGTTGTCCCGTGAGCGGTTCATCAGGTCGATGAAGACGTCCTCGAGCGAGGGCTCGGCGGGCTGCCAATGCAGATCAGCCTTGTTGCGCCAGGACGCGATCGCGGCGTCCAGCGCGTTGCGGTCGCGGCCGGACACGTGCAGGCTGGTGCCGAACGGCGCCACCATGTCGACACCCGGCTTGCCGGTGAGATCAGCCGCGAGTTCGCGCAGATCATCGCCGCTCACCGTGTATGTGGTAAGCGCCGATTGCGCGATCACCTCGGAGACCGTGCCGTGCGCCAGCAGATGACCATAGGCGATGTAGGCGATCTCGTGGCAGCGCTCGGCCTCGTCCATGTAGTGGGTCGAGACGAGCACGGTCAGCCCTTCGCCGGCGAGCGCGTGGATCTCGTTCCAGAAATCGCGCCGCGCCTTGGGATCGACGCCGGCGGTAGGCTCGTCGAGCAGCAGCAATTGCGGGTTCGGCAGGGTGCAGGCCCCGAGCGCCAGCCGCTGCTTCCAGCCGCCCGACAACTCGCCGGCGAGCTGCCGCTCGCGGCCGGCAAGCCCGAGCCGCTGCACCATGTCGCGCGCGGCCTGGCGCGGATCGGGCATGCCGTAGAGGCGCGCGACGAATTCGAGGTTCTCCCGCACCGACAGGTCCTGATAGAGGCTGAAGCGCTGCGTCATGTAGCCGACCAGGCGCTTGATCTTGTCGGCATCGCGGCGGATGTCGAAGCCGAGGCAGGTGCCCTCGCCTCCGTCGGGTGTCAGCAGGCCGCACAGCATCCGGATGGTCGTGGTCTTGCCCGAGCCGTTCGGGCCGAGAAAGCCGTAGATCGAGCCGCGCTTCACTTGCATCGACAGATCATGCACGACCTCGCGGCCGTCGAAGGATTTGGTCAATCCCTGGACGTCGATCGCGATCTCGGCGGGACCCGTTCCGTTCATTGCTTGTCCGCCACCGGGGTCTTCGGATCAGGCGTTTTGGAACGCGGATAGATGCTGACGGGTTGGCCGACGCGCAGTGCATCCGGCCGCGACGGCCGCGCCTGGATCAAATAGACGAGCTTGTTGCGCTCATCGAGGCTGTAGATCACCGGCGGCGTGTACTCCGCCGAGGTCGCGAGGAAATAGACGCGTGCCGTCAGGTCATCAGCGCAATTGTCGCAGGTGACGCGGACCTCGTCACCGATCGCGAGTTTCGGCAGATCAGGCTCGGGCACGTAGAAGCGCAGCTTCATGTTGCCCGGCGGCATGATCGACAGCACCGGCCGTTGCGCCGCGACCATCTCGCCCTCGCGGAAGTAGATCTGCTGGATGGTGCCCGCGACCGGCGCCACGCCCTTGCGCCGTGCCAGCCGCGTCTGCGAGGTCACGAGATGGGCCTCGGCGACGCGCAGCGCCGAAACGGCGGAGTCGAGCGTCGCCTGCGTCCCCGCGCCCGTCTTGCTCAGGGCCGCGGCGCGGTCATAGGTCTGCTGCGCATTGGCCAGCGTCGCCTTGGTCTGGTTGAGATCGGCCTGCTGCAGATCGTCGTCGACCGAATAGAGCGGATCGCCGACCTTGACCACGTCGCCCTCATGCACGTTCAGCTTCGTGATCCGACCCGCTTCGTCCGGGCTGACGAAGATCATGTCGGCCTCGACCCAGCCTTGATAGCCGGGATCGCGCGTCTCCTTGCAGCCGTTGAACGTGAAGGCCGTGACCAGCACGGCAAGGCAGTGCAGCAGGCTCATGTCGGCCTCCTCGCGCCAAAGATCAGATCGAGATGGGTCTGCAGCATCGCTTCGGCGTCGAGCGGCGCATGTCGTTCGAACAGGCTCTTCCATAGCACCGCAACCATCATCGGCGCGATCATCAGTTGCGGATGTTGCACCAGCTTGGGCTCGCGGATCTCACCGCTGACGATCCCGATCTGGATCAGGGCGCGCATGGCCGCGAGACCACGGGAAACGACCTCGCGGTAGTAGAAGTCGGCAATCGCGGGAAAACGGGGCCCCTCTGAAATGATGAGCCGCACGAGATCACCGCGCCGCGTGCCGGCGACCTCCTGGAGGAACATCCGCGCCAACCCCTCGACCATGTCGCGCACCGAGCCGCCGGCCGGCGGCGGCGCGGCAAGACGGCCGACGAAGGGCACGATCGCGGTCCGGATCAATTCCTCGAACATCGATTCCTTGTCCTTGAAATGCAGATAGATCGTGCCCTTGGCCACGCCGGCCCGCTTGGCGATGTCGTCCAGCCGGGTCGCCGCGAAACCGCGGGCAATGAACTCGTCCATCGCCGCTTGCACGATCGCCGCGCGGCGCTCGGCGGAGCGATCCGCCCGGCGCGACGTGGCAGCTCCCGCGTCCGCTGTCTTGACGGCCTGAACTCTGCGCTCGGACAATTTCGAAGGTTTCGACATCGAACAATTATGACTGACTGGTCAGTCAATGTAAAGAGGCCTCGCAGAGGCCGGTCTCGGCCCGCGTCAGGAGGTCGTACCCGACAGCGCGCGGCCCCCGTCAGACGACGCCGGCCGCGATCACGCGCAGGATCTGATGTAAGGCCGATTGATCTCCCAGAGCTCGTCCACGATCTGGCGCGCAGCGGCGGCCGAGTTGACCACGGGATCGATGAGCAGCGCCTGCAGCGCGAGATCCTTGGAGGCAGTCATGGCCGCCTGCACCGCCAGCTGCTGGACCTGAACCTGGACCGACATCAGCTTGGCGACGGCATCTGGAAGCGGGCCCAGCGACACCGGATGGATACCAACGCGATCCGCGACAACGGGCACTTCGACGGCGGCCTCGGCAGCCAGGTTGGGAATGACGTGACGGTTCAGAACGACGCCGGATTCGATGACCTGCTTCCGATCGTGCAACACCGAGCCGATCACGGTGACCGCGCGCTCTCCGGAGGGCATTCGCCACCAGTCCGGCATGCCGGCCCTACCCGCCAGGACCTCGTCGATCTGCCGGATCAGCTTGGCCCGCTCCGCCTCGTCCCACGCGAAGTCGTACCCGCTCTCGCCCGCTTCCCAGCCATAGGCGAGATACTCGCCGACATGGCTGTCGCCGCAGCCCAGCCAGAAGCCGAAGTCGCGCAACAGCGCCCGCGTCAGCGGCGCGACCTTGGGGTCGTGGCTCCCAGCCTTTTCGCGGAGCAGTGGATAGAGATCGGCCCCGGTGTCGCGATCCCGGATCTGCATGAGACATTGGAAATGGTTGAGGCCGGCACCCCACACCTCCACGCGCTCCTCGGCCAGTCCCAGAATGGAAGCCACCTGGCTGCGCGCGATGAAGATGCCGTGGCACAGGCCGATATGCGCGAGGCGGCTGTGAAGCCCCAGCGCGAGGATGATGCGGCTCTCGGGATTGGAGAAGTTGATGAGCAGCGCGTCCGGACAGCGCCGCTCCATCTCGCGCACGAAGTCGAATACGACCGGCAAGGTGCGCAGCGTGAAGAACAATGCGCCCGGCCCGCCATTCTCGCCCAGCGTGTGACGGATGCCGTATTTGCGCGGCACCTCGAAATCGAGCTTCCACAGGCGGTTGCGGTCGATCGCGGTGGCATGGATCACGAAGCCGGCGCCGTCGAGCGCCGCGCGCCAATCCGTGGTCGCCTCGATCTTAAGGCCGGCGCCGGAGAGGTCGTTGAGCAGCCGGGCCAGTGCTCCCGACCGGGCCAGCCGGGTCGGGTCGCGGCCGACCAGCACGAGCGTAGAACCCGCGAGATCATGCGTCGAAAACAGGTCCCGGAACACGCTGAGTCCAAAGGACGCGCTGCTCGCGCCGAGGAAGACGATCTTGGTGACGGCTGCCATGAACAATTTGTGCCAGCGCCGCGCGTCCCCATTCCTGATCCAGATCAAACCGCCGCCCCAATGTTCGGCACGGCGGCGCGTCAATCGGTCTTGCTGATCAGCCGAAGTCGAGCACCACGCGACCGTCGATCTTGCCGGCCTTCATGCGGTCGAAGACGGTGTTGATCTCCGACAATGGCGCCGTGGTCACCTCGGCCGTCACCTTGCCGTCTGCGGCGAACGCGATGGCTTCGTCGAGATCACGCCGGGTGCCGACGATCGAGCCGCGCACGGTGATGCGCTTCAGCACGACATCGAAGATCGGCGTCGGGAATTCGCCCGGCGGCAAGCCGACCAGGCTGACCGTCCCCTTGCGGCGGACCATGTGCAGCGCTTGGGCGAAAGCCGACGTCGACACCGCGGTGACCAGCACGCCATGCGCGCCGCCGCCGGTGATTGCGATCACCCGCTCCACCGCATCCTTGTCGAGCGCGTTGACGGCGTGCTCGGCGCCGGCCTCCAGCGCAAGTTTCAGCTTGTCCTCGGCGATGTCGAGACCGACCGCCTTCAGCCCCATCGCCTTCGCATACTGGATTGCGACATGACCGAGGCCGCCGACGCCGGAGACCACCACCCACTCGCCCGGCCGCGTGTCGGTCTCCTTCAACCCCTTGTAGGTCGTGACGCCGGCGCAGAGGATCGGGGCGATCTTGGCGAAGTCCACATTGGCCGGCAGGCGCGCGGCGAACGCCGCGGATGCGATCACGTATTCCGCGAAGCCGCCGTTCACGCTGTAGCCGGTGTTGTGCTGGTGCTCGCACAAGGTCTCCCACCCGGTCTCGCAATATTCGCAGCGCAGGCAGGCATCGTGCAGCCACGCCACGCCGACGGCATCGCCGACCTTGAAGTCGGTGACGCCGGGCCCGAGCGCGGCGACGATGCCGGCCGCCTCGTGACCGGGGATGAACGGCGGCACCGGCTTCACCGGCCAATCGCCGGAGGCGGCATGAAGGTCGGTGTGGCAGACGCCGCACGCCTTCACCCTGACCAGAAGCTCGCCCGGCCCCGGCGCAGGAATCGGAACGTCCTCGATGACCAGCGGCTTGCCAAAGGCTTTGACGACGGCGGCTTTCATGGTCTGCATCTGTCTGCTCCTCATGTCGCGGCGCAAACTAACGACGTCGGCGTATTCCGGTCTTGATCGGCATCAAGCCGCGCCGCTGCATGAAGTAACAGTTTGATGACCGCGCAATGTGCCCGTGGCTGTCAGGCGTGAAATTTGAGTCCGTCGACGACCTTGTCGACCAGCTTGCGCTCCGCGCGAAACGCCAATCCCACCAGATTGAGATCGGCGCGCGCCACCGCCTTCACGGCATCACGGTTGGCCTCGTCATGCGTGGTCTTGAACATGTCCTCGGTGTAGAGCGCCGGCTTCACGCTGCGCGACAGCGCGCGATCCAGAGCACGCGCCAACGCTGCACGATCCGGCGCGCCGTAGATCAGGATCGGCTGCCCGATCAACGCGTGATACAGGGTTGCCGAGCCGTCCTCATAAGGCGCGCCGATGCATTCGGGAAATGCAGCGGCGATGCCGCTGGAAAGAAACGCCGCGACGTTCAGCTTCTGCCAGGCTTCGAGATCGTTGCGAATGATCAGCGCGATCTTGGTGTCGAATTGCATGCCATTTCCAGAGTTCGATGTCATCGAACGCTCAGAATAGCCGAGCCGCTCTCGAGGTGAAGCATCGAAATGAAAGCGCGGACGAGAGACATCAGGCTCAGATCAGCCCTTGGCGTCGCACACCCAGGCGCGGATGACACATTCCTTGCCGCCATATTTGTAGCATTCCCGGGTCGCCTCGTTGAGCGTGGTCGAGATCGTCGGCCGAACAGCATAGCCGTGGGCGCCGCAGGGATTGGTGAGATCGACCGCGAACGCGGCGCAGGCCTTCTTCATCGTCACCGCGGTGCAGTCGCCCTTGCACTGCTTGAGCGCCGCAGCCTTGGCGAGATGCTCCGCCGGATAGTCGAACGCCTGGCCATAGGCGGCGCACCGGCCAATGGCGAACGCGCCGGCTGCATGCGCCGGGCTGATGGCGCCGTAGCTCGCGATGCGCGCAACGCCGACGAGAACGGTCAATCCAAATGCAAACAGCGCGACACGGCGCGCAGCAGTCGAAGCGATCACTTTTTCCTCCCCCGAGGCCCAATGCCGGCAAATCTAGCCGGGGGTCGTTGAAACTTGGTGAATGGGAGGTTGAGGGCGGGCGAGGTCCGTAGCCCGCATGAGCGCAGCGATATGCGGGGGCGCTGCATCCGTGGAGAGAGACTGTCCCCGCATGTCGCATACGCTCATGCGGGCTACGCTGGCTCAGCCGCGCCGGGCGGCTTCCAGCGCCTGCGGCGTGTCGATGTCGAGGAAGGCGCTGTTGCCGTCGACCGGCACCTCGGCGACGGCCTCGGTATGCTTGGCGATCAGGTGCCGCGCGCCGACGTCACCGTCCAGCGTCATCAGCTCGGCGAAGAAGCGGCGTGACCACAGCACCGGGTTGCCGCGGCGTCCCTCGGACACGGGCACGACGATCAAATTGCCGCGATCGGGCGCGAACGCGCCGATCAGACGGTCGAGCAGATCCGAGGACACCATCGGCATGTCGCCCAGGCACACGACCGCGCCATCGACGCCGTCAGGCACCGCGGCGATGCCGGCCTTCACCGAGCTGGCAAGCCCACCGGCGAAGTCGGGATTGCGGACGAAGCGAACGTTCAAGTCGGACAGCGCCTGCTCGACCAGCTCGGCCTGATGACCGGTGACGACGATGACCTCACCGGCCTTGGAGGCCAGCGCCTGCTCGGTCACGATGCGCACCAGCTTCTTGCCGTCGAGCTCGGCCAGCAGCTTGTTCGGCCCTCCCATGCGGGTCGAGCGTCCCGCAGCCAGCACGACCGCGGCGACCTTGCGTTCGCCCTCGGCCTCCGGCTTGGCGCGCGGCTGCGGCCGTGTCACGATCTCCATGAGGAGTCCGCCCACGCCCATGGCCGTGAGCTCGGCGCGGGTGACCTTGATGCCGGCGAGCAGCCGCATCAGCACCCAGTCGAAACCGTTCTCCGCCGGCGAACGGGCGCAACCGGGGGCGCCGAGCACCGGCACACCGGCGGCGCTACCGATCAAGAGCAGATTGCCGGGATCCACCGGCATACCGAAATGCTCGATCTCACCGCCGATGCCGGTGATCGCGGCGGGAATGACGTCGCGGCGGTCGGCGATCGCGGACGCGCCGAACACGATGACGAGCTCGGCGCCCAGCGCCAACAGCTCCCTGATCGCAGCGGCCAGCGCGGCCTGCTCGTGCGGCACGCGGCGCTCCGCGATGATGGTGGCGCCGGCCGGCGCGAGCCGCTCTGCGGTGACGCGCAGCGTCTTGTCGATGACCTTGGGTGCGAGCCCAGGCAGAAGCGTCGAGACGACGCCGACGCGCTTGATCACATAGGAGGCGATGCTGAGCGCGCCCCTGCCCGCCGCAGCGACGGCGGCATCGCGCAGACGGCCTTCGACGCCGAACGGGATCAGCTTGACGGTGCCGACCATCTCGCCTTCGACCACCGGCTTGAAGGCCGGCAAGGTCGCAAAGGTGATGGCCTCGTCGACTCCGTTGATGCGCTCGACGGCGGCGCGGTCGATCATCAGCACGCCGGCCTGCGCCGCGAACAGATTGGCGCGACCGGTGAAGGCGCGATCGACGTGAATGCCTTTGCCTGCGACGACCTTCGCGACGTCGGCAGCCGCCTCGTCCTCCGAGACATCGCCCGCCTCGAGCCGGACGACCACGATCTCCTTGACGCCCTCTCGGGCCAGCGCCTCGACCTCGGCGGGACCGATCAGCGTGCCCTTCTTCAGCACCAACGATCCCTTGCGCAGGGTGTGCACGGTCACCCCGCCGATCGCTTCAGTCGGACTGGCAGGACCGAACTTCATGCCGCCTGCTCTTTCTCCTTGGCCGGCAGCCGCAACGTGGCGGTGATCTCGGCCATGATCGAGACCGCGATCTCCGACGGCGACACCGCGCCGATTGCGAGCCCGATCGGCGCATGGATGCGGGCGATGTCGGCGTCGCTGGCGCCTTGGGCGCGCAGGCGGTCGCCGCGCTTGGCATGCGTCTTCCGTGAGCCGAGCGCGCCGATATAGAAGCAGTCGCGCGAGAACGCGTGCAACAGCGCCGGATCGTCGATCTTCGGATCATGCGTCAGCGCGACAAAGGCCGTGTAGCGATCGACGTTGAGCGGCGGCAGGGCCACGTCGGGCCATTCGGCGATCAGCGGCACGTCGGGGAAGCGCTCGGGGCTGGCGAAGGCCGTGCGCGGATCGACGACGGTGACGTCATAGCCGAGCGACTTGGCGATCGGTGCCAGCGCCTGGCTGATATGGACCGCGCCGATGATGACGAGCCGCGCCGTCGGCGCGTAGACGTTGAGGAACAACCGCTTGCCGCCCACCTCGACCATGCCGCTCTTGCCCATCCGCAGTTGCATTGCGAGCTCGTTGCGCAAGGGATCGGCGGCGATGTCGGCGGCCTTGACCAGACGCTGCTCGCCGGAGGCGACGTCGGTGACGAGAATGGCCGGGCGGCGCGCGGCGCGCTCGGCATTGAGCTCGGCCAGTGTTCCCAATTGCATCGGTCAGCCCACCTTCTCGACGAACACACGGATGGTGCCGCCGCAGGACAGCCCGACGTTCCAGGCGGTCTCGTCGGCGACACCAAACTCCAGCATCCTGGGCTGACCGCTGGAGATCACGTCCAGCGCCTCGGTGACAACAGCGCCCTCCACGCAGCCGCCGGACACGGACCCTAAGAACGTGCCCTCGTCGTTGATCACGAGGTTGGACCCGACCGGGCGCGGCGCCGAGCCCCAGGTCTCGACCACGGTGGCGAGCGCGACGCCGTGGCCGGACTTGTGCCAGTCCTCGGCGGCCTTGAGGATGTCTTCGTCGCGGTTGAGCATGGAAATCTCCTTCTCAGGCGGCGGGCCGGATCGCGCTGCGCTGATGCGGCGGCAGCGGCGACGACAGCGCCGAGATCAGCGTCCCGATCGAGGTCAAGTTATGTACCGGGCGGAATTCGTCAACGTGGGGCAGCATGGTTTTGATACCCTGCGCCTTCGCCTCGAAGCCGGAATAGCGCAGCAGCGGATTGAGCCAGATCAGCCGCCGGCAGGAGCGGTGCAACCGGTCCATCTCGAAGGCGAGCTTGCTGTCGGCCTCGCGCTCCAGCCCGTCGGAAATCAAGAGCACGATCGCGCCCTGCCCGAGCACGCGGCGCGCCCACTGCTTGTTGAAGGTCTGCAGCGAGGTCGCGATCCGCGTGCCGCCGGCCCAGTCCTCGACATTGGCCGAGCAGCTCGCCAGCGCCTCGTCGGGATCGCGCTGGCGCAGCGCCCGTGTCACGTTGGTCAGGCGGGTGCCGAACAGGAACACCGAGACGCGCTTGCGGGCGTCGGTGATGGCGTGCAGGAAATGCAAGAACAGGCGGGTGTACTCGCTCATCGAGCCGGAGATGTCGAGCAGCGCCACGATCGGCGCCGGCTTCTCAATTCTCCCCAGGCGATGGAAGTTGATGATCTCGCCTTCGGTGCGAAGCGCCTGGCGCAGCGTCTTGCGCATGTCGATGCGGTGGCCGCGCGGGTCCGCGGTGTGGCGGCGCGTTTTCAGCTCGGCCTGCGGCAGCCGCATCTTGGCGATGGCGCGTGCGACCTCGGCGATCTCCGCCGCGCTCATCTGCGCAAAGTCCTTCTTCTGCAGCACCTCGCGGTCGGACACCGCGAGCCGCAGGTCCTGCTCCTGCGCCTTCGGCTCCTCGTGCATCTGCGGCTGCGACATCGCCTCCTGCACCCGGCGCGAGGCCGGCGGCGGCTTCTTCTTGGCGTGGTCCGGCAACGGCACCGAATCGAGCATCGACTTCCACTCCTCGGCGGGGCGGAAGAACAGGTCGAAGGCCTGGGAAAAGATCAGGGCATGCTCGTGGCGCTTGACGAAGATCGATTCGAGCGTGGTGAAGACGTCCGCGCGCTTGCCGATGTCGATCACCTCGAGCGCGG
Source organism: Bradyrhizobium sp. SZCCHNRI20481 (assembly GCF_032485055.1). Taxonomy (NCBI): domain Bacteria; kingdom Pseudomonadati; phylum Pseudomonadota; class Alphaproteobacteria; order Hyphomicrobiales; family Nitrobacteraceae; genus Bradyrhizobium; species Bradyrhizobium sp. SZCCHNRI20481. Next base: position 189,083 of record NZ_JAUEUE010000014.1, read on the forward strand.
TCATGGCATCGATGACAGCACCCGGACCGACCGGAAGGCCGGCGGCGCGTAGCGCCCGCGCGAAGCCCGCGATGTTGTCGGCGATGCCGCCGGTCGGCGGCGCGAGGTGATTGATGGGCGTGGGCATCGGTCTATCCCCTCGTCATTCCGGGACGTGCCTCAAACTGAGTTCATCATTCCGGGGCAACCCAAAGGGCTGAGCCCGGAATCCATACTCACGGTCGTGGTTATGGATTCCGGGCCTGCGTGCTGCGCACGCATCCCGGAATGACGACCTTCGCTGTGGCGCGACCGCGGCTCAAGTCTCGCTGGTCGCGTCCTTGATCGCCTTCTGCAACGCATCCCCCTGCATGCGGGCGATGTCGTCCTGATACTTCAACAGCGCGCCCAGCGTGTCGCCGACGACCTCGGCATTCAGCGAACGCGCATCGAGCTCGGTCAACGCCGTGGCCCAGTCCAAGGTCTCGGCGACCCCTGGCGACTTGTAGAAGTCCTGGTCACGCAGCGCCTGCACGAAGCGCACGATCTGCTGCGACAGCCGCTGCGAGATGCCGGGCAGCCGGGTCTTGACGATGGCGAGCTCGCGCTCGGCGGAGGGATAATCGACCCAGTGATACAGGCAGCGCCGCTTCAGCGCGTCATGGATCTCGCGAGTCCTGTTCGAGGTGATGATGACGATCGGCGGATGCGGCGCCTTGACGGTGCCGAACTCCGGGATCGTGACCTGGAAGTCGGAGAGTATCTCCAGCAGATAGGCTTCGAACGCCTCGTCCGCGCGGTCGAGCTCGTCAATGAGAAGAACCGGCGCGCCTGCGACATCCGGCTCCAGCGCCTGCAGCAGCGGGCGCTTGATCAGATAGCGGTCGGCGAAGATGTCCGACGTCAATTGATCGCGGTCGACCTCGCCGCCCGCTTCCGCCAGCCGGATCGCGATCATCTGCGCCGCTGAATTCCATTCGTAGACGGCGGAGGCGACGTCGAGACCCTCGTAGCACTGCAGCCGGATCAGCTTGCGGCCGAGCGCGGCCGACAAGACCTTGGCGATCTCGGTCTTGCCGACGCCGGCCTCGCCCTCGAGGAACAGCGGCCGGCCCATCCGCAGCGACAGATAGGTCACCGTCGCCAGCGATCGCTCGGCCAGATAGCCGCGCGAGGACAACAATTCGAGCATCGCGTCGACCGATGCTGGCAGGGCCGGAGCACTCATGGGCGAGACCGCTTCCTTCCTCACGCGTCCGTCACGAAGCCGGAGCCTCCGGTTCGGCGGCTCCCTCCGATGCGGTTGAGGCCTTGGCGCCGGCATTGGCCGCATCCACCGCGCGGCGCGCCAGCACACCGATCAGATGGGCGCGATATTCGGCGCTGCCGTGAATGTCGCTGTTGAGGCCTTCGGCCGAGACCGGAATTCCCTCCAGCACCTTCGGCGAGAAACGCTTCTGCAGCGCTTCCTCGAAAGCAGTGACGCGGAACACGCCATTGCCGCCGGCGCCGGTCACGGCGACGCGCACGTCCGAGGGACGACGGGCGACGAACACGCCGACCAGCGCATAGCGCGAGGCCTGGTTGCGGAACTTCACGTAAGCGGCCTTCTTCGCCAGCGGAAAGCTCACCTTGGTGATGATCTCGTCCGGCTCCAGCGCGGTCGTGAACAGCCCGAGGAAGAACTCCTCGGCCTTCAGCTTGCGCTTGTTGGTGACGATGGTGGCGCCGAGCGCGAGGCATGCTGCCGGATAGTCCGCGGTCGGATCGTTGTTGGCAATCGAGCCGCCGATGGTGCCGCGATGGCGCACCGCGGGATCGCCGATCAGGCTCGCCAGATGTGCGAGCGCCGGAATGGCCTCGCCGACCGTTGCGGAGTTGGCGACGTCGGCATGACGCGCCATCGCGCCGATCACCAGGTTGCGGCCTTTCACCTCGATCGTATCGAGCCCCTCGACATGGGAGAGATCGACCAGATGCGGCGGGCTCGCGAGCCGCTGCTTCATGACCGGCACCAGCGTGTGGCCGCCGGCGACCAGCTTGGCGTCTTCGTTCTTGGTGAGGAGATTGGCGGCCTGGCGCACGGTCGCCGGCCGATGATATTTGAATTCGTACATGGGGAAATGTCCTGTGCGCAGCGGGCCGACTGGGGCGAGGTCAGACGTTTAGGCGAGGTCCGATTTGGCCATCGCCTTCGCGCCGGCGGCGATCGATTGCACGATGTTCTGATAGCCGGTGCAGCGGCAGAGATTGCCTTCCAGCTCCTCGCGGATGGTCTCTTCGCTGAGCTCATGTCCCTTGCGATGGACGAGATCGACCGCGGTCATGATCATGCCGGGCGTGCAGAAGCCGCATTGCAGGCCATGGTGTTCGCGAAACGCTTCCTGCATCGGATGCAGCGGCGCGCCGTCGGCGGCGAGCCCCTCGATCGTCCTGACCTCATGACCATCGGCCATCACGGCCAATGTCGTGCAGGATTTGACCGCCTTGCCATCGAGATGGACGACGCAGGCGCCGCATTGCGACGTGTCGCAGCCGACATGTGTGCCGGTGAGGCGCAGATTCTCGCGCAAGAACTGCACCAGCAGCGTCCGCGGGTCGACGTTCGCCGTGACGGGATTACCGTTCACAATCATGGAAATCTTGGCCATTCAGGACTCTCTATTATCCGCGCGACAGCGTTGCACTGCAGCGCAGCCCAGCAAAATCAGTCGAAAACCATCATATGGGCGCTCCCGGCGGCGGGCAACCTCGCCCCCGGCCGCGCATGGGTCGGTTGCGGTCAGCCTTGAACGGCCTTGGCGAAGTTGGCGAAGAATTCGTCGGCGAGTTTCTTGGCGGTGCCGTTGATCAGCCGCTGGCCGAGCTGCGCCAGCTTGCCGCCGATCTGTGCCTCGACATTGTAGGTCAACAGCGTGCCACCGTCCTTGTCCGCCAGCGCAACGACCGCACCGCCCTTGGCGAATCCCGCGACGCCGCCCTCACCTTCGCCGGAGATCTTGTAGCCGTTCGGCGGATCGAGATCGCTCAAGGTGACCTTGCCCTTGAAGCGCGCGGAGACCGGTCCGACCTTCATCTTGGCGACGGCACGGAAGCCACCATCCTCGGTCTTCTCCAGTTCCTCGCAGCCGGGAATGCAGGCCTTGAGCACCTCCGGATCGTTCAGCTTGGCCCAGACCTGCTCTCGCGGAGCGGCCAGCTGGACCTCGCCCGTCATCGTCATTGCCATGTGCATCTCCCCCGATTGGCGCGGTTAGAGGCATTCAAGTAAAGCACCGAACGTCCAAAAGGAAGGGCGAGCAGCGACCGGAAGCGTTGCAGAAAAGCCGGAGCACCGCAGCATTCCGGATCTCGCCGCCGTTGAGTTTTGATTGGCAGACGGCGGTGGGGGTGGTTAGTTCGCCATCGAATCTGCACGATTCCTCTGGCGGCGCGGCCGCCTGCGACAAGGATTCCGCCCATGCCGATGATCGATGCCGACGGCTGTCTGTTGAATGTCACCGTCGAGGGCCGCGACGGCGGACCGACCCTGATGCTCTCGAACTCGCTCGGCTCGACGCTGCAGATGTGGGAGCCGCAGATGCGCGCCTTCACGCAGGTGTTCCGCGTGATCCGCTATGACCGGCGCGGTCATGGCAAGTCGCAAGTGCCGCCCGGGCCCTACTCGATCGAGCGATTCGGCCGCGATGCGCTGGCGATTCTCGATGACCTCAACATCGAGAAGGTGCACTGGTGCGGCGTGTCGATGGGCGGCATGGTCGGGCAGTGGCTCGCGGCCCACGCTCCTGAACGTGTAGGCAAGCTCGTGCTCGCCAACACCACCTGCTACTACCCCGATCCGGCAATCTGGGACGCCCGCATCAAGGCGGTCGAGGACAGCGGACTCGCTGGAATCGCCGACACGGTCATCGCCGGCTGGCTGACTCAGGAGTTTCGTGATCACAATCCCGACGTTGCCGACCGGATGAAGGCAATGCTCGTGGCCACCCCGGTCGAGGGCTATCTTGCTTGCTGCAAAGCACTGCGGGCGCTGGACCTGCGCGAGGACCTGCCGGCCATCAAAAGCCCAACCCTCGTCGTGGCCGGCCGCTACGACAAGTCGACGCCGATCGCGATGGCGGAAGCGATCCGCAGCCGGATCCCCGGCGCCAGCATGACCATCGTCGATGCCGCGCACATCTCGAATGTCGAAGCGGCGGGCCAGTTCAACGATGCCGTGCTGGGCTTTCTGACCCAGCGCTGACGCACCGCGATGGATCAGGGCGTTACGCCTGCTGCGGCGCCGGCGTCGCCGTGGGCCCCATCTTCGGCGGAGCGGATGCGGAGGACGGCGAGGCTTGCGTCGACGGCTTCTCCACCAGCATGACGATGGCCGTGCCGAGCAGCATCAGGAGTTCCGTGGCATGCAGACGCAGTGCCTGGGGCTCCCCGAATTTGGCGGCCATGATCATGCTGAAGAAGGCGAGCATGCTGCCGAAAGCGAGCCCGATCGACAGCGCCTCGACATAGCCGGCCACCTTTCGCACCCGCGGAACCAGGATCAGGACCAGAAACATCGCGAAGAAGCCTGCGACCGTCAGTCGCGCCAGCGCAAGCAGCCAGGCGGCGCGGACCGTCTCGATGCCCGACAGCTGCAGGTAGTCGCTGATGAACAAGGCCACCGCAATATTGGGCCGCGCGAACAGCCCCTGGATCGGCGACACCATGATCTGAAACGCGATGATGGTCCAGGCGGGCACGAAATAGAGCGCCAGCAGCACACCGTTGACGCAACTGAGCCGCCAATTCCTGATCACGCAATCCTTGATCATGTCACGCCCACCTTTCCATCCCACAAACCGCCCGCCCGACCGATTTCCAGACGAGCTAACGCGCGGCAAACGCGCCCGGCAATTTAAACCATTCGTTTACCTTAACAGGGTGGCGACGGGCGCGATCCACTAACGGTCACCGTCCAAGAGGCCGTGCCGATGACCTCGCCGATCAGGCCTCGACTTCCCGCGTGACGGCGGCCTTCCCGGCCATCAACGCCTCCTCGAACATCTGCATCGCATCCGACATTGCGCGCCCGCTTCGTCTTCAGCACCGCGATGCGGCTGCTCCGCTGAATGATCGCCGTAACCGACGCCTGCATCGGGGTCACGATCGATGCGCCGGCAGTCCGATCGCGTCGATGGCCGCTGCACCGCAATTATGTGCGCCGCACCATCGTTGCTTTTGACTAGCGTCAAAGTAGCTTGACAATATCATACTATCTTAAGACGAGCATTGCTGCGTTTCGCACAGCTCGATCGTGATGCGGCAGGCAGCCGCCGAGCGGGAGTACTGCATGAGACTGGCTCGGATCTTCATCGGCATCCTCCTGCTGGCCGGCGGCCTCTACATCCTGGTCGGCGAGCATTTCGCCGGAACTTCAGGCGACGCGACCGTCAATGCCCGGCTTTACGTCGTGCGCGCGCCGATCGAAGGCCGCGTGACGCTGGGGGTGAGCCATATCGGCGTCAGGGTCAACGCCGGGGAACTCATGGCCGAGATCGTCGACGACCGGTTCGACACCACGCGCCTGCTCAATCTCGAGCGCGACCGTGACGAGCAGAAGATCGCGCTCAAGCGGGTTCCGGCGCAGCGTTCGGCGCTCGAGCAAGCGCGGGCCGCCTTCGCGGCCCAGTCGGCCAACTACAAGACCGGCCGCGTCCGCCAGATCGCGGCACGCATCGCCGAGGCCAAGGCGGCGGAGGATGCCGCGGCCGCCCGGCTGAAGCTCGCTGATCTCACCTTCACGCGGGCCAACGAGCTGAAGGAACGCGGGGTCCAGACGGTCGCCGGCCTCGACCAGGCCAGCGCCTCGCTCGATATCGCCAAGCAGGATTTGGAAAGCGCGAAACAGCGCACCAACTATGTCGAGACCGAGCTCGGCTCCGCGCAATCGGGGGTCTTCATAGGCGACTCCTACAACGACGTGCCGTTCTCGATGCAGCGCATTCACGAGCTCGACCTGCGCCTCGCCGAACTTGCCGTGGACGAGCAGCAGATCCAATCCCGCCTGGTCCAATACGAGCAGCAGATCAACGCCGAACGCGTCCGGATCAACCGACTGACCTCGGCGACGCTGAGGGCCCGCGTCCCGGGCATGGCCTGGGATTTCCTCGTCGACGACGGCGAATATGCCCGTCGCGGTCAGGATCTCGCCAAGCTGGTGGACTGCAACAGTCTCGTGGTGACCGCGAGCGTTCCCGAAAGTCTCTACGCCAGCCTGTCGATCGGCGCCCCGGTGCAGTTCCGTCTGTTCGGAGACGACCGGATATTCGATGGGACGGTGACACGTCTCGGCGGCTCGGGCGCCTCGCAACTCTACGCCAATCTCGCCGTCGGCCCGACGCCGCAGCACTTGCAGCGCTTCGACGTCACCGTTGCGGTGCCAGATCTCGCCAAGCAGCCGGATCTGTCCTGCGCCATCGGGCGCACCGGCCGGGTGATCTTCACCAGCGGACCGATCGCGGCATTGCGCGGCTTCGTCGCCCGGTACGGCTACTGATGCCGACGCTGTCACCATTCCTGTCCGCGTTCGCAGTCGTTGCGATCATCGTAGGGCTGCGCGTCCTGGTGTTGCCCCTCCTGGACCCGAAGATATGGTACTGGCGGACCCTGCTCCTCAGCGGCTCGATCCTGCTGGCCTGGCGCTATGTCGCCTGGCGCTTCACCGAGACCCTTGCTCCGCCCGGCCTCACGCCGGATGGGATCCTCAGCTGGGGCTTCGCCGTTCTCGAAGCGCTCACCGTTGTTTCGTCGTCCTTCGCCTTCCTGATCCTGACCAGGACCAAGGAGCGGACGACGGAGGCTGATCGCCATGCCGGCTGGTGGCTTCCGAGGCCGCCGCCTCGTGTCGACATCTTCATCACCACCTACAACGAGCAGCTCGAGGTCCTGGAGCGAACCATCGTCGGCGCCAAGGCGATCACTTATGCGGCTTTGCGCGTCTTCGTCCTCGACGACGGCAGCCGGGCCTGGCTCCGGGATTACTGCACCGAGCACGGCATCGGCTATGTCGCCCGTACCGACAAGTCGCACGCCAAGGCCGGCAACATCAACAATGCCTTGCGGCTGCGCGCGGCGGATGCGGACCGGCCGGATTTCGTCGCCGTTCTCGACGCCGACTTCGTGCCTCATCTCGACTTCGTCGAGCGGACGCTCGCGTTGTTCCACGATCCGGCTGTCGGCCTCGTACAGACACCCCAGCACTTCTTCAACCCGGACCCGATCCAGCACAATCTCGGCATCGGCGCGTCCTATCCCGACGAGCAGCGCCACTTCTTCGACAACGTCGAGCCGGCGCGCGACGCCTGGGGCATCGCAATGTGCTGCGGCACCTCCTCGATATTCCGCGTCTACGCCGTAGAGATGATCGGCGGCGTGCCGACCGAGAGCGTCACCGAGGATTTCCTGCTCACGCTGCGCCTGTCCGCGCACGGCTACCAGACCGTCTACCTGAACGAGGCGTTGTCGGAGGGATTGGCGCCGGAAGGCCTTGCGGAATACGTCACGCAGCGCGGCCGCTGGTGCCTCGGCCTCATGCAGATCGTGCGCAACGTCTACAATCCATTCGGCTCCCATGGTCTCGACTTCTTCCACCGGCTCAGCGTGCTCGACTCGCTGCTTTACTGGACGTCGACCTATCCGTTCCGCCTCGCCGCGCTGATCTGTCCACTGCTCTACTGGTGGGGCGGGGTGACGGTGGTGAACGCCTCGATCGCCGACATCATCCGGTATTACGGCCCCTATTATCTCTCGATCATGTACACGCTGAACTGGCTGTCCAAGGGACTGTTCATACCGATCGTCAACGATGTCTCGCAGATCGTCGCCGCCTGGCCCGTGCTCCGCGCCGCCGCTCTCGGCCTGCTCTCCCCCGGTCCGCACAAATTCTCGGTGACCGCCAAGGGCGGCGATCGCGCCAAGATCATCGTCCAATGGCCGCTGATGCGGCCCTTCCTGATCCTGATGGCGCTGACGATCGGTGGCATGATCGTGTCGCTGACGTCCGATTTTGTCTTCAATACCACGGGGACCGCGGGAGACGGCGTCATCGTCGTGATGTTCTGGACGATCTACAACATTCTGGTCCTGTCGGTGGCGATCGCCGTGTGCATCGACCGTCCACGCTACAACCGGCCGCAACGCCAGATCGTCGAGCCGATAACCCTGACGGTCGACGGCGAGCCGCAACGCGGCTGGATCGTCAATCTCGGCCCCGGCGGCGCACGCGTCAGCGGTCCGGTCGGCCTTGCGACCGGCGCCATCGGCACGCTCACTTTGCCCCTGATCGGCGATATCCCGACCAAGGTCGCGGCGCCGACCAACGACGGCTACCGGCTCATATTTACGGTGACGCCGCAGCAGCGCGCCCAGATCATCGAGCGGCTGCACACCGCGAGCGGAGTGCCCGGCGCCGACAGCGGCGATCTCGGCCGCATGCTGAAAGAACTCGCGCGAGCCGTGGCCGATTGAGGAGAAGACGATGACGAGGCGACGGTGGAGCTTACAGACAGCGGTGTTCCTCGGCGGCACGACACTGATCGTCGTGACGGCGCTGGCCGTTGCCATCCTCTATTCGGCGTCGCTGCAGCGGCGCGGCGAGGAGCTCGCGATCGAGCAGCTGAGGACGCGCGGTGAGCTCAGCGCAAACCTGCTGGCGCGACAGATGTACGGCACGTGGATCGACGTGTCGCGGCTCGCCGCGATCATCGACCCCGCCGACGTCGCCGAGGCGCGCCGACAGATCCAGTTCGTGAGCCAGTTCCAGCCGCGCTATGCCTGGCTCGGCATCGCCGACCCCGGCGGCAAGGTCATCGCGAGCAAGGACCGGATGCTGGAAGGACAAAGCGTCGCCGACCTGCGCTGGTTCCGGCATGGACTCGGGGTGCCGACGGCGGTCGATGATCGCGAACCAGAGACCCTGGGCCGGATGTTGCAGGCCGCTTCGGGACCGGACCGCTTGATCGCCATGTCGGCTCCGCTGATGCACGACGGCGCCCCCGCCGGTGTCATCGGGGCCCAAATCGATTGGAAATGGGTGATCGAATCCGTCGCGGCGCTGGCGTCGCGCGACATCGATCTGGTGTTGCTGTCGCGCGAGAGCATCGTGCTGTTCGGCCCGCCGGATCTCGTCGGCAAGCAACTGACGATCGGCTCGGCGCAGGCCGCAAGCCGCGGGGCCCCGGTCGCGCTCATCGAGCGATGGCCCGACGGCAAGGACTATTTCACCGTCACGTTCCCCACCGTGAAGTACGCCGATCTGCCGAGCTTCGGCTGGTCCCTTCTGATCCGGCAGGACGCCGTTGCCGCGATGCTGCCGACCCGCCAGCTTGTGCGCTCGTTTTGGTTCAACGTTGCCGGTGGCGTGTTCTCGATCCTGGTGCTGCTCAATTTCGCCGCGAAATGGGTGGCGACGCCGATGCGCCGTCTTGCCCAGGCCGCCGAGACCATGGTGAAAGATCCGTTTTCCGGCATGGTGGCTCGGGAAACCCGGTACGATGAGGCGACGCGGCTGCGCGACGCCTTGGTCAGGCTCCAGTCGAAGCTGATGGCAAAAGTGCCTGGTTCGACGGAAGACAGCGGTAGCGGCATATGAGCGGCGCCAGCGACAAGATCAGCTCGATGCGCTCGACGTCCAAGGTCGCGGCCCTCGTCGCTCGCGCCTCCTTCGCCATCATTGGCCTCAGCGGCTAGCCCGAGCGGCGGCGAGAGAATCCGAGCTGAAAGCGAATCCTCCAGTGTCCACGCCAACGAGCGGTCCTGCAGACGCGGGTCCTGGTATTGCTGGCCGGGACGCGGGCTGCCCCTCCGTGTCCCTCATCTTGCCGGTTCGGTCTCCCGGCCGGACTTTGGTGCCCCTGGTTCTCGTCCGCCAGCCTGCTCATGGGGTTCTCGCTTCGCTACCGCGCGCAACCAGTGCGAGAGCACCTCCTTCGGCGGTAGGTGCTGCGTTCCGCGGTGGTCATTTGATGGCGATGGCCGGACCCGAGAAAGGCACGGGAACCGCGCCGTCAAAGGAGGCGGGATAAGCCCGCAATTGTGGCACTGCACGCTGTTGCGGCACCCGGTTCCTAGCTGTTAGTACTGGCCCACGCGTCGCCTTGGGCGCGGGTGCGATCTCCAGGCATACCAGCACCTGCTCTGCAAGGCCCCCGCCGCGTTGCGAACCGGTATCGGCAGTCTCACTCACGGCAGTTCATGGATTATTTCGCGCAACAGCTCATCAATGGCCTCGTCCTTGGCTCGATCTACGGCCTGATCGCCATCGGCTACACCATGGTCTATGGCATCGTCGGCATGATCAATTTCGCCCATGGCGACATCTTCATGATCGGCGGCTTCATCGCGCTGATCTCGTTCCTGGTCCTGGTATCGCTGGGCCTGACTGCGGTTCCGGTCATTCTGCTGATCGTGCTGCTGGTCTCGATGGCCATCACGGCGCTCTATGGCTGGACCGTCGAACGCATCGCCTATCGCCCGCTGCGGCACTCGTTCCGCCTGGCGCCGATGCTGTCCGCCATCGGCATGTCGTTCGTGCTCACCAACTATTCGCAGGTGTCGCAGGGCGCGCGCGTCAAGCCGGTGCCGCCGATCATCACCGGCGGCTATACCCTGCACGAGGGTGCGGGCGGCTTCGTCGTCCAGCTCTCCAACATTCAGATCGTGGTGGTCATCACCACCATCGTTCTGCTCGCGCTGTTCACCTGGCTGGTATCCCGCACGCGGCTCGGCCGCGACATGCGCGCCTGCGAGCAGGATCAGACCATGGCGGCACTGCTCGGCGTCGACGTCGACCGCACCATCTCGATGACCTTCGTGATCGGCGCGGCGCTCGCTGCCGTCGCCGGCATGATGTACCTGCTGTATTACGGCCTGGTCGACTTCTTCATGGGCTTCGTCGCCGGCATCAAGGCGTTCACGGCGGCGGTGCTCGGCGGCATCGGCTCGCTGCCGGGCGCGATGCTCGGCGGCCTCGCGATCGGACTGATCGAGACGTTCTGGTCGGCCTATTTCTCGGTGGAGTACAAGGACGTCGCGGCATTCTCGATCCTCATCGTCGTGCTGATCTTCCTGCCAACCGGCCTGCTCGGCCGGCCCGAAGTCGAAAAAGTCTGAAGATGGAGTCCGCGTGAGCGCGTCCCTTCCCGCCTCGTCGAAAGGCTCCGAACCGGTCGGAGCCGCCTTCATCCTCAAGAAGGCCTTTCTCAGTGCGCTGGTCGCTCTCGGTCTGTTCTCCCTGATGGTCGGCGTCCGCACCGAAGCGGGCCAGAGCGGCCAGCTCGTATACTGGACCCGCTTCGGCGACCTCGCCAGCCTGGTTGCGGCGGTGTTCGTCGGCTCGATCGCGGTCGAGCTGCTGCGGCTGTGGCTCGGACCGCGCGGCGGCCTCGGCAGCTTCGTGCCGCCGTCCGTGCAGAGCGGCATGTCGGTAGCCGGCCGCTATCTCGCGCCGGCGCTGCTGATCTTCACCTTCCTGGTGCCGGTGATCTTCTACAATCAGCGCTATATTCTCGACCTCGGCATCCTGGTCCTCACCTACGTCATGCTGGGCTGGGGCCTCAACGTCGTGGTCGGTCTCGCCGGCCTGCTCGACCTCGGCTACGTCGCGTTCTACGCGGTTGGCGCCTATTCCTACGGCCTGCTCTCGACCACCTTCGGCCTGTCGTTCTGGATCTGCCTGCCGCTCGCCGGTATTCTCGCCGCATTCTGGGGCGTGCTGCTCGGCTTTCCGGTGCTGCGGCTGCGCGGTGACTACCTCGCCATCGTCACCCTGGCCTTTGGCGAGATCATCCGCCTCGTTCTCATCAACTGGCAGGACGTGACCGGCGGTCCCAACGGCGTCTCCGGGATTCCGCGACCGACGTTGTTCGGCATTCCGCTCACACCGGGCGAAGGCGGCCTTGCATCGATGCTCGGCATCCCGTTCTCGCCGACGCATCGCATCGTTTTTCTGTTCTATCTGATCCTGGCGCTGGCACTCTTGACCAACTGGGTCACCATCCGGCTGCGCCGGCTGCCGATCGGCCGGGCCTGGGAAGCGCTGCGCGAGGACGAGGTCGCCTGCCGCGCGCTCGGCATCAACATCACCACCACCAAGCTGACCGCATTTGCGACCGGCGCGATGTTCGGCGGTTTCGCCGGCGCCTTCTTCGCCACGCGCCAGGGCTTCATCAGCCCGGAATCCTTCACCTTCCAGGAATCGGCGCTGGTACTCGCCATCGTCGTGCTCGGCGGCATGGGGTCGCAGCTCGGCGTGGCGCTGGCGGCGCTCGCCATGATCGGCGGCTTCGAGCTGTTCAGAAGCCTCGAGGGCTACCGCATGCTGGTGTTCGGTCTCGCCATGGTGCTCGTGATGATCTGGCGGCCGCGCGGCATTGTCGGCCATCGCGCGCCAACCGTATTCCTGGAAAAATCCAAGAGCATCTCTTCGGACCTCGTCAAGGAAGGCCACGGATGAGCTCCGCTCCCATTCTCGCACTTGAAAACCTCACCATGCGCTTCGGCGGCATCGTCGCCGTCAATGCGCTGTCGTTCACCGCGCAACGCACGCAGATCACGGCCCTGATCGGCCCCAACGGCGCCGGCAAGACCACCGTGTTCAACTGCATCACCGGCTTCTACAAGCCGACCTCCGGCGTCATCCGCCTGACCCATGATGACGGCGCGCAGTTCGAGATGCAGAAGCTGAAGGACTTCAACATCTCCAAGCAGGCCAAGGTGGCGCGGACGTTCCAGAACATCCGGCTGTTTCCGGGCATGACGGCGCTCGAGAACCTGATGGTCGCGCAGCACAACGCGCTGATGCGCGCGTCCGGCATGACGGTGCTCGGGCTGCTCGGCGTGCCCTCGTGGCGCGCGGCCGAGCGGAACGCGATCGATGCGGCCGTGTTCTGGCTGAAGCGCGTCGGGCTGATCGACCGCGCCGACGACGCGGCCGGCAATCTCGCCTATGGCGACCAGCGCCGGCTGGAGATCGCGCGCGCGATGTGCACCTCGCCGGCCCTGCTCTGCCTCGACGAACCGGCCGCCGGCCTCAACGCGCGCGAGAGTGCGGCCCTCAGCGAGCTGCTGCTGTCGATCCGAGCCGATCACGCCACGTCGATCCTGCTGATCGAGCACGACATGAGCGTCGTGATGGAAATCTCCGACCGGATCGTCGTGATGGACTACGGCGTCAAGATCGCGGAAGGCACGCCGCGCGAGATCAGGGATGATCCCAAGGTCATCGCGGCCTATCTCGGCACCGACGAGGAAGAGGCCGCAGCCGTGATGGAGGCCGAGGCGTGAGCGCGTCCCTCCTCGCAATCCGCAGCCTGCGTGCCTCCTACGGCAAGATCGAAGCGCTCAAGGGCGTCGATCTCGACATCAAGCCCGGCGAGATCGTCGCGCTGATCGGCGCCAACGGCGCCGGCAAGTCGACCCTGATGATGTCGATCTTCGGGCGGCCGCGCGCGAGCTCCGGCAACATCGTCTACGACGGCAACGACATCACACAGGTGCCGACGCATCAGATCGCGCAGCTGCGCATCGCGCAGTCGCCGGAGGGACGCCGCATCTTTCCGCGCATGAGCGTCGCGGAAAACCTGCAGATGGGCGCCGACGCCGGCGAGACGACCGACGCGGAGCGGGCCAGCATGCTGGAGCGCGTCTTCGCGCTGTTCCCGCGCCTGAAGGAGCGCATCGACCAGCGCGGCGGCACGCTGTCCGGCGGCGAGCAGCAGATGCTGGCGATCGGGCGCGCGCTGATGAGCCGGCCGCGGCTGCTGCTGCTGGACGAGCCCTCGCTCGGCCTGGCGCCGCTGATCGCACGCCAGATTTTCGACGCCATTCGGACACTCAACCGCCAAGACGGTCTGACCGTGCTGATCGTCGAGCAGAACGCCAATCACGCGCTGAAGCTCGCCCATCGCGGCTACGTGCTGGTCAACGGCCTGATTACGCTGTCGGGCACCGGCACCGAGCTGCTGCAGCGGCCGGAGATCCGCGCTGCCTATCTGGAGGGCGGCCGCCACTGAGGCGGAGCCCTCAAAATCCGGCCGAAATGACATTAGTCCTTCGTAGGTGTCGTCGAAAATTGCCGGTGACTTCGCCGTAAAATCAGCCACAATGCGCGCGGTCTGCGGCCCGCCGTTCGGGCCGTTCCGTGTCGACCTACCCCCCGCGAGGATTTCTCATGAAACCACTCAAACTCATCGGCTTGGCTCTGGGCGCATCGCTGGCGCTCTCGACCGCTGCTTTCGCCGAAGACATCAACATCGCCGTGGCCGGCCCCATGACCGGCAGTGAATCGGCCTTCGGCCGCCAAATGCAGAACGGCGCCGAGATGGCGGTAGCCGACCTCAATGCTGCCGGCGGCGTGCTCGGCAAAAAGCTCGCACTGCAGGTGGGTGACGATGCCTGCGATCCGAAGCAGGCGCGTTCGGTTGCCGAAAAGCTCGCCGGCTCCGGCATTCCGTTCGTCGCCGGCCATTTCTGCTCGTCGTCGTCGATCCCGGCCTCCGAGGCCTATGCCGACAGCAACGTCCTGCAGATCACGCCCGCGTCGACCAACCCGCTGTTCACCGAGCGCAAGCTGTGGAACGTGGCGCGCGTCTGCGGCCGCGACGACCAGCAGGGTCTCGTCGCCGCCAACTACATCGCGAAGAACTTCAAGGGCAAGAACATCGCGATCCTCAACGACAAGACCACCTACGGCAAGGGTCTCGCCGACGAGACCAAGAAGGCGCTCAACAAGGCCGGCGTCACCGAGAAGATGTTCGAGTCCTACAACAAGGGCGACAAGGACTTCAACGCGATCGTCTCCCGCCTGAAGCGTGACAACATCGATCTCGTCTATGTCGGCGGCTATCATCAGGAAGCCGGCCTCATCCTGCGCCAGATGCGCGACCAGGGTCTCAAGACCATCCTGATGGCGGGCGACGCGATGAACGATAAGGAGTTCGCCTCGATCACCGGCCCGGCCGCGGAAGGCACGCTGTTCACCTTCGGCCCCGAGCCGCGCAACAAGCCGACCGCGAAGGCGATCGTGGACAAGTTCAAGGCCAAGAACATCGATCCCGAGGGCTACACGCTCTACACCTACGCCGCGATCCAGGTCTGGTCGCAGGCGGTGAAGAAGGCCAACACCACTGACGCCAAGAAGGTGATGGACACCATCAAGGCCGGCGAGTGGGACACCGTTCTCGGCAAGCTCGGCTTCGACGCCAAGGGCGACATCAAGCAGATCGACTACGTCGTCTACAAGTGGGACGCCAAGGGCGGCTACGCCGAGCTCGGCGGCAAGGGCTCCTGATAGAACTCCTGATCCGCTTCGATCATCATCAGCAAAATGCAAACGCCCCGGTCCTGGACCGGGGCGTTCTGCTGAGAGCTTGGTTCGTCGTTGAAGCGCCTGCAGGACAGTCGTACGGAGAGTAAGTAACAGGCCGGCTCAGCCGGCACAGGCCGAAAGCGATGGGGCTCCCTTCGCCGCCACTGCCGCACGGGCCGTTTCGACGGCACGCATCAGTTCGGCCGGGCGGAACGGTTTCTGCAGGTAAACGACACGGGTCAGCTCGTCCGACATCGACGCGCCATCAAAGGCGGTCATGCCGGAGACTGCGACCACCGGCACGTCGGGAACCAGCGCGCGCATACTGCTGACCAGATCGAGCCCGTTGGAATCATCGAGATAGATGTCGACGATGACGGCATCGAACGCCTGGTCGCGGAACAACTGCAGTCCGGACGCAGCGGTTCCCGCTTCGACCACGTCGAACTGATTGACGCGCAGCACCATACAGATCATGGCGCGCACATCCTTCTGATCGTCGACCACCAGAATCCGTGGCATCAACTTCTCCAGAATTTTCCGTTGGACAACCTACAACCTAGAAGGAAATCGAACACAACTACCGGTATATTTATCCCATTGGGGTAAAGGTGCAGTTACTTTAACTATCGACTCATTCTACAGAACGTCGCGATCTGGTACCATACAACCTTTATTAGAATATAGAAACTTTTCGCGCGTCAGTCACCGACTCCCTTTTTTGCATGTTGGCTCCCGTTGCGCAGGATTCCCGGAGATGCAGAGCATCGAGGATCACCGCGAAGTCCTGCTGTCGACGTCCACCGCGACGCGCCGAGACCAGATCGCAGCACTCGCTGCGGTTGCGATCTCGACCTTGCTGTTTGCCGCCGCCGCTCCCTTTGCCAAGGTGGAGTTGCCGGCGGTGCCTGCGTTCGTCGCGAGCTACCAGTCGGCGCTGGCGCTGAACGATCTCATCACCGCGTTCCTGCTGTTCTCGCAGTTCGTGCTGCTGCGTTCGCGACCGCTGCTGTGGTTGGCCTCGGGTTACCTGTTCACCGCGCCGGCCTCGCTACTGCACACGCTGGTGTTCCCAGGCCTGTATTCTCAGACCGGCCTGCTCGATGCAGGTCCGCAGACCGCAGTCTGGATCTACATGATCTGGCACGGCGCGTTCCCCCTGTTCGTTCTGGCCTATGCGCTGGACGACCGTCGCCGTCCGACGCCCGTTGGGTCGGTTGCGCTGTCGCTATCGGTCGCCGTGCTCGGCGTGGCGATTGCACTTGCGGCGCTCACCTGGGCGGTGATCGCCCATGATACGGCGCTGCCCGCGCTCGTCCGCGATGACGCTGCCACGCCGGCTTTGAAAGTCGTGGTCGGCGCCATCTGGTGCGTGACATCGGCTGCCCTGCTCGTCCTGGCGCTGCGCAGGCCGCACAGCATTCTCGACCTCTGGGTCATGGTGGTGCTGTGCGCCTGGCTGTTCGACCTCTCGCTCTCCTCGTTGCTCAACGCCGCCCGGTTCGACCTCGGCTACTACACGGGCCGCATCTATGGCTTGCTGGCCGCGAGCTTCGTACTCGGCGTCCTGCTCGCCGACAATGTCAGCCTGCAGGCGAGGCTCACGCGGCTGCTGCAGCAGCAGCGCCGGCAGAGCGAAAGCGAGCGGGCACGCTTCATCGCGCGCGAGCGACTGTTCAGCGCCGTCGTGGAATCCTCCAACGACGCCATCATCACGCTGACGCTGCAGGGCAAGATCACGTCCTGGAATCGCGCCGCCGAACACCTGTTCGGATACGGCGCAGACGAGGCGCTTGGCAACGACATCGGCCTGATCGTGCCCGCCGAACGGCGCAGCGAGGTCGATCGCATCCTGAGCCGGATCGGCGGCGGCGAGAAGATCGAGCATCACGAGACGATCCGCCGCCACAAGGACGGCCGCGAGATCGAAGTATCGCTCGGCGTGTCGCCGATCCTCGACGCGCATGGTGTGGTCATCGGCGCCTCGAAGGTGGCGCGCGACATCACCGAGAGCAAGCGCACCCGAACCGCCCTGACCCGTGAGACCGAGGAGCGCCGCCGCATCTTCGAGACCTCGCAGGACCTGATCCTGGTTGCCAACTCCTACGGACAATTGATGCAGGTCAGCCCGAGCGCGGTGGACGTGCTCGGCTACCGGCCGGAGGAGATGGTCGGCCGCAATGCCAGCGACTTCGTCTATCCGCCCGAGCTCGAGGCGGTCCGTAGCCAGATGCGCGCCTGCCGCCGCGGCCGCGACGTCCACAATTTCGAGGCGCAGCTGTTGCACAAGGAAGGCCGCGGCGTCGTCCTGAACTGGATGGCGAGCTGGTCGGACCCGGTGCAGCGCCACTTCTTCGTCGGCCGCGACCTCACCGAGAAGCGCGCCGCCGAGGCACAATTCCGCCAGGCGCAGAAGATGGAGGCGGTCGGGCAGCTCACCGGCGGCGTCGCCCACGACTTCAACAACATCCTCACCGTCATCACCGGCAGCATCGGCATTCTTGCCGACGCCGTGTCCGACCGGCCGGAGCTCGCCTCCGTCGCCAAGCTGATCGACGACTCCGCCGACCGCGGCGCGCAGCTCACGCGGCAGTTGCTAGCCTTCGCCCGCAAGCAGCCGCTGCAGCCGACCGATCTCGACATCAATGCGCTGTTGAACGAGACCGCAGCCTTGCTGCGGCCGACGCTCGCGCGCAGATCGAGATCGAGCGCATCCTCGGCGCCGATCCCTGCACCGCGCTCGCCGATCCGAACCAGCTCGCCACCGCGGTCATCAATCTCGCGCTCAATGCGCGTGATGCAATGCCGCAAGGCGGCAAGCTCATGCTGGAGACCGCGAACGTCACGCTCGACCAAGACTATGCCGACGCCCATAGCGAGGTCATCGTCGGTGACTACGTGATGATCGCCGTCAGCGACACCGGCTGTGGCATTCCGCCGGCCTATCTCGAGAAGGTGTTCGATCCGTTCTTCTCGACCAAGGGCACCGGCAAGGGCACGGGGCTCGGCCTCAGCATGGTATTCGGCTTCGTCAAGCAGTCGGGCGGCCACATCCAGATCTACAGCGAGGTCGGCCACGGCACCTCGATCAAGCTGTATCTGCCGCGCTCGGCGTCCGCTCCGGCGACCAGCGCGGGCTTGCAGGCGCCGGACGCGCGCGGCGGCAATGAGACGATCCTGGTCGTGGAGGATGATCTGCTGGTACGCCAGCACGTGATCGCCCAGGTCGGCAGCCTCGGCTACACCACGCTGGCTGCAGCCAATGCCGTCGAGGCGCTCGACGTGCTGGAGCGCCATCCAGAGATCGACCTGCTGTTCACCGACGTCATCATGCCCGGCGCCATGAACGGCCGCCAGCTCGCCGACGCCGCACGGGTGCGGCGGCCGGCGCTGCGGACGTTGTTCACCTCGGGCTACACCGAGAACGCGATCGTGCACCACGGCCGACTCGACGCCGGCGTGCTGCTGCTGCCCAAGCCTTACCGCAAGCCGGAACTGGCCCGCATGATCCGCATTGCGCTGGAGGCGTGAGGCCGTAGCCCGGGTGTTGCATTGAGCCCTCGCGCCAGCCGCGCTATCCATCCAGCATCATCACCTGCCGCGAGGGCGACCGTGCAAAACCTCCTCACCGACATCGCGGGCGTACGCGTGGGCCATGCCCAGGACGCAGCGCTCGCGTCCGGCGTGACCGCGATCCTGTTCGATCAGCCGGCGGTGGCCGCGATCGACATCCGGGGCGGCGGACCCGGCGTGCGCGAGGATGCGCTGCTCGATCCTGCGAATACGGTGGAGCGGGTCGACGGCATCGCCCTGTCCGGCGGCTCGGCGTTCGGGCTGGAGGCCGCGAGCGGCATCCAGGCCTGGCTGGCGGAACAGGGCCGCGGCTTTGCCGTGCGCGACGCGCTGATCCCGATCGTCCCCGGCGCGATCGTGTTCGACCTCTTGAACGGCGGCAACAAGGCCTGGGGCCGCTACGCGCCCTATCGCGAGCTCGGCTATGCGGCCGCAGCGGCCGCCGATACCAGCTTCGCGCTCGGCAGCGTCGGTGCCGGGCTCGGGGCCACCACGGCCAACCTGCAGGGCGGGCTCGGCTCGGCGGCGGCGACGACGACAGGTGGGATCAAGGTCGCTGCCATCGCGGTGGTCAATGCCGTCGGCAGCGTCACGGTCGGCGACGGCCCGTGGTTCTGGGCGGCGCCGTACGAGGTCGACGGCGAGTTCGGCGGCCGCGGTCTGCCGGCCGCGTTCACGCCGGATATGCTGGCGATGCGCATCAAGGGCGGCCCGGCGGCGTCAGCCTCCGAGAACACGACCATCAGCCTCATCGTGACCGACGCCGTCTTGACCAAGGCGCAGGCCAAGCGGCTCGCGATGATGGCGCAGACCGGCATGGCGCGCGCGATCTATCCGGTGCATCTGCCGCTCGACGGCGACATCGTGTTCGCGGCGGCGACTTGCGCCAAGCCGATCGAGCCGCTGGTCGAGCTGAGCGAGCTCGGCATGGTCGCGGCCAATGTGCTGGCCCGCGCGATCGCACGCGGCGTCTATCACGCGCGACCGCTGCCGTTCGCCGGCGCGCTGCCGTCCTGGCAAGGCCGCTTCGGCGGCTGAGCCTAGGCGCTCACCGCGGTCGTGGAGGACGTCGAGGCCGACAGCATCTTCGACTGCCGCTGGATCAGCTTCTCGATCAGATTGTAGGACGACGTGGCGGCGTTCGACGCGGTGGTGGCCGCCGGCGTCGTCAGCGTCACCTTGGAGCCGTCGGCATAGGTGATGGTGGTCGTCGTCGAGCCGTCGCTGTTGGTCGACGAGGAGCTCGACGCGCCCGACATTGCCTGCATCAGCGCGTCCGCCCCTGCCCCTGACGAATTGCCGGAGCTGCCAGCCTCCCCGGCTCCAGCACGATGATGATGACCACGGCGGCCGCGCGCGCCCTGCAGCGCCGATGTCAGTTCGTCCATGCTGACATTGCCGTCGCTGTTGCTGTCGAGCTTGCCGAACACCTTGTCGGCATTGGCGAGGTTGGTGCCGCCGGCGCCGAGCGCGGTCTCGAATTCGGACTTTGTGATCTTGCCGTCACCGTCGCCGTCGATCTGCGAGAACAGGTCCTGCAGCGGGCTGGTCGAGGCGTTCGCACCCGACGTGCCGGACTGGCTCTGCGCTGCGAGCAGCGCGTTCATCGTCTCCGGCGCGATCTGCCCCGAACTGCTGCTGCCGGAGCTCGACCACGGGCTGAAATTGCCGGAGCTGCTCGAGCTGCCGCCGTTCAGACTGAACACGCCGCCGCCGGCATTGCCCGATTTGCCGGAACCGGACTTCGTCGACCCAAGCGACTGCAGGGCTTCCAGGGCCGATGAGGCGGCCCCCAATGCAAACCACATGGCGAAACTCCGAGGTGGCCGCAATGCGCGGCGAAACAACGTCGGATCTCTCCGTCGCAATCCCCGTGCCAGCGCCAAACCGCTGATATGTCCGGATATTTCGAGATGTTGCGGATGCCCAAACCCGGCAGGTCATGCCGCGCTCGGCAGATTTTTCCCGCTCGCGTTGCCGCAACCGCGCCCGCATGATACGGCGACAATCCCGATCGCACTGGAACAGCCGCCCATGACACAGTCCTTCACGCCGCGCCCGCTCGTCATTGCGCCGTCGATCCTGGCGTCGGATTTCTCCAAGCTCGGCGAGGAGGTGCGCGCCGTCGATGCCGCCGGCGCCGACTGGATCCATCTCGACGTCATGGACGGTCACTTCGTGCCGAACATCTCCTACGGGCCCGACGTCATCAAGGCGCTGCGCCCCCACACGACCAAGATCTTCGACGCGCATCTGATGATCACGCCGTGCGATCCCTATCTCGAAGCCTTCGCCAAGGCCGGCTGCGACCACATCACGGTGCATGCGGAGGCCGGTCCGCACTTGCATCGCTCACTGCAGGCGATCCGTGCGCTCGGCAAGAAGGCCGGCGTCTCGCTCAATCCCTCGACCCCGCTCAGCGTGATCGAATACGTGCTCGACCTCGTCGACCTCGTGCTGATCATGTCGGTCAATCCCGGCTTCGGCGGCCAGGCCTTCATCCCTTCCGCGATCGGCAAGATCCAGGATCTGCGCGCGATGACCGCGGGCCGGCCGATCGATATCGAGGTCGATGGCGGCGTCGGCCGCGACAATGCCGGCGCGCTGGCCGCGGCCGGTGCCAACGCCTTCGTCGCAGGATCTGCGGTGTTCAAGGGCGGCACGACGGAGGCCTACCGCAGCAACATCTCCGCGATCCGCAGCGCCGCCGCGTCGGCGCGCGGCGAAGCGATCTGAGGCACGCGGGGCGGGATGCACACGCTCACGCCGCAGCCGCTGACCAAGGCGGCCTTTGCTGATTTCGGCGACGTCGTCGAGACCGACGGCGCCCAACCCATCGAGATCAACCAGGGCTTCGCCCGCCGCTGCAACGGCCTCGCCGCGATCGACGTGACGTCGGGCGGCGCAGACGTGAACATCAGCCTGTTCGAGGCCAAGCCGCGGCCGCAGCCGATCGAGATCAAGCTGATGGAGCGGCATCCGCTCGGCAGCCAGCTGTTCATGCCGCTGCAGGACCGGCCCTGGCTGGTGCTGGTCTGCGACGACCCGCGTGATCCCGCGAGCTACCATGCCTTCACGGCCAGCGGACGCCAGGGCGTCAATTACGCCCGCAACGTCTGGCACCATCCGCTGCTGGTGTTCGATGAGGGCTCGCGCTTCGTGGTGATCGACCGCATCAGCCCCGACAATCTCGAGGAGCTGTGGCTCGAGCAGCCGCTGTTTCTAAGCATCCCCTGAATGGTGGCGCGCGCAGGCTGATCCGTGCGCAGGAGAGACGACGATGGACAAGCCGAACTACTTCGTGCCGCAGGGCGGCCACCCGCCGCAGACCGACCTGCTCACCGGGCGCGCCGTGTTCACTGAAGCCTACGCGGTCATTCCCAAGGGCGTGATGCGCGACATCGTCACCTCGGCGCTGCCGTTCTGGGACAAGACGCGGACCTGGGTGATCGCGCGCCCCCTGTCGGGCTTCTCGGAGACGTTCTCGCAATACATCGTCGAGGTCTCGCCCGGCGGCGGCAGCTCCCAGCCCGAGCCCGATCCCGACGCCGAGGGCGTGCTGTTCGTGGTCGGCGGCGAGATCCTGCTCACCATCGCCGGCAAAGAGCATCCCCTGGGCCATGGCGGCTACGCCTTCCTGCCGCCGGCCTGCAAATGGACGCTGCGCAACGACAGCCCGGCGCCCGCGACCTTCCACTGGATCCGCAAGGCCTATGAGGCCGTTCCCGGCATCCCCGTGCCCGAGGCTTTCGTCACCAACGAGGCGACGATCGCCCCTGCCGCGATGCCGGAGACGCAGGGCCGCTGGGCCACCACGCGCTTCGTCGATCCGCTCGACGTCCGCCACGACATGCACGTCAACATCGTCACCTTCGAGCCCGGCGCCGTGATCCCGTTCCTGGAGACGCATGTGATGGAGCACGGCCTCTATGTGCTCGAGGGCAAGGCGGTCTACAAGCTCAACCGCGACTGGGTCGAGGTCGAGGCCGGCGACTTCATGTGGCTGCGCGCCTTCTGCCCGCAGGCCTGCTACGCCGGCGGCCCCGGCCGCTTCCGCTATCTGCTCTACAAGGACGCCAACCGGCACATGAAGCTGCGACCGTTCAGGTGAGAGGCGCGGTCGCGCAATCGGACCCGGACTTCAATCTCAACTCTAACGTCTCACGTCCCCGACACGACCTTCGCCGGCGCGTCGTCATCCTCCTCATCCGCCTCGCGCACCACGTGGCGTGTGCGCACCACCGTGACGGTGCAGCCCGCCTCCGCGGCGACCTTCGCCGAGACGCTGCCGAGCAGTGAGCGCAGTACGGAATCGCGGCGGGCGCCGATGAT